>CAZKJZ010000232.1:0-3208 GCA_964553145.1 uncultured Frigidibacter sp. | reverse complement strand
TTGCCCCAGATCGGAACTTCATAGGTGCCGATGGTCATCACGTCATACTGGCCACCGCCAGTGGCGATGTCGGTCGTCACGTTCTGACGCAGCACGTTTTCTTCCAGAGTCACCCACTCGACCTTGATGTCGGGGTGCTTGGCATAGAAATCGTCCATCAGGCCCTGCATACGGACCATGTCGCCGTTGTTCACGGTGGCGACGGTGATGGTCGTTTCTTCAGCCATGACGGCGCCCGCAAGGGTGCAAAGAGCCGTCGCGCCGAGAAGCGCGCGAAGTGTCGAAGTCATAGATATCCTCCCTATCAAGCGACTGAGCATTTCATCGCTTATTGGGCAATTACTCACTTTCCTTTAGAATCGTCAAGCGGGTTTTTGCCAACGTGTTCGCGCCCAGCCGTCAGTTTAAGCAGACTGGCAGCGGCTTTGCCTCACGTCAATTCAAATCAAGAATCGCCTGCGCGGTGCTCTCGTCCGTCACCAGACCATTAAGGATATGGCCCGACAGGGCCCCCGCGATTGCCTGCACCTTGGACGGGCCTGCCGCGACGCCCAGCGCCAGCCGCACCCGGCTGGGCTCGACCCGGACGCCGCCGGTGCGCAGGCTGGTGCCCACGTCGATATACTGGCCCTCGCGGTTAAAGATCCAGCCGGCGACCTCGCCCACAGCACCCAAAGCCCGCATCTGGTCCAGCTCGTCAACCGACAGAAAGCCGTCGGCCAGCAGGGGCGCATCCTCCGACAATTGCCCCACCCCGGCAAAGACCACATCCGCCGCACGGGCCAGATTCATCACCCTCCGCACCGGGGGCAGCGCATAGAAGGCCTGGTTCTCCTCGATCGTCGCGGAAATGACCGGGATCGGCAGCGGATAATGCGGCGCGCGCACCTTGTCGGCGATGCGCATGACCACATCAAAGAAGCTGGCCGATCCGTCCGGGGCGATATTGCCGTTCAGCGACACCAGCCGGTGCTGGGGCGCGTCGATCGGCTCTAGCGTATCGATCATGCCGCGCATGGCCCGCCCGGTCCCGAAGGCGATCACCAAAGGGTCCGTCCGGCGCAGGAACCTTTCCAGCTCCTCGGCGGCGGTCGAAGCGATGGCGCGGACCGGATCGCCCTGTTCGCCCAACCCCGGCGCAACCCGGCAACGCATCAGCCCATAGCGTTCGGTCAGCGCCGTTTCCAGATCCAGACAATTGCCGATCCGGTGGTTCAGCCGCACATGGATCAGCCCGTCCGCCATGGCCCGGCTGACCAGCCGCTGCGCCCGCTGGCGGCTGACGCCCAGTTCGGACGCGATCTGGTCCTGCGTCAGCCCGCCCACATAGTAAAGCCAGCCCGCGCGCGCGGCATCATCCTCGATCGTCGGTTCGCTGTCGATGCGGCTCATGTCGGTCTCTGCAGGTTGGGGGCGAGTTGAAAGAACGCGCCAAAGGATTGAAATCGGCGGTGAGGAATGGCGTCGGGCGGCTCGTCCGTATCCTGCCCGGTCAGATGGCTGCCGCCGATGAACCGCCAGACCTGCATTCCCGCCGCAAGGGCGGCCTTGATGCCGGTCAGGCTGTCTTCGATGACCAGGGTGCGGGCGGGGTCGGCGCCCATATGGTCGGCCGCCAGCAGGAAAAGATCGGGCGCAGGCTTGCCCCGCGGCACTTCCGACGCGGTGAAAAGGCGCGACCCGATCAACTGGTCCAGCTCGACCAGCCCCAGGGAAATGGCAGCGCGGCGCGGGCTGGAGGAGGTTGCGACACAAAAGGGCACCGCCAGCCGTTCCAAGACCGGCCGCACATCGGGCATGATCCGCAAGTCGCGCTGAAACGCCTCCAATAGCCGCTCGCGATAGTCGAGTTCAAAGGCGGGGGGCAACACCAGCCCGAAGTCGCGACGCAGCGTCTCCATCACCGTCGGATAGCTGCGCCCCAGGAAATGGCGGGCGACATAGGCCAGGTCGATGGTCAGGCCCAGCCGCGCCAGCTCGTCAATCAACATGGTCGCGCTGATGATCTCGCTGTCGATCAGCACGCCGTCACAATCGAAAATCACCAGATCGTAGTCCATCGCCTCCCCGCACCGGACCCTTCTTGCGGGAAAGCCGCTTTCCTTGCGCCTGTCAAGCGCGCTTGGGGTCGCAAACGGTGCCCGACCGGTCTTTGCCGTGCCGGACGACCGGCCTGCCCGCCCCTATCAGCACCGCTGACCACCCTCTTTCCTGTCGCATGCCCGGCCATATGCGCTATTCTGGCAAGCGAAAGGCGACCACGGAGAGCGAAGAATGACCGCCGAAACCATCCGCGCCTATTATGATGCCTTCAACAAGGGCGACATTGCGGGCATGCTGGCCACCCTGCACCCAGACTTTACCCACCATGTCAACGAAGGCGCCGTCCGGCTGGGCCGCGACGCCTTTGCCGATTTCTGCCGTCACATGGCCGAAAGCTACCGCGAGAAGCTGAGCGACATGGTGATCTTTGCCAGCGACGACGGCACCCGCGCCGCCGCCGAATTCACCGTGCAGGGCACGTACCTCAAGACCGACCCCGGCCTGCCGCCCGCGCGGGGTCAGACCTATATCCTGCCTGCTGGCGGCTTTTTCAGCCTGAAAGATGGCAAGATCACCCGCGTCACCACCTATTACAACCTTCAGGACTGGATCCGGCAGGTATCATGAGCGTCGAAGTCCATATCCTGACCCGCGAAGGGTTCGCCGCCGCCCTTGATGATGTCGCGCGCCTGCGCATCGGCATCTTCCGCGACTGGCCTTATCTTTACGACGGCGACCTGGATTACGAACGCAAGTATCTGTCGGCCTATCTGGACAGTCCCGATGCGCTGGTGGCGGGCGCCTTTGACGGCACAAGGCTGGTGGGCGTGTCGACCGCAGCCCCGCTGGAGGATCATGCCGAGGAGCTGGGCGCGCCGATCGCCGCCATGGGCCATGATCTGAGCGATGTCTATTATTGTGCAGAATCCCTCTTGCTGCCCGAATACAGGGGCCGCGGCATCGGTCACGCCTTTTTCGACGCGCGCGAGGCCAAGGCCCGGGCGCTGGGGCGCCACTATATGACCTTCTGTTCGGTCAAGCGGCCCGACGACCACCCTGCCCGCCCGGCCGAATTCCGCACCAACGACGCCTTCTGGCAGGGGCGCGGCTATGCCCCCCTGCCCGGCGTCTTTGCCAGCTTTTCCTGGCGCGACATCGGCGAGGA
>CAZKJZ010000231.1:0-3224 GCA_964553145.1 uncultured Frigidibacter sp. | reverse complement strand
CTCGCCCGATGCTGACGGCCACCGCCTCGGTCGCCGCCCTTGTCGCAGGCGTCCTCATCCTTGACCCCGCACTTTTGCGCGCGCCAAAGCCTGCTGACCTGACGCTGGCGAAACCCGAAGCCAAACCCGAAGCCGAGGTCGTGGCCCCCGCCGCGCCCAAGGCCGTGACACCGGCCGAGGCGCCCGTGGCAGATGCGGCGCCACTTCCCGCGCCCGCCGCCCCGCCCGAAGCGGACGCCATGGCCAAGATGGCAGCGGATGCGCCCGCCACGGAACAGGCACTTGACGAAGGTCTTGCCGGTGGCATGGCCGAACCGGTGATGGAACCGGAATTCGCGCAGGTGGCCCCGCAGGACGCCAGGCGCGGTCAGGGGATGGGGATCGAGATAGGTGGTGCCCCAGCGCCAATGACCATCGCCCCCAGCGCTGTGATGGCCGAGGCCGACGCCCCCCTGCTTCAGCCCGCCCCGAACAGCGAAGCCTTCGCCAATGACAGGCCGAACCCGGTCAAGGTCGCGGCCGAGGAACCGGTCTCGACCTTTTCGGTCGATGTGGACACGGCGTCCTATTCCTATGTCCGTTCCTCGCTGACGGGCGGCGCCCTGCCCCCGCCCGATGCGGTCCGGATCGAGGAGATGGTGAATTATTTCCCCTATTCCTACCCCGCGCCGCAGGCCGCAGATGCGCCTTTCTCGACCTCGGTCAGCCTGTTCCGGACCCCCTGGAACAAGGATACCGAACTTCTGCGCATCGGCCTGCAGGGCCGGATGCCGGATGTCACGGAACGCCCGCCGCTGGATCTGGTCTTCCTGATCGACACGTCCGGCTCGATGGAGGATGCGAACAAGCTGCCGCTCCTCATCCAGTCCTTCCGGATGATGGTGGGCAAGCTTGACCCGCGCGACAAGGTGGCGATCGTCACCTATGCCGGGTCGGCCGGGCTGGTGCTGGAACCGACGCCCGCCACCGACAAGGCGAAAATCCTGGGCGCGCTGGCCAATCTGATGGCGGGTGGCTCGACGGCGGGGGCCGACGGGCTGCAACTGGCCTATCAGGTCGCAGACGGGATGAAGGCCGACGGACGGGTGGGCCGGGTTCTTCTGGCCACCGACGGTGATTTCAACGTCGGCATCGATGACCCGGCGGCACTGGAAAGCTTCATCGCCAGGGAACGCGACAGCGGCACCTATCTGTCGGTCCTGGGCTTTGGTCGCGGCAATCTGGATGATGCGATCATGCAGTCGCTGGCCCAGAACGGCAATGGCACCGCCAGCTATATCGATACGTTGGCCGAGGCGCAGAAAGTGCTGGTCGATCAGTTGACCGGCGCCCTGTTCCCGATCGCCGACGATGTGAAGATCCAGATCGAATTCAACCCCGCCGAAGTCGCCGAATACCGGCTGATCGGCTACGAAACCCGCGCCCTGAAGCGCGAGGATTTCAACAATGACAAGGTCGACGCGGGCGAGATCGGCGCGGGCCTGCAAGTGACGGCCCTTTATGAACTCGTGCCGGTCGGCAGCCCGGCCCGCCTGACCGACCCGTTGCATTTCGGCACGCCGCCCGCAGCGGCAGCGGCAGGCGGTGAAAAGGGCGACATCGCCTGGCTGAAACTGCGCTGGAAGGCACCGGGCGCCGACACGTCGCAACTGATCGAAACCCCGGTCGGCGCCACCCCCGGCACGCCCGACGACGACGCCCGCTTTGCCGCCGCCATCGCCGGGTTTGGCCAGCTCTTGCAAGGCTCGTCCTATCTTGGCAACTGGGGCTGGGCCGACGCAATCGCGCTGGCCAACGGCGCCCGCGGCGCCGACCCCTATGGCTACCGGACCGAGGCGGTGCAGCTGATGCGCCTTGGCGAAAGCCTGTCGGGGAAGTAGGCAAATGGCGCGCCAGGCGGCGCGCCATCTATTCCTCGGTCGGCCACCATTTCATTGTGGCGCAAATATCCCGGGGGTGCGGGGGCAGCGCCCCCGCTGCCGGACCGATCAGGGCTGGCGGTTCGTCACATCGCCCCCGGTCACTCCAGCCTGCGCTCAGGCGGCAATCGTCTCGACCGCCCGCCCCTCGACCGCATCGCCGCGGGCAATCTCGATCCGGCGGGGCTTCAGCGCCTCGGGCACTTCGCGCACCAGATCGATATGCAGCATGCCGTCGGCATGGGTGGCGCCGGTCACGCGCACATGATCGGCCAGCGTAAAGCGGCGGTCAAAGGCCCGGGTGGCGATACCCCGGTGCAGATAGGTCCGCGCCTCGTCCTCGGCCGATTTGCGGGCGCTTACCGACAGGGCGCCCTCCTTGACCTCGACCGCCAGTTCTTCGGGCGCGAACCCGGCCACGGCAATCGAGATGCGATAGCCGTTCTCGGCGGTCTTTTCGATATTGTAGGGCGGGTAGGTCGGCTGGGCCAGATCGGCACTCAGCGCCCGGTCCATCAGGTCGGCGATCCGGTCAAAGCCGACGGTCGCGCGGTAAAGCGGGGAAAAGTCAAAGCTACGCATGGTCATCCTCATCAAGCGATGCGCCCGCCAAACCGGCAGGCGGTTCAGCCGGACCCGTCATGGCATCCGGCTGAAGACAGATGGTGTGCCGCAAAGGCGGTTCAAGGGGCCGGTGGCGGTCAGGTAGGGTTTCCCTGACTTACGCTAGGTCAGGCACAGGCGTAGGATTTGATCACGTCCCGACTGTCACCCGGGCCGACTGTTTTACCGGGCCGCGCCCGCCGACCTTCCGGCCCGCCAGCGCCGCCCCAACCCATCGAGGATCAGAATGAAACGCCTTCTCGGACAGGCGGCCTTGGCCGTCGCGATCGGTTTTTGTCACCCGGCCCTGGCCGAGGATATTTCAGTCAAATGCGCCGGCATGCGCGCCTATGCGCCCGATGCGGCCCTGTGCCTGGGCGAGGCGGCCCTGCATTTCACCGCCGAAGACCCGGCCAGCCCCTATGCCTTGCGCATCCGCCTGCCGCCCGGCGCCTGCGCCGATGTCAGCTTTACCGTCCGCCGCGCCCGCCCCGGCCAGCGCGGCCTTGGCGCCGAAGGGGTGGCCTACAGTTACCGGCTGCGCGGCGGGCAGGCCCAGACCCTGCCGATAGGTGCCGGCTTTCTGCTCGGCGACAATGAGCTTCGCATCAGCGGCATCCTCTATCGCGGCCAATGCGCGGGGCGCGCCGCAGGCAACTGGCAGGCCGAGGTGCGGATCGAGCAGGCGGCCCTGTCCAGCTA
>CAZKJZ010000230.1:0-3230 GCA_964553145.1 uncultured Frigidibacter sp. | reverse complement strand
TCGCCACGTGGACGGTTTTGCGTGGGCCGGTCGCGGCGCCCGGGTCACTTGCCCCGGGCTTTGGTGGCCTATGTGGGTTCTACTGAAGCAGCCAAAGCTCAGCCGTCGAAATTCACCTCTTCCATCAGCTTCAGCGCCGTGGCCCGAAGTCCCGCAACCGCCGACAGGCCGATGCTGTCGGGGGTGAAGTCGCCCCAGCTGGCGACCAAAGCCGACCGTTCGACGCCCGGCTTGACCGGGAATTCATTGTTGGTTTCGGCGTAAATCTTCTGCGCGGTGTCCGAGGACAGGAACTCCATCAGCTTCAGCGCCGCATCATGGTTCGGTGCCGCCCTGGTCATGGCCACGCCGGACAGGTTCAGGTGGGTGCCGCCGCCGTCGAACACCGGAAAGACGATGCGGACGGCATTGGCCCAGTCCTTTTGCTCCGGGTCGGCCAGCATCTGGCCCATGTAATAGGTATTGCCCAGCGAAATGTCGCATTCCCCCGCCCAGATCGACTTGACCTGATCGCGGTCATTGCCTTCGGGCTTTTTCGCCAGATTGGCCTTCAACCCCTCGGCCCATCTTTTGGCAAAGGCCTCGTCATGATGGGCGATCATCGCCGCCATCAGGCCCAGGTTATAGTCATGGGTGCCGGGGCGGGTGCAGATGCGCCCCTTCCAGCGCGGATCGGCCAGATCCTCATAGGTCGTGACCTCGCCATCCTTGACCCGGTCTTTGGCGGCATAGACGATCCGCGCCCGCGTCGTCAGGCCGAACCACTGATTGCCGGGATCGCGGAATTCGGCGGGGATATTGGCGCTCAGCACCTCCGAAGTGACCGGCTGGGTCACCCCAGCCTCGACCAGTTGTGTCAGGCGGGCGATGTCGGTGGTCATCACCAGATCGGCAGGGCTTCGGTCGCCTTCGGCTACCAGCCGTTCGGTCAGGCCCTTTTCGACATAGGCCAGGTTCACCTCGATCCCGGTTTCGGCGGTGAAGGCGTCAAAGAGCGGCTGGACCAGTTCCGGCTGACGAAAGGAATAGACATTGACCTCGTCCGCCAGCGCGGGAAGGGCGGGCTGGATCAGGACCAGCGTCAGGGGGGCAAGGGCGCGCATTTCCGATTCCTTTAGTCGGGTTTTCGATGGCCTTGTGCCACCGGCGAGAGGAAGGGTCAATATCCGACCGAATATATCAGGAATTAGCGATGGAGGCTTTCTCCGCTGCCTTGGCCGCGTTCCACAGGGCGTCCATCTCCTCCAGAGTGCTGTCCTCGGGCCGCTTGCCCTCTGCCGCCAGGGCCGCCTCGATATGGCGAAACCGCCGGGTGAACTTGGAATTTGCAGCGCGGATGGCGGCTTCCGGGTCGATCTTCATGTGACGGGCGAGATTTGCCACCACAAACAAAAGATCGCCGAATTCATCAAAAACTTCGGCTTCGGTCAGCCGGTCACGGGCCTCGTTCAGCTCGCGCGCCTCTTCGACGATCTTGTCGATGACCTGATCGGTCGAGGGCCAGTCAAAACCCACGCGCGCCGCGCGGTTCTGCAGCTTGACTGCGCGGGTCAGGCCGGGCAGGCCCACAGCGACCCCGTCCAGAACGCCGCCTTCGGCCCGGGCGGCGCGTTCGGCGGCCTTCAGCCGTTCCCAGTCGCGGCTTTGCTGGTCGGCCGACTTGTCGCGGCTTTCGCTGCCGAAGACATGCGGATGGCGGGCGATCATCTTGTCGGAAATCGCCTGAACCACATCGTCAAAGCCAAAGTGCCCCGCCTCGGCCGCCATCTGCGCGTGATAGACGGCCTGAAACAGAAGATCGCCCAATTCGCCTTTCAGCTCGCCCCAGGCCTGCCGGTCGATGGCATCGGCGACCTCATAGGCCTCTTCGATCGTATAGGGGGCTATGGTGGCAAAGTCTTGCTCCAGGTCCCAGGGGCAGCCCCCGACAGGATCGCGCAGGCGGGCCATGATCTCGACCAGCCGGGCGATGCCGGCCTGGCGGTCATGAACCAGACGGTCAGAGGCGGTTTGAACAGATGACATTGCAGTTCCCCGGAATTTCGCGTCATCTGCGCCTGATCCCGATCAGCAGGTCAAGTCCCAACCATGCCCGTTTTGAACCGCATAGCCGCCTTGGCCCCCGAAATGACCGAATGGCGGCAGGCGCTGCACCGCTGCCCGGAACTGGAGTTCGACCTGCCAAAGACCGCCGCCTATGTGGCGGCCCGCCTGCGCGAGATCGGGGTGGACGAGATTCACGAAGGGATCGCGACCAGCGGGATCGTCGCGATCATCAACGGTCGGGGGCCGGGGCCGGTGATCGGCCTTCGGGCCGACATGGATGCGCTGCCGATCACCGAACTGACCGGGGTCGACTATCTGTCGGACCATCCCGGCCGGATGCATGCCTGCGGCCATGACGGCCATACGGCCATGCTGCTGGGTGCCGCGAAATATCTGGCGGAAACCCGCCGTTTCAAGGGGCGCGTGGCGCTGCTGTTCCAGCCGGCCGAGGAAGACGGGGCCGGCGGGCAGGCGATGGTGGCGGCGGGTGTGATGGAAAAGTTCGCGATTGCCGAGGTCTATGCGATCCACAATGCGCCGAACCGGCCCTTCGGCAGCTTTCAGACCACGCCCGGCCCGATCATGGCGGCGGTCGATACGCTGACCGTCACCCTGACGGGACGCGGCGGCCATGCCGCGACCCCGCAGGAAACGGTTGATCCGGTGATCGCCACAGTCGGCATGGTGCAGGCCTTGCAGTCGATCCTGACCCGGAACCTCAATCCCCTGGACGAGGCGGTGATTTCGGTCACCCAGATTCATGCGGGCACCGTCTCGAATGTGATCCCCGAAACCGCGATGTTCCAGGCGACGGTGCGCAGCTTTGACCCCGATGTGCGGCAGATGCTGAAGGACCGCATCCACGAGATCATCGAGGGCCATGCCCGGGCCTATGCGGTCGAGGCCGATGTGCATTATGACTGGGGCTATCCCGCGACGGTGAACGAGCCGCGCTGCACCGCTTTTGCCGCCGATGTGGCGCGCGAGGTGGCGGGCGAGGCGCTGGTCAGCGACGACGCGGGCCGCGAGATGGGGTCCGAGGATTTTTCCTATATGCTCGAAGCCCGGCCCGGCGCCTATCTCTTCATGGGTACCGGGCCGGGTGCGGGGCTGCATCATCCGAAGTATGATTTCAACGACGAGGCGGCCCCCGTCGGCGCCAGCTTCTTTGCGCGCCTTGTCGA
>CAZKJZ010000229.1:0-3255 GCA_964553145.1 uncultured Frigidibacter sp. | reverse complement strand
CGCGCGGGCGGCGCGCTGGGCGATGGCGGGGGTCGAGGCAAGGTCGGTCACCGTTATGTCCGCCTCCATCCCTGGCGCCAGATTGCCGATCCGGTCGCCCGCCCGCAGCGCATGCGCCGACCCAAGCGTCGCCAGCCACCACAGGGCGGCGGGATGCAGAGCCGTGCCGCCCAGCTGGCCGATCTCATAGGCCGCCGCCATGGTCCGCAGCATGGAAAAGGACGATCCGCCCCCGGTGTCGGTGGCCAGCCCGACCAGGATGCCGCGCGCAGCCATCGCGGCGGCACGAAAGAGGCCCGACCCGATGAAGGCGTTCGAGGTCGGACAATGGACCAGCGCCGCGCCGCTGTCGGCGATGCGCGCCACCTCGCGGTCGGTCAGCCAGATCGCATGGCCAAAGACGGCGCCGGGGCCGACCAGCCCATGGGCCTCGTACGTATCCAGATAGTCGCGCGCCTTTGGATGCAGGCGCTGGACCCAGGCAACCTCGTCGGTCTGTTCCGACAGATGCGTCTGCATCAGGCAGTCGGGATTATCGCGCCACAGGGCGCCCAGTGCCGCCAGCTGGTCGGGCGTCGATGTGGGGGTAAAGCGCGGGGTGATGACATAGGACAGTCGGTCCCGCCCGTGCCACCTGCCAAGAAGGCGCAGGCTGTCGTCATAGGCGCTTTGCGCCGTGTCGCGAAGGCCGTCCGGCGCATTGCGGTCCATGCAGGTCTTGCCCGCCCAGGCGCGCATGCCCCGCGACGTCGCCGCGCTGAAAAAGGCGTCGACACTTTCGGGATGGATCGTCGCATAGGAACAGACGCTGGTCGTGCCGTTGGCCAGGACCAGGTCCAGATAGCGCCCGGCGATATCTGCCGCATAGGCAGGGTCGGCAAAGCGCATTTCCTCGGGGAAGGTGTAAAGGTTCAGCCAGTCGATCAGCCTTTTGCCCCAGGATGCGATGATTGCCGTCTGCGGGTAATGGACATGGGCATCGACAAAGCCCGCCGAAATCAGTGCCGCCCCATAATCGGTGACCCGGGCCATCGGGTAGGCGCGGCGCAGATCGTCTGCCTGACCCACGGCGCGGATCAGGCCGCCGTCGATCAGCACCCCGCCCCGCGCCGAATGGCACGCGGCCTCGGGCCCCAGATGCAGCGCACTGTCCTGAAAGGCCAGGGTTTGGCCCAAAAGCAGCTCTGCCATGATCCGGTCCCCTTGCTTCTTCCCGGCACTCTAACCCCGGACAGCGGTTCAGTAAATTTGCCGCCCGCCCCTGTTTCTTTGAAAGTGCTTCCGATAAGGTCGCGGCAATGCCCGCCAAGGGAGTGACATGACCGACGACCTGACCCAGACAACCGACCGGCCCGAGGCGCGCGAGGAGGAAGACTACGCGCTGGACCCGCGTACGGTCGAGGCGATTCTGACGGCGGTCGAGGTGGGCGACATGCCCGCCATCGATGCGCTGATGGAGCCCTTGCACGCCGCCGACATCGCCGACCTTCTGGAACAGATCGGCGCGGGCGACCGGGCGCAGCTTTTGTCCCTGTGGTCGCGGGGGATCGATGGCGAGATCCTGTCGGAACTGGACGAGTCGATCCGCGAAGAGGTGATCGGGGCGCTGCCGCACGAGGTTCTGACCGAGGCGGTGCGCGAACTTGATTCGGACGATGTCGTCGATCTTCTGGAGGATCTGGAAGAGCCGCAGCAGGAAATGATCCTGGGCGCGCTGGAAGACAGCGACCGCGCGGCGGTTCAGCAATCGCTGACCTATCCCGAACAATCCGCCGGCCGCCTGATGCAGCGCGAGGTGGTGACGGCCCCCGAAGACTGGACAGTGGGCGCCGCGATCGACTTTCTGCGGGGCGAGGCAGAGCTGCCCGACCAGTTCTATCACGTTATCCTGATTGACCCGCGCTGGCACCCGGTCGGCTATGTGACGCTGGGCAAGATCCTGTCCTCGCGCCGCGACGTGCGGCTGAAGGACATTACCGAAGACAGTTTCCGCACCATTTCGGTGATGGAGGATGAAGGCGACGTCGCCTATGCCTTTAACCAGTATCACCTGATCTCGGCCCCGGTGGTGGATGAAAATGACCGGCTGGCCGGGGTGATCACCATCGACGATGCGATGGCGGTTCTGGACGAGGAACACGAGGAAGACGTGCTGCATCTGGCCGGTGTCGGGTCCGAGGCGTCGATTTCCGACGGGCCGGTCGAAACGGCGCGCCAGCGGCTGCCTTGGCTGGTGGCGAACCTTTTTACCGCCTCGCTGTCGGCGCTGGTCATTTCGCAGTTCGAAGGCACTCTGTCGCAACTTGTTGCTCTGGCCGCCGTCATGCCGATTGTCGCCTCGACCGGCGGCATTGCCGGAACCCAGTCGCTGGCGGTCGCGGTCAGGGCGCTGGCCACCCGCGACCTGACCAGCGCCAACGCCAAGCGCGTGATCCTGCGCGAGCTTCTGGCCGGGCTGATGAACGGGATCGGTCTGGCGCTGATCCTGGCCTTGGCCGCGACGCTGATCCTGGGGCAGCCCCTTCTGGGGCTGGTCCTGGCCTTGGCGATGATGACCAATCAGGTGGTGGCGGCGATGGGCGGGGTGCTGGTGCCGCTGTCGCTGGAACGGCTGGGGTTCGACCCGGCCCTGGCCTCGGGCACCTTTGTCACCACGCTGACCGACGTCATGGGCTATTTCGCCTTTCTGGGTTTTGCGACGGTTTTCCTGTTATGACACTGGCCGACATCAAGACGGCCGCGCGGGCCGAGGCGTTCGCGCGGCGCAAGGCGGCTTTTGCCGCGCGGGGCCCCGGCGATGCCGCCCTGCTGACCGATGTTCTGACGGCCCATGCGGGCGCCATTCTGGCCGGTTACATGCCGATGCGGACGGAAGTGGACTGCCTGCCCGCCATGGCCGCGCATCTGGCGGTCGGGCAGGGCGGGTGCGTCTGCGTGCCGGTCATCCCCGGCCCGGCGCAGCCCTTGCAGTTTCACGACTGGCATCCGGGCGCCGTGATGGTCGCGGGCGCCTTTGGCGCGCTGATACCGGAAGGGGCCGTGGAACGGGTGCCATCGGTGCTGATCGTCCCCTTGCTGGCCTTTGACCGGCAGGGGTTCCGGCTGGGTTATGGCGGCGGCTTTTATGACCGGACGCTGGAAGGCCTGCGCGCCCATGGTCCGGTCACGGCCATCGGCTTTGCCTTTGCCGCCCAGGAAGTGCCCGAGGTTCCGACCGAACCGACCGACCAGCGGCTGGACATGATCGTGACCGAG
>CAZKJZ010000228.1:0-3259 GCA_964553145.1 uncultured Frigidibacter sp. | reverse complement strand
TCATGTCGGGGAAAGACTGGTGGAGCAGAGGGGGATCGAACCCCTGACCTTATCATTGCGAACGATACGCTCTCCCAACTGAGCTACTGCCCCAGTCTTGGGCGGCTATTTGGCCAAGGGGGGCCGCCTTGTCAAGGGTAACGGCGGGGTGGGCGGGACAATTTACCCACCCCGCGCCCCGTGTCGGCCGTCACAGGCCTGCCAGCCGGAAGACCAGCCCATAGGCCAGGGCCCCGGCCAGCGTAGCGGCAACGACCGAGCGGGTCAGGGCAAAGACCGCCAGCACGGCGGCGGTTCCGGCGCCCAGAACCGCGCCCCCTGCCCCGGTCAGATCACGGGCATAGGGCAGGGCCGAGGCGACAAAAAGCGTGCCGATGGCTGCGGGACCGGTTGCGGTCAGGAACCGCGACAGGGCGCTGCGGGGCGGCAGTTCATGCAGGTTGGCCCTTGTCGGAAAATAGCGAAAGGCCCAGTTGCAGAGGCCAACGGCAAGGGCCAGCGCCAGAATCTCAGGCCTCATGCGCGGCACTCCCCCGATAGAGAACCCCGGCCAGCGCCCCGGCGATCATGCCCGCCAGAATCCCCGCCGTCGGCGACCAGGCCAAAGTCAGGGCCACGGTCGCCACAGCGGCCACGGCCAGCACCGGCAGTTCCGCCCGCGACAGGATCGACAGAAGGAGCGACAGGAACAGAGCGGTCAGCATAAAGCCAAGCCCGGCCTGAACCGCAGGCCATCCGTCCAGCGCGCCGCTGCCCGCCCAGGCCCCGGCCAGCGTGCCCGCGAGCCAGGCGCCATAGGCCCCGGCGCCAAGGCCGAACATGAACGGTTCGGAAAAGCGCCACCCCCGGGCCAGCGCCCCCAGCGCCGTGCCAAAGACCTCGTCCGTCAGGCCCCAGGCCCATGCCCAGGCGTGGCGGCGCGGCGCCCCTGTCCCGGCCTGCCGCATCAGCGCCGGGCCATAAAGGACATGCCGCACCCCCATGGCAATCAACGTCAGGGCCGCCACCACCACCGGCGTCCCCGCCCCGATCAGCGCAAGGGACAGGAACTGCGCCCCCCCGGAATAGATGATCAGCGACAGGCCGAACGCCTCGGCCACCGTCAGGCCAATGGACCGGGCACCGACGCCAAAGGCGAAGGCGATGGGAAAGTAGCCCACCGCAATCGGCAGCGCTGCCCAGAGCCCCGCCGCAAATCCGTCTCTGTTATTCTGCACCAATGGCACCCCAAGCCTTTACACACCCCCGCCCCGGTCCTGAACCGGGGCCTCAGCCGGGACACGAGGCCCCGGCGCGGGGGCCGGGGCGCGCGCGGACAAGACCCGCCCGCTCCGCCCCTGCCCCCCTACTCCGCCGCGTCCGCGTAGCTTTCCACAGGCGGGCAGATGCAGACAAGGTTCCTGTCGCCATAGACATTGTCGACCCGGCCCACAGGCGGCCAGTATTTGTCAACCCGGAACGACCCCGGCGGGAAGCAACCCTGTTCGCGGCTATAGGGCCGGTTCCAGTCGCCGACCAGCGCATTGACCGTATGGGGCGCATGTTTCAGCGGGTTGTTTTCGGCATCCATCTCGCCCCGCTCGATCGCCGCGATTTCTTCGCGGATCGACAGCATGGCGGTGATGAACCGGTCGAGTTCCGCCTTCGTCTCTGATTCCGTCGGCTCGATCATCAGCGTGCCGGCTACCGGCCAGCTCATGGTCGGCGCGTGGAATCCGTTGTCGATCAGCCGCTTGGCGATATCCTCGACCGTCACATGGGCGCTTTCGGCAAAGGCACGGGGGTCGATGATGCATTCATGCGCCACCCTCCCCTGATCGCCCTTGAAGAGAACGGGGAACGCCCCTTCCAGCCGCTTGGCGATATAATTGGCGTTCAGGATCGCCACCTTGGTCGCCTGCGTCAGGCCAGCCCCGCCCATCATCAGGATGTAGGCCCAGGAAATCGGCAGGATCGAGGCCGACCCGTAGGGCGCGGCACTGACCGGCCCCTCCTTGCCGCCGGTTTCGGGATGGCCGGGCAGGTGCGGCGCCAGATGCGCCTTGACGCCGATCGGCCCCATGCCGGGGCCACCGCCGCCATGCGGGATGCAAAAGGTCTTGTGCAGGTTCAGGTGACTGACATCGCCACCGAGATCGCCGGGGCGGACAAGGCCGACCATGGCGTTCATGTTGGCCCCGTCGATATAGACCTGACCGCCATGCTGGTGGGTGACGTTGCAGACCTCTTTCACCGTTTCCTCAAAGACACCGTGGGTCGAGGGATAGGTGATCATGCATGCGGCCAGCCGTTCGCCCGCCGCCTCGGCCTTGGCGCGGAAATCGTCCAGGTCGATATCGCCATTCTCGCGCGATTTCACCACGACGACCTTCATGCCGACCATCTGCGCCGAGGCCGGGTTGGTGCCATGCGCCGACACCGGGATCAGACAAACATCGCGGTCGGTCTGCCCCCGCGCCCGGTGATAGGCCATGATCGTCAAGAGGCCCGCATATTCGCCCTGCGCGCCGGAATTGGGCTGCAGGCTCATCGCGTCATAGCCGGTGATGGTGCACAGCTTGGCCGATAGATCGCGGACCAGTTCGTGATAGCCCTCGGTCTGGTCATGGGGCGCGAACGGGTGGATGTTCGCGAACTCGGGCCAGGTGATCGGCATCATCTCGGCCGCCGCGTTCAGCTTCATCGTGCAAGAGCCAAGGGGGATCATCGCCCGGTCCAGCGCCAGATCACGGTCCGCAAGGCGGCGCATATAGCGCATCATTTCCGTTTCCGCCCGGTTCATGTGAAAGACCGGGTGGGTCAGATAGTCCGACGTGCGGATCAGGGGGTCGGGAATGCGGTAGGCGGGCGTCAGGTCATCGTCCTTGCGCTCGATCCCAAAGGCGCGCCACAGCCGTTCGACGGTTTCGCGCCGCGTGGTTTCGTCCAGGCTGATGCCCAGCCTGGACGTCCCCACCACGCGCAGGTTGATCCGTTCCTTGCGCGCCGCCTTCAGGATCACCTGCTGCATCGGCCCGACATCGACGGTGATCGTATCGAAAAAGTGCTTCGGCTCGACCTTGAAGCCGGCCGCCTGCAGGACTTTGGCCACCCGCACCGTCTTGCGATGCACCCGCTGGGCAATGGCCTTCAGCCCCTCGGGGCCGTGGAACACGGCATAGAAGCTGGCCATATTGGCCAAAAGCGCCTGCGCCGTGCAGATGTTCGACGTGGCTTTCTCGCGGCGGATATGCTGTTCGCGGGTCTGCAGGCTAAGGCG
>CAZKJZ010000227.1:0-3261 GCA_964553145.1 uncultured Frigidibacter sp. | reverse complement strand
GGCTTTGCAACCTGTCAATATTAAATCATTGTGATTTATTAAGTTGACGCCACGGACGGAATCAGGCTTTATATGGCCATCGCGGCACGGGAGAGGTTCGCGACAAATCATAGGGGTCAAACCCCACCTTCGGGAGGAAGAGAATGAAACTTAAAGCCACCGCTCTTATGGGCGTTGCCGCCTTTGCCCTGATGGCAGGTGCCGCCTCGGCTGCGGATCTTGCGTGCCTGATCACCAAGAACAACACCAACCCCTTCTTCGTGAAGATGAAGGAAGGCGCCGAGGCCGCCGCCACCGCTGCCGGTCTCGACTTCCAGGCCTATGCGGGTGAAAAGGACGGCGACGCCGGCCCGCAGATCACCGCAATCGAGAACTGCGTGGCGGCAGGCGCCAAGGGTATCCTGATCACGCCGTCGAACGACTCGGTCGGCCCGGCACTGAAGGCCGCGCGTGAGGCGGGCATTCTGGTCATCGCGCTGGACACGCCCTTGGCGGATGCGGATGCGCAGGACATGACCTTTGCCACCGACAACTTCCAGGCGGGCATCCTGATCGGCCAATGGGCCAAGGCGACGCTGGGCGATGCGGCGGCATCGGCCAAGATCGCCATGCTGGACATCAACAAGGACAATATCTCGGTCGATGTGCAGCGGGACACGGGCTTTCTTAAGGGATTCGGCGTCGAAGTTCCGGACCCGACCGTCATGAGCTCTGAAACGGATGCCCGCGTCATCGGTCACGAAAACTCGGACGCAAGCGCAGAAGGCGGCCAAAAGGCCATGGAAACCCTGCTGGCCAAGGACCCGGACATCAACCTTGTCTATACAATCAATGAACCTGCAGCCGAAGGCGCCTATCAGGCATTGAAGAGCGCCGGCAAGGAAACCCAGGCGCTGATCGTCTCGGTCGACGGCGGCTGCCCGGGCGTTGCCAACGTCAAGGCGGGCGTCATCGGCGCCACATCGCAGCAATATCCGCTGCTGATGGCCTCCAAGGGCATCGAAGCCATCGTCGCCTTTGCCAAGGACGGAACCAAGCCGCAGGCGTCCGAAGGCCTGTCCTTCTTCAACACCGGCGTGAACCTTGTCACCGACAAGCCGGCCGCCGGCGTGGAATCGATCGACAGCACCAAGGGCACCGAGCTCTGCTGGGGCTGATCAGCCGCTGACCGTTCGTGTAAAAAGTAACAGAGGGGCGGCTTTGTGGCCGCCCCTCCTTGTAACCAGACCATTCTCAGGGGGCCTGCGGGAGGGGCGCCGTAACGATGAGCAATCCAGACTCACCCACCAAGACAATCTCGGACTTCGAAGCGAAACTGGACGCGGCCGACAAATCGGTCGCACAGTTTGAAAACGATGACAAAACCGCCCTGGCCAAGGCGCGCGGCTTCCTGCGGGACAATCCGACGATGATCCCCGCACTTGTGTTGCTCTTGTCCGTGCTGGGTTTCGGCGTTGCAAATGCGCGCTTTCTGGGCCTGGGTGCCCTGACAACGGTTCTGCAGCAGGTCACGGTCACCGGCTTTGTCGCCCTGGCGCAGACGCTGGTCATCCTGACGGCGGGGATTGACCTGTCGGTCGGCGAAATTCTGGTCTTTTCCTCGCTGATCATGGGCAATCTGGCGGTCGGCAACGGGCTGCCCGCCGGGCTGGCCATCCTGATCGGCGTGGCGGTCGGCACGGCGATGGGCATTTTCAACGGCATTATGGTCGCCAAGATCAAACTGCCGCCCTTCATCGTGACGCTGGGCACCCTGTCGATCTTCCGCGCGCTGAAACTGGCCTATTCCCATTCGGAATCGATCCGCAATGTCGATATCAAGGCCAAGGCCCCCGCCCTGCTGTTCTTTGGAAACAAGTTCAAGTTCCTGGGCGCAACGGTCACGTTCGGCATGATCATGCTTTTGATCCTTGCCGCCATTGCCTGGTACGTCCTGAACCGCACGGCCTGGGGGCGCCATGTCCATGCGATGGGCGATGACCCCGATGCAGCGATGCTGTCGGGGATCGCGGTCGATAAGACGCTGATCTCGGTCTATGGCGTCGCGGGCTTTATCTGCGGCTTTGCCGCCTGGGTCGCGGTGGGCCGGGTGGGAACCATTTCGCCGATCGGGTTCGAGACCGTCAACCTTGACAGTATCACCGCCGTGGTGATCGGGGGGACGTCGCTCTTTGGTGGGCGCGGCTCGATCGTCGGATCGGTTCTCGGCGCCATCATCGTCGGCGTCTTCATCACCGGCCTGTCGCTGGCAGGTGTCGACAGCTACTGGCAGACCTTTGCCACCGGCTGCCTTGTCATCATCGCCGTCGCCTTGGACCAATATCTGCGGAGGGCTTCGAAGTGAGTGCATCCATGCAACCCGTGATCAAGGCCCGCGGCCTGATGAAACGCTACGGCACCGTCGTGGCCATGAACGGCGCCGATTTCGATCTTTACCCCGGCGAAATCCTGGGGGTGATCGGCGACAATGGCGCAGGCAAGTCCACCCTGATCAAGGCCCTGTCCGGTGCGGTGACGCCCGACCATGGCACGATCGAGCTGGAGGGGCGCACGGTTCACTTCCGCAGCCCCGACGATGCGCGCAATGTCGGGATTGAAACCGTCTATCAGACGCTGGCCATGTCCCCCGCCCTGTCGATTGCCGACAATATGTTCCTTGGCCGCGAATGGCGGCGGCCGGGATTTCTGGGCAATGTGCTGCGCATGACCGACCGCCCCCGGATGAAGGCCTTCGCCCGTCAGAAACTGTCGGAACTGGGGCTGATGACCATCCAGAATATCGACCAGGCGGTCGAGACCCTGTCGGGCGGGCAGCGGCAGGGCGTTGCAGTGGCGCGGGCGGCGGCCTTCGGGTCGAAGGTCGTGATCCTTGACGAACCGACAGCTGCCCTGGGCGTCAAGGAAAGCCGCCGGGTGCTGGAACTGATCAAGGATGTGCGCAGCCGTGGCATCCCGATCATCCTGATCAGCCACAACATGCCCCATGTGTTCGAGGTCTGCGACCGCATCCACATCCACCGGCTGGGCCGCCGCCTCTGCGTGATCAACTCGCGCGAACATTCCATGTCGGACGCCGTCGCCTATATGACCGGCGCCAAGGTGCCCGAAGGCGTCGGAGCCGAAGCGTGACACCGACCGACCTTGCAACCCGCATCCGGCAGTCCGCTGCCGGGTGCAACCGTTTCATCGTCGCGCTGGCCGGGCCGCCCGGTGCCGGAAAATCGACGCTGGCCGCCGATCTCGCCGCCCGGCTTGGCCCCG
>CAZKJZ010000226.1:0-3303 GCA_964553145.1 uncultured Frigidibacter sp. | reverse complement strand
CGCCTGCAGCGCGGTCAGCGCCACCCACAGGCCGGTCCAGAGCGTCAGGGGCAGCAGGTTTTCATAGGGATCGGAGGGGCCGCCAAGGCCGATGACAATCAACGCGAACGTCAAGGTCGCGGCAAGCCAACCGAGTGCCCCCGAAGGCAACAGCCGGGGCCGGGACCAGAGGCGGTGGCGGGCAAAGCCGGGCGTGCGCCGGGACAGGGCCGCCAAGAGCGCCGTCAGCGCCACCGCGCCGCCTGCCCCCCAGATCAGCCCGCGTGTCGGCAGGGTCAGGATCACCGCGCGTTCGGACGCATGGGCCAGCGCCGCGCCGGGCGCCAGCGCTGCCGTCAGAACCAGTGCGGCGGGGCGTTTCCTCACCGCAAGCCATCCTCGCCCTTGACCTGCCAGACCTCGAGCCCGCCCATGCGGCTGTGGACCCGGCCACCCCGGGCCATGGCCAGAACCAGAAGCATCTCGTCCGCGCGCGGGCCATCAGGCATCGACAGGGTGATCGCGTCGAAATGGCTGCGCACATAGGCGGCGTTGATATGGCCCAGGGGCACGTCCAGCGTTGCCCCCATGGCCCCGACCTTCATCGCCGACGGCACGATGGCGCGGCTTTCGCCCAGATGGGCGCGCATCGCATAGCCCCCCGGCACATGCCAAAGCGCGCCATGTTCCGCCTCGCCCCCTGCGCCAACGATGGCCCCCTTGCCATAGCTGTCGATCCCCTCGCGTCCGCCCAGGGCAGCGATCAGCCGTTCGGTCATCATCAGGCCCAGAGGTTTCAGCGCCTCCATCGCCGGTTGCAGATCAGGCTCGAACCGGTCCGCAAACGGGTTGGCGACCAGCGCCATGATCGCCGCCCTTTGACGGGGCGCGGCTGGGGCGGGGCCGCTGTCATGGTGGATCTCTTCGGTCAGGATCGCGAGTTTGCGCAAGGTGAAGTCAGGCATGGCAGATGTCCTTTCCTTGGACGGCAGGGACGCCGGACGGGCGGGGGCGCTGCCCCCGCACCCCCGGGATATTTGGAAACTGATGAATTGCAGAAGGCGCGCAAGATTCAAGGGCGGTGGATTCGCCCTGAAGGAACAGAGCGGCCGTTGCGATCAGCCCACGGTCCTGTGCCTCGCGGGCGGCGCTCAGGCCGCTGTCCAGAGCCTGCGACCGTTCAGCGGCGGTCAGGGGGCCGACCGCAACGGTCACGGCACGGGCGCCAAGGTCGCTGTCGGCCTTGACCTCGCAGGCCGGGCGGCGGGTGATGGCGGGATGGCCCGGCAGGTCGACGGCATTGGCGATGATCGTGGCAGCGGCGTCGGCCATGGCGGCGGTGGGGGCCAGCACCGTCGCCGCATCGGCGATGCCGAGGGAAAAGGACCGGCCGCGCCAGCCGGACGTGGCGATGCCGCGCACCGGGTCGGCATGGGTGATCGTCACCCGGTCGGGCAGGCCTGCGCGCGCGGCAATGGCGGCGGTCAGGCTGGTGCCGGGTGTCAGGTACAAGGCGATGTCACCGCCGTTGTTGGCATAGGCGCGGGTGATGCCCGGCAGCGCCATCCGCGCGGCGACCGCATCCGCGACGGCCCCCGCCACCGCCGCCATGGGCGTGATGAAGGCCGGGCGGAACGGGGCGACGGCGGCGCCCATGGCGCGGGCGACCGGGCTGCTCAGGGGCCGGCCATCGGAGGCGCGCAGGGCGGGAAGGTCGGCAACCAGCTCGTCCAGGAGCGGGCAGAACCGGTCCCAGGCACTTGCATAGGCGGCCCTGACGGCGGCGGGGTCGCCCCAGGCCTGCAGGATCAGGTCCATCGGCCCGTGATGCAGATGCAGGCGCCCGTCGGGCAAAAGACGGTGGCTGGCGCTCATCCCTTGCCCTCCGGCCAGGGTTCGATCCGGCCCGCGACCGTATATTCGCCCCCCTTGGCCGCGATATCGTCCAGCGTGCGGATCGCGCCCTGATGGCCGCCCAGCGCCACATAGGCATCGCGCGGCAGGGTGAATTCCAGGGGCGCCACCAGCGCGGGGGTCGGCACATAGCCAAAGGCGCCTTTCGGCAGGCGGGTCACATCGACCATGAAGGTGATGCCCCCGCCGGGCCAGACATAGCAGTCTGCCCCGCCCGAGGTCAGGCGGGTTTCGCGGCCCTGCACCGACCGGGTCAGGCGCACCGGGTTCCGGGTGACGCCCGCCCGCAGCGACCCGCCCGCGCCACCCATGAAGAGGACGGTGCAGAGCGAGGGTTCGCAATTTTCGTCGATCTGGCGGACGGTTGTCCGCAGATTGTCGGGCAGGTCGTGACGGACGGGCTGCAAGCCTTCGTTCAGCACGTAATAGGCATAATCCTCGCCGGTGGTCGAAACCATCAGCAAGGTCAGACCGGGCCGCGCGCCGCGCCTTGCCTCCCACGGCCCCAGAATCTCCAGCGGGTCGGTCAGGCGGGTGCCGCCCCAGCCAAGGCCGGGGTCAGAGACACGGAAATAGCGGCCGGGGGTCGAGCGGTGGCCCTTGATGCGGATACCGGTTTCGCGCCAGCCCAGCACCTTGCCCGCCTGATGTTCCGACACGACGCCGGTGATATGGTCATCGACGACGACGACCTCGTCGACCAGCCCCTGCCATTGGGCGGCAAACATGCCGATGGTGGCCGAACCGCAGCCGACGCGCATTCGTACCTCGGGCTTGCCATCGACAATGGGCGCCCGGCCCGCCTGCACGGTGACATGGGCGCCGCCGTCGATGGTCAGGTCGACCGCCGCGCCGTTGCACAGATCAAGCAGCGCCTGGCAGGTCACCCGCCCTTCAGCCTTGGACCCGCCGGTCAGGTGGTGGACGCCGCCGAGGGACAGCATCTGGCTGCCATATTCGGCGGTGGTGACGTGGCCTATCGCCTCGCCGCCCGCGCGGACCAGGGCGCCCTCGGGGCCAAGGAAACGGTCGGTGTCGATCTTCACCTTGACGCCGCAATAGGAAAAGATCGCCTCGGTCACCACCGTCACCATGTCGGCGCCGTCGATCTGGGACGAGACGATGAAGGGCGCGGGCTTGTAGTCGGGATAGGTGGTGCCCGCGCCGATGCCGGTGACGAACGTGTCGGCCGGGCGGATCATCTCGCCGTCCCATGCCGCCTCGGCAAAGGGCACGACCCGGCCGCCATGGTCCAGCGTGCGCGACAGGATGGTGACGGGGTCCGAGCGGATGATCCGGCCATTGTCATTGGCATAACGGTCGCAGGCACCGGTCTGGCCGGGGGCGATATAGCACATGACCGGGCAGGCATCGCAGCGGATCTTGTCAGGGTTCTGCATGGGGGCCTCC
>CAZKJZ010000225.1:0-3305 GCA_964553145.1 uncultured Frigidibacter sp. | reverse complement strand
TCCTGATACCAGCGTGACAGGCAGTTGCGGCAGAAACCGGCCAGGTTCATCAGGTCGATGTTCTGCACATCGGGGCGCTTGTCGATCAGATGGTGGCGCAGCGCGCGAAAGGCGGCGGCCTGAAGTTCGATGCGGGTCTGGTCGTCCATTGTCACCTCAAAGGCCGGAAGCGGCCAGCACATGCTGAAGAATGGGGGCCAGGCGCGCCGCCCACAAGTCCTGACCGGCTGCATCGGCGATCAGGTCATTCCTGACCTCGATCAGCACATTGGGGCGACCGGGGCGCAGCGCGTGGCGGTCGATCGCATCGCCGTCCAGATGGCCGTTATAGGGCTCGTTGTCGCCGGTCACATAACCTGCCGCCCGCAGCGCCGCGATCAGCGGCAGGGCGAGGCGCGTATCCCTGTGGGAATAAAGCACGCCAACCTGCCAGGGGCGGGGCGCCCGGCCGCGAAGGCAAGGGGTAAAGGAATGGATGGCGCAGATCACCCGGTCGGCGCGGCGCCCGGCCAGATCGGCAAGGGCCGCATGATAGGGCCGGTGCCACAGGGCCAGGCGGCGTTCAACCTCGGCCCGGTCGGCATGGCGGTTCGCCGGAATGATCGTGCCATCATAAAGCTTCATCACCAGCGTCGGATCATCCTCGCCCCGGTTGGGGTCGATCACCAGCCGGGAAAAGCAGGACAGAATCGCAGGCGCCTGCAGCAGCGACGCCAGCCGCCGCGTGACCCCGGCGGCGCCGACGTCATAGGCGATGTGGCGGGCCATATCCCCGGGCGAAATGCCCAGATCGCCCCGGTTTACCATGGCAGGCACACGGTTCGAGGCATGATCACAGGTCACAAGCCAGCGCGATGGCCGGTCCGCACCGATGATTTCGCAGGCATATTCAGACATGATCCAGATTTCTTGCCCATTCCCTTGTCTTTTATGCAAGCCTCTGGTCCAGGGCCAGTTGCTCCAAGGTCGGTTTTGTTCCATAGAGGCCGCGTTTGAGCACTGTTAACGCAAACGGAGGGGCCGATGCGTCGTCTGAGGAATGTGAAGATCGTGGCAACGCTTGGGCCCGCGTCGAGCGACTATGACACGATCCGTGCGCTGTTCGAGGCAGGTGCCGACATGTTCCGGCTGAACATGAGCCACGGCAACCAGGACGACCAGCGCGCCCGCTATGACAATATCCGCAAGGTCGAGGCCGATACTGGCCGCCCGATCGCGGTTCTGGCCGACCTGCAGGGACCGAAACTGCGCGTGGGTGTCTTCAAGAACGGGCAAGAAGATCTGGCCGAAGGCGCCAAGTTCCGGTTCGACCTGAATCCGGCCGAAGGTGACGCAACCCGCGTCTGCCTTCCCCACAAGGAAATTTTCGACGCGCTCGAGGTCGGGACCTCGCTTTTGGTCAATGACGGCAAGATCCGGCTGAAGGTGGAAGATTTCGGTGCAGACTATGCCAATTGCATCGTGACCATTGGCGGGACGATTTCCAACCGCAAGGGCGTGAACGTCCCCGATGTGGTGCTGCCGCTGGCGGCCCTGTCGGAAAAAGACAAAAAGGATCTGGAGTTTGCCTGTCAGCTGGGCGTGGACTGGCTGGCACTGTCCTTTGTCCAGCGGCCCGAGGATGTGGCCGAGGCGCGCGCGCTGGCAAAGGGCCGCGCGGCGATCCTGTCCAAGATCGAAAAACCTGCGGCGGTTAAAGCGTTTGCCGAGATTCTGGCAGTGTCGGACGGGATCATGGTGGCGCGGGGCGATCTGGGCGTTGAACTGCCGGTCACGTCGGTGCCGCCGATCCAGAAGCGTCTGGTGCGGACCTGCCGCGCGGCTGCCAAGCCGGTGATCGTCGCCACCCAGATGCTGGAATCGATGATCGAAAGCCCGATGCCGACCCGTGCCGAAGTGTCGGACGTGGCCACCGCGATCTACGAAGGCGCCGATGCGATCATGCTGTCGGCGGAATCGGCCGCCGGGCAGTACCCGATCGAGGCGGTGCAGACGATGAACAACGTTGCCCTTTCGGTCGAAAGCGACACGACCTACCGCGAAGTGATCGAGGCCAGCCGCCGGGTGTCGCGGACATCGATCGCCGACGGCATCGTGTCCGCCGCGCGCGAGATCGCCGAGGCGACCGATATCAAGGCGATCTGCTGTTTCTCGAAATCCGGGACGACCGCCAACCTTGTCGCCCGCGAACGCCCGCGGGTACCGATCATCGCCCTGACGCCCGAAGTCTCGACTCTGCGCCGTCAATGCCTGACCTGGGGGGTGCATTGTGTGCTGACCCCGGCCGTCGACCGGTTCAAAGAGGCGGTTGTCCTGGCCGCGCGTGCGGCGCGCGATCATGGGTTTGCGACCGAAAAGGATCTGATCGTCGTCACCGCAGGTGTGCCCTTCAACGTCAAGGGCACCACGAATATCCTGCGCGTGGCACCCTGCGACGAGCGGATGATCTATAATATGGACTCTGAATAGGGGCGGCGGCGAAAGGCCGTTGCCTTTACGTCAAGGCTCGCACTAGACTTGGCTTGCATGCCAAGGGGGGCGGGATGAACACGGATCTGGCGCTGGTCACCGGTGTCGTCATGGCCTTGCTTGCCGTGCCATCGGTGATTTCCGCTTTTGCGGAAGGACGACCGCCGCGCTCTGCGGCGGTGCTGGTCATGATCGGCGGGGCGCTGGTTCTCTATGCGCTCTACAACAATCCTGCCGGATATCGCGCCGGGGATTTCCCGCGCGTTGTCATGCGGGTCTGGGCTGATCTCATTCATTAGGTCGTTCGCAGCCGGGCTTGTCATTCCGCCCGACCGCCGCTATAGCCCGCAGCTTACGACCCGCGCGGCCGGCCAAAGTGGCATGCCGAGTCGCGCGCTCACTTCTGACCAGGAGATGAAAATGCCCAAGATGAAGACCAAATCCGCTGCCAAAAAGCGGTTCAAGATGACGGCCAACGGGCACGTCAAGGCTGGCGTCGCCGGAAAGCGTCACGGCATGATCAAACGTTCGACGACCTTTGTGCGTCAGGCAAGCGGCACTATGGTGCTGGCCGATGCCGATGCCAAGATCGTCAAGAAATACATGCCCTACGACCGCTGAGGAGCTGACACATGTCCCGCGTTAAATCCGGCAAGGTGACGCACGCCCGTCACAAGAAGGTTCTCAAGGCCGCCAAGGGCTATTACTCGGCGCGGTCGCGGAATTTCCGCACCGCTACCCAGGCAGTCGACAAGGCCAACCAATATGCAACCCGCGACCGCAAGGTCCGCAAGCGCAACTTCCGCGCCCTGTGGATTCAGCGGATCAACGCCGCC
>CAZKJZ010000224.1:0-3305 GCA_964553145.1 uncultured Frigidibacter sp. | reverse complement strand
ACCACCTCGGTCGTATAGCGTTCCTGGCCGGACTGGTCCTGCCATTTGCGGGTTTCCAGCTGACCCTCGATATAGACCTTGGATCCTTTGCGCAGATATTGTTCGGCGACCTTGGCCAGATTTTCGTTGAAGATCGCCACCGAATGCCATTCGGTCCGGTCCTTGCGTTCGCCGGTATTGCGGTCGCGCCAGTTTTCCGATGTGGCGATCCGCAGGTTGCAGACCTTGCCGCCATTGGGGAAAGACCGCACTTCCGGGTCGCGCCCCAGATTGCCGATCAGAATGACCTTGTTCACTGATCCCGCCATGGGATTCCCTCCGATTCTGTGTCTGCACGTTAGACCACCAGCTTATGGTTAAGGGAAGGTTGATGTGATCGGCGATCCGCCGCCGAGAACGGCCCCCGACCGGCCTTTCCCTTGCCGGTTCCAGCGGATAGGGTCCGCCCATCGGGCATAAGGGGAAAAGACGTGCTGCGCTGGCCCAGGACCAAGGCGGAAAAGGCTCTGACCCTGATGATGCTTGTCCAGGCGGTCTGTCTGGCCTTCTTTGTGATCGACATCTATGCCGACCTGATCGAATGGCCCGCCGGGCGGTCGCTGGACCTGCATATCTGGCTGGAGGTCGTGGCGAACCTGACGCTTGGCACCGCGCTGGTGGTCGAGTTTCGGGTCCTGCGCCAGCTTCTGGCCCGCTCTCTGCGCGCCGAAAAGGCGCTGACGGCGGCAGCGGGCGCCCTGAACGATCTGATGGAGAGCTACTTTGCCGAATGGGGCCTGACCCCGGCCGAGGCGGATGTGGCGCGCTTTACCATCAAGGGTTGTTCGATTGCCGAAATCGCGGGCCTGCGCCAGTCGGCCGAGGGGACGGTCAAAAGCCAGCTGAACGCCATCTATCGCAAGGCGGGGCTGGCGGGTCGCAGCCAGCTCGTCTCGGTCCTGATCGAGGATCTTCTGAACGGCCCGCTGGAGCATGGCCCGCGCCGGGTCAGCGAAACGGCCTGACCGGCTTGCCCGGCCCGCGCCATCCGCTATAGTGCGCGCCCGGAAGGGCAGGGTGGGAATGTCTCGTCGGATCACAGCGGTCATCGCGCTTGTCAGCCTGCTGCCACTTGCGGCGGCGGCGGAAGGCCTGTCATTGCCGAAGAAATCCAAGGCGCGCCGGTCTGATATCCTGGCCTCGCAGCTGGCGGTTCTCGATGGCCGTGCGGCGCAGGAATATAACAATTCACGCCGCCTGACGCCGCATGGCAAAGAGGCGGCAAGCAGCGGTGATGTCAGCGTGCCGGGCTATGCGGGCCGTTATCGCGGTGCCTATCTGGATGCGGCACGGGCAGCGGCCCGGCGCCATGGCGTGCCCGAGGATCTGTTCCTGCGCCTGGTGCAGCAGGAAAGCGGCTGGAATGCCGGGGCGGTGTCGCACAAGGGGGCGACGGGCCTTGCGCAGCTGATGCCCGGCACCGCCGACCGGCTGGGGGTGGATGAAACCGACCCCCATGAAAACCTGGACGGCGGCGCGCGCTATCTGCGGATGATGTATGACCGGTTCGGCGACTGGCGGCTGGCGCTGGCGGCCTATAATGCCGGGCCGCAGGCGGTCGAGAAATATGGCGGCGTGCCGCCCTATGCCGAAACCGCCGCCTATGTGCGGCGCATCCTGGGGTCCTGATCTATTTGATCTATTCTGTGGCGCTGCCCGGCAGGGCCCAGCGGCGCTGGCCGGTCGGTTCGGTCAGCATATAGTCGCGCGGAATGCCGCGCGTTGACCGACCCCAGTCCGACGCCGCTGCCCGGGCCTGATGCGCCTCGAAATCGGCGCGGCTGGCAAAGATTTCCCGAACCGCAAAACGGACGGGATCGGACATAGAGCGGATGACCTCGAACAACAGACAGCCGGGTTCGGCCCGCGTCAGGCGGATATGGCCGGGCAGCAGGGCCGCAACGCGGTCCGCCTCGTCCAATGTGCGGCAGATCAGAAAGCCGGTCAGGATCACCTGTGACATGGGGTGAATAAAGCGGCCCGGCGCGTCGCTGGCAAGGGTCAGGTAGAGACGGCGTCGTCGGCTGGGGCTTTGGCCAGGGGATCGGTGTCCAGCCGGTCGGCGTCGCGCAGGTCGGGGAACCATTTCGCCCACAGGCCGGTGACGATCAGCGTGCCGATGCCGCCAAAGACGGCGGCGCCCACCGGGCCAAGCACGCGCGCGACCAGACCGGTTTCGAACTCTCCAAGCTCGTTCGAGCCGGAAATGAAGATGCCCGACACCGACGAGACGCGCCCGCGCATATGGTCGGGCGTCACGATCTGCACCAGGGTCTGACGCACAAAGACCGACACCATGTCGGCGGCGCCCAGCGCGGCCAGTGCGATCAGCGACAGGATCATGCTGCGCGACAGGGCAAAGACCAGCGTGGCCAAGCCAAAGGCGCCGACGGCCCAGAACATCCGCCGCCCGGCGTGTCGTTTCAGGGGGAAATAGGCCAGGATCAGCGCCGTCGCCGCCGCGCCCAGTGCGGGGCCCGACCGCAGGATGCCAAAGCCCGCGGGTCCGACCTGCAGCACATCGGCGGCAAAAGCCGGCAGCAAGGCGGTGACCCCGCCCAGAAGAACGGCAAACAGGTCCAGCGACATGGCGCCTAGAATGATCTTGTTGCCCCAGACATAGACCAGCCCTTCGCGGATCTGCTGCAGCGGGCTGCCGGGCTGGCGTTCGGGCGTCGTGTTGGCGGTGACCTTCAAGGCAAAGGCGACACCCGCAATGTAAAGCAAGGTCGCCATCCCATAGGACAGGGCCGTCGACAGGGCGCAGAACAGCCCCCCCAGCCAGGGGCCGATGATCACCGCCCCCTGCCAGGCCAGCGAGCGCAGCGAAATCGCCTGCGGCATGTCCTCGCGCGCCACCAGCATCGGCACCATGGCGGTCGAGGCGGGCGACAGAAAGGCGCGGGCGGCGCCAAAGGCCGCGGCAATGGCGAAGATATGGGTAAAGCTTGGTGTGGGCGACAGGGCCAGGAGGGCCAGCGCAAGGCAGCACAGGGTCTCGATCGCGACGCTGACCAGAAAGATCAGGCGGCGGCTGATCCGGTCGGCCAGCGACCCGGCATAGAGCGACAAAAGGAAGAAGGGCAGGAATTCACAGAGGCCGATCATGCCGACCAGAAAGGCGCTTTCCTTGATGCTGCGCGTGTCGCGGGCCAGGTCATAGACCTGCCAGCCTAACGTCACGGTCTGGATCTGCACCGCCATGTTCAACAACAGGATCGCCACCCAGTAAAGGCCGAAGTCCCGGTTGGCGGTCAGAAAGGAAA
>CAZKJZ010000223.1:0-3339 GCA_964553145.1 uncultured Frigidibacter sp. | reverse complement strand
GGCGCGCAAAACATTGAACAGGCCTATGCCTTCCTTGATTTTCTTCTGCGCCCGTCGGTGATGGCCGCCTGCACCACCTTCACCGGTCATGCAAACAGCTGCCTCACCTCGCAGGCGCTGATGGACCCCGCACTTGGCCAGGACCCGACACTCTGGCCGGACGCAGCGGACCGCAGGGCACTGCTGCCCCCCTATGCGCCGTCGGCCCAGGAGATGGCGGCGCTCGCAAGCCTCTGGCGGACCTGACGGTCATTTGACCTATTGCACCAGAAAGTCGGCATGCAGTGCGCCGGCTGCATTGATGCTTTTCAATATGTCGATCATGTCGCGCGGTGATACGCCCAGCGCGTTCAGCCCTGCCACAACCTCGGACAGGGACGCGCTGTCGGCAACCTCGGCCATGCGGGTGCCCGGCTCTTCCTCCAGGCTGGCGCCGGTGCGGGGGACGATAACCGTGTCGCCTTGCGCGAACGGGTTTGGCTGAACCGCTTCGGGCGCCTCTTCGATGCGCAGGGTCAGGTTGCCCTGGCTGACGGCCACGCGGCTGATCCGCACATCCTGTCCCATGACGATGGTGCCGGACCGCTGGTCGACGACGACGCGCGCGCGCTGTTCGGGTTCGACCACGATATTTTCGATATGGCTGAGGACATGGGCGGGCGAGGTCGCGCCGGTCGCGCGGACCGACAGCGCCACCGTGCCTGCGTCGGTCATTTCGGCGACCGGCCTGCCGAAGTCGGCATTGATCGCCTGTTCGATCCGGGCCGCGGTGGTGAAGTCGGGCGTACGCAGCGCCAGCCGCACCATGTCAAGGCTGCGGAAGTCAAAGGCAATCTCACGCTCGACCCGCGCACCGGAGGGGATGGACCCCGAGGTCGGGACACCCTGGGTCACGCTGGCCGCTGCCCCCTGGGCACTGGCGCCGCCCGCGATGACCGTGCCTTGCGCCACGGCATAGATCTGGCCGTCGGCGGCATTCAGCGGTGTCATGACCAGCGTGCCGCCCAGAAGGCTTTTCGCATCGCCGATCGCCGATACGGTGATGTCGATCTGGCTGCCCGCCCGGGCAAAGGGCGGCAAGGTCGCGGTGACGAAAACGGCGGCAACGTTCTTTGGCGCGATCGATTCGCCCGTCACATTGACGCCCAGCCGTTCCAGAAGGTTCGACATGATCTCTTCGGTATAGGGCGCGTTGCGCACCCCGTCGCCGGTGCCGTTCAGGCCGACGACCAGCCCGTATCCGACCAGATCGTTGCCACGTACCCCGTCGAATTCGACAAGGTCCTTGATGCGCACCGGTGCTGCGATCAGGGCGGTGGCGGTGACGCACCATAGGGCGAGGGTCAAAAGAAATCTCATCTGAGAAAATCCGCAAGCGACAGATGCGCAAGCTGCGCGGTGATTGTGTAGAGCGTTTCCAGCTGGGTCTGCGCCGCCTGCAGTTCGGTCCCGGTCTGATAGGGATCGGCGGCGGTGATGTCGTTTCTGGCCAGCGTCAGGGCCGAGGTTTCGCTGGTGTTGCGTGTGACGATATCGGCGATATGGCTTTCGACCGAACCGAGATCGGCGCGCTGATAGGTCAGGCTGGTGCCAGCCGCCGCCAGACGCTCGCCCGCCGTCCGGGTGACCAGCGCCCGGCCGGTGGCGTCGCCCGGCAGTGCGCCCTGGGCGACCAGCGCGCCCAGCGCCAGCCCCTTCAGCGTCTCGCGCAGCGTGCTGTCTGCGGCGGTCAGGGTGACGGCAGCGCCGTCATCCTCGCCGATGCGGAACGGCGCCAGCGCGTTGGACGAACCGCCATAGACCGTGTCGAGATAACCGCCGCCGCCCGGCGGCGCGTCAAACCAGCCGTCGACAGCGGCGATCAGGCCCGAGGCCGTCACCTGCCCCGCCGTGGCCGTGGTCAGGGCCGACAGGATCGCATCACTGCCCAGGATCGGTTTTTTATCGGTCGCAGCGCCCGACAGAAGATAGCGGTCACCCACCCGCGCATTCAGGGCGGCGACGGCGCTGTGCAGTTTCTGGCGCGCGTCCTGTCCGGCGGTCTGGACCTGTGCCGGGCCGCCCGCCGTACCCGCCGCAGTCAGCGCCGAGGCCATGTCAGAGGCAAGATCGCCGACGGTGCCCAGGGCCGACTGCAGGGTTTCGGCGAAAAGCGTCGCCTCGGCCCCGGCGGTCTTGTAGCCCGACAGCATGGCCAGCCGATGGTCGATCCCGGCCAGGGCGCGGAAATCGCCACCCACAGCAGCGGCCAGGTCGGATTTGGTGCCGCTGGCCATTTCCTGGGTCAGCCGTGCCAGCGCGGTCTTCAGATCGGTGGTCTGGCGGTGCAGAAGGAAGGTCTGGGACAGATCGCCCATGGATACCCGGCTCATCCTACATCTCCATCAGTTTCTGGATCAGGCCGTCGACGGTCTGAATGACGCGGGCATTGGCGGCATAGGCCTGCTGGATCAGCAAAAGCGACTGCATTTCGGCATCGGTATCGACGCCGTCCTGCAGTTCCAACTCCTTCAGCGCGGTCTGGCGGGCACCGGTATAGCTGACCTGCGCCTCGGCCGCCTGCTGATCGGCAGAGACCTGCGACAGAAGGTCGGCGGCCAGCCCGCCTGCTGATTGCGCCCCGCCCAGAAACCCGCCCGAAGCCGGGATGCGGGGCGCGGACAGGGCATCACCCAGCGACAGAAGGATCGCGGCATTGCCGCTGTCGCCGGGTGCCGTTGTCCCCAGCCCGTCGCGCAGGCGCCACAGCGCGCCACCCTGTGCGGGGTCGGCAAGCGGGTTCAGGGTCAGGCGCCCGGCCAGGCCAACCTCGTTCACGGCGGCAAAGGCCGCGCCCTGATCGGTGAAAAGACCGGGGCTGCCCGGCGTCAGGGTGGGGTCTGCCGTGGGGGATTCGAACCGTTCGATCAGATCGCGGGCCAGCGCATCCAGCTGCGTCTGGACCTTGGGCGCCAGATCATCGCGCACGGCAAAGGCCGCACCCAGCGCGCCGCCGCCCAGAACGCCGCGATCTTCCGATTGGACGGGCATGCCGTTGATCGTCAGGCCCGACAGGGTGCCGCCGGACAGGCTTTGGCCAGCGGTGATGACATTGGCGGGGGTGAAACCGATGGTGGCGGCATTGCCTTCCAGCAGCATCGCGCCGCCGGCGGTATAAAGCGATATCTGGTCGCGGTCGCGCGGAAGTTCGCGGATCGGCACGATCGTCGCGATCTTGTCGACCAAGAGCTGGCGCTGATCCATCAGCGCCGTCGCATCATGCCCGGCGCTGCGTTCGGCCAGGATGTCGGCATTCAGCCGGTCGACCCCGGCAAGGGCGCTGTTCAATTCGCCGACCAT
>CAZKJZ010000222.1:0-3381 GCA_964553145.1 uncultured Frigidibacter sp. | reverse complement strand
TGTCCGGGGATAGGGGAGGTCCCCCTGTCAACGGATTTGCGCAACAGAGCCCTGTTCTATCCCAATCATGCGCTTTCGTGCATTACCTGCTGGCGAAAGGGGCGGATTTGTGACTGGTTTCGGGCGGTATGGTTGGCACCCGTCGGGTGAGTTCGAGACATGGCCAGGAACAGCATGGTCAGGTTGGGTTACGGCACATTGTGGGGACAAAGGCGGAAAAGTGTCCACGGTGAATAGTCGAATATGACAATAAATGAACGTTAATCCATCAGATATGATGACTATAGCGACCGTGCGATCTCCGCCTCATCATTCATGAAGGCCGCTTCATAGTCCCGGACCTGGGTGCCTGTCAGTCCATACAGGCGAAATGTGTCGCGCCAAAGACCCGTGATCTGGTCCGCTACGCCCCTGATCAGTGCCTTTGCCTCGGCGTTCGGAAGCCCGAAAAACTCTGACGCCTCCAAGGCGAGCAGGATCGACCGTTCGTTTGACCCATCTTCCAGGATTGCGGTTTCAAGGTGAGGGTTTCGGTCGGGTGCTGGATTGACGTCGAAAACCGGCGACATCCGCCAGCGGTCGCGACCGACATAAAGGAAGCCGTGGTTCTTGAGATGGTCATCCTTGTTGGAAACGAGGATCGTGAAGACGAGCCGCAGATACAACTCGCGCAGGTCGGCTGCCGGATCGCCGCTCCAGGCGCGGATGAAATCGGCAATTTCTGTATAGGAGCCGGGCGCAGTGCCGGTTTTGCCCAAGGCGGTGCGCGCAGAAATGTAAGGGATACGGGCTGCACTGCGCCGGTCGAAACGCCGCAGAAGTGCGACGGGATAGGGAGAGTCCCGAAGTTCCAACCGCGCTTCGGGAATACGGATGCCGCAGGCTTCGGCCAGTTTCAGCGTGGCGATTTCGGCCCGCTCGATGGGCTGACGGTCATGGACGGAGGTGAATTTGGCCAGCCATAGAGCGTCGCCATCACGGACATTGGCCTTTGGACGCGCGCCGCCCAGACTGCCACCTGCCCCCGCAAGGGCGCGCAGATCCTGTTCTGAAAGGTCCAGCCCCTGCTCGTAGGCGCGGGCAAGATGGGTGATCTCTTCAAGGTCAATCAAACGGGGGACGGTGTCATGGTGGCCCGTGATCACCTGGCCCTCGGCATTGAGAAAGCGCAAAGCGCCTTGGCGCGAGAAGTCATCCGACAGAACAAGATACTGAAATTCGCTGAGGTCCGCGCCATAGCTCCGCTCCAGAAGCCGCCGCCCCCAGGAGTCTGGTGCCGCGTCGGAAAACGCGCCATGCAGCGCGTCCCGGACATCGCCTGCCGCATTTCCCGAGGCGAAATGTGCCCCGGCATCGAGGGGCAAGTCGGGTTGCAGGCCAAAGCGTTGCGCGGAGGACAGCCATGACGGATCATAGGTGAAGGCGGAATGCTGGCGCGGACCGTCACGGGTGAAGTCGAGGCGGCCGACCCGGATATTACCCTCCCCCAGAGCAACCTGCGCGAAGAAGCGGTCCGCCATCAGAAGGCCACCCCATCTGGGTTCATGCCTTCGTCGGTCGATGTCCTTGCAGCCCCTTCCACCTTGCCGGATGGCTTGCGCGTGGCCGCCGACGACCGGCCGCGCTTGGGCAGGCGTTCGGCTGTGATCGCCAGGCCCAACGCATCGTTTCGCAGGTCGAACAGGTCTGCTAGCCGTTCGATCAGCCCAAGTGCCAATAGAATATTGGCGAAGGCACCGATGGAAACGCCGGGATCGCCCTTTTCCAGTCGCGCAATTGTGCTGGCCGAAGTGCTTGCACGAACCGCCAGATCGTAGACCGCCATGCCACGCCGTAGCCGAGCGGCGCGGACGTCGCCGCCGAGTCGAGCAAGGGATTTGGTGGCTTTTGGCGAAGTCACAGCATATCTCCACATTTGGCATCTATAGACGTTTAACTTGTCATATATGACACATAGCTTCTGAAAGCAATCCATGCCTTCTGGGCCGGGACAGAGGGTGTCTCCGCTGTTCTCCCGCCCGCAGCCGCCAGAGGGCGAGGCAGGCCGGGAGGGGTGAGCCGGGCGGGCCGAGAGGAGAGCGCCGCCGGGCCTGTGGCACCCGCTCTCCCGGAGGAACACCCATGACCGACAATGACAATACGCTGCCGCAGATTGATCTGAGCGCCACGGTGTCGAAGTTCTTTGCCGAGCAAGCGACCTATCAGCAGCAGATGGAGGCGCTGCGTCCCGCCAATAAGCAGGCGCTGTTCGACGCCTTGGCAGAAGCGGGCATCGACCTTGTGACCGTGACATTCGATGGCAGCGGCGACAGCGGACAGATCGAGGATGTCACTGCACAATGCGGGGAGGCGGTAGTGGGGTTGCCTTCTGGCGAGATCACGATTTCGACGATGAGTTGGGGGTCTGGCGCTGTCACCACAAGCGCCATGACGGTCGCGGCTGCGGTCGAACAACTGTCCTATGATTTTCTCTCCGAAACCCATGGCGGCTGGGAAAACAACGACGGTGCCTTTGGCGAATTCACGTTCGATGTGGCGGAACGGCGGATCTCGCTCGACTACAACGACCGCTACACCGCCGTTGAATCCTACAGTCACGAATTCTGAGGGGCGGAAATGGCACATCCCTATCATCATGCCCTGTCCTCGGTGAAGAAATGGGGCGGCAGCGTTGAGGACTATCTGCCGATCCACACCTGGTTCGACCGTAGCAAGGAAATCACCGCGGACTTTCGCCATCGCGCGCTGCGCCACCATGCCGAGGGCATCTTCATGGCCGAGACGATCTTCGGCACTATAATCACCCTGTCCTCGGGTCGGCAAATTCCAACCCGCTGGGTCGGCGAACAGCATGTTCGGGAGGATCTGGGCTTCATCCCCAGCTTTGCCGATTGGGTGACAGCGATCCGTCCAGAACCCTGGATGGGACGCGCGGCAAAGATTGAGGCGGAGGTCGATCCGGTTTTGGCCTGTGTACAGACAGCTTCGGCCTAAGCGCGACCACTCATCCCGAAATCCAGTCCTGCCGCCCGACGCAACGGGCGGCCTTGTCACATCAGGAGGCTGACATGGCCGACTATTACACACACTTTTCCTGCCTGCTTGTCGTGGACAGCGCCGCCGACGCCGAGACGGCTCTGGCACATTACGAAACCTTGGCAGCCCAAATGGAGGAAGCCGATGAGGGCGACATCGGCTTTGCGCTGGAAGTTCAGGTCGAGGGTGAGGTCAACGCCCTGTGGATGCACGACGATGGTCACGGCGATCCCGACCACGTCATCATTTTCGTCCAGCACCTGACCGAAAAAATGGAGCTGTCGGGTCTATGTGGACCTGTCGCGGTTTGGTGCCGCTCCTTTGATCACGTAATGTGCAGCAAAG
>CAZKJZ010000221.1:0-3397 GCA_964553145.1 uncultured Frigidibacter sp. | reverse complement strand
AAGTGACGCACAAGCGCCGCCTGTCGGCCCTTGGGCCGGGCGGTCTGACCCGCGAACGCGCCGGGTTCGAGGTGCGTGACGTTCACCCGACCCACTATGGCCGGATGTGCCCGATCGAGACGCCCGAAGGTCCGAATATCGGCCTGATCAACTCGCTGGCCACCTATGCCCGCGTGAACAAATACGGCTTCATCGAAACCCCCTACCGCAAGGTTGTGGACGGCAAGGTCACGGACGAAGTCCAGTACATGTCGGCGACCGAGGAAATGCGCCACACCGTTGCGCAGGCCAATGCCGAACTTGACGGTGAAGGCCGCTTCACCTCGGACCTCATCTCCAGCCGTCAGGCCGGGGAATTCATGCTGAACGCGCCCGACGCGATCGACCTGATCGACGTGTCGCCGAAACAGCTGGTGTCGGTTGCGGCCTCGCTTATTCCGTTCCTGGAAAATGACGACGCCAACCGCGCGCTGATGGGCTCGAACATGCAGCGTCAGGCCGTGCCGCTGTTGCAGGCGGACGCGCCCTTTGTCGGCACCGGGATCGAGGCGGTCGTGGCGACCGACTCGGGTGCGGCGATCATGGCCAAGCGTGGCGGCATCATCGACCAGGTCGACGCGACCCGTATCGTTGTGCGCGCGACCGAGGATCTGGAACTGGGCGACGCGGGCGTCGATATCTACCGCCTGCGCAAGTTCCAGCGCTCGAACCAGTCGACCTGCATCAACCAGAAACCTCTGGTCAAGGTGGGCGACAAGGTCACCAAGGGCGAGGTCATCGCCGATGGCCCGTCGACCGACATGGGGGAACTGGCGCTTGGCAAGAACGTCATCGTCGCCTTCATGCCCTGGAACGGCTATAACTATGAAGACTCGATCCTGATTTCCGAACGGATCGTCAGCGACGACGTCTTCACCTCGATCCATATCGAGGAACATGAAGTCGCCGCCCGCGACACCAAGCTTGGGCCCGAAGAAATCACCCGCGATATCCCCAACGTCGGCGAGGAAGCCCTGCGCAACCTTGACGAGGCGGGCATCGTCTATATCGGCGCCGAGGTCGGCCCGGGCGACATCCTTGTGGGCAAGATCACCCCCAAGGGCGAAAGCCCGATGACGCCCGAGGAAAAACTGCTGCGCGCCATCTTCGGTGAAAAGGCCTCGGACGTGCGCGACACGTCGCTGCGCCTGCCGCCGGGGGACTATGGCACGGTCGTGGAAGTCCGCGTCTTCAACCGTCACGGTGTGGACAAGGATGAACGCGCCCTGCAGATCGAACGCGAGGAAGTCGAACGCCTGGCGCGCGACCGCGACGACGAAATGGCGATCCTGGACCGCAATATCTATGCGCGTCTGAAGTCGATGATCCTGGGCAAGACCGCCGTCAAGGGACCGAAAGGCATCAAGGCCGGCGCGGTTGTCGATCAGGACCTTCTGGACAGCCTGTCGCGTGGCCAATGGTGGCAGCTGGCGCTGGGTGAGGAAGCCGACGCCCAGAATGTCGAAGCGCTGAATGCCCAGTACGAGGCGCAGAAACGCGCGCTGGAACACCGGTTCGAAGACAAGGTCGAGAAAGTCCGTCGCGGCGACGACCTGCCCCCCGGCGTGATGAAGATGGTCAAAGTGTTCGTCGCGGTGAAGCGCAAGCTGCAGCCCGGCGACAAGATGGCCGGTCGTCACGGCAACAAGGGTGTCGTGTCCAAGGTGGTGCCCAAGGAAGACATGCCCTTCCTGGCCGACGGTACCCCCGTCGACATGGTTCTGAACCCGCTCGGCGTGCCGTCGCGGATGAACGTCGGGCAGATTCTGGAAACCCACATGGGCTGGGCCGCGCGCGGTCTGGGCCTGCGGATCGACGACGCGCTGCAGGACTATCGCCGCACCGGCGATCTGACGCCCGTCCGCGACGCGCTGAAGCACGGCTATGGCCCGGATGCCTATGACGAGGCCTTTGCCGGCCTTGACGAAGGCGACCTTCTGGACCGCGCCGAAGTGGTCAAGCGCGGCGTTCCGATCGCGACGCCGGTCTTTGACGGCGCCAAGGAAGCCGATGTGAACGATGCGCTGAAACGCGCGGGCTTTGACCTCTCCGGCCAGTCCGACCTGTTCGACGGCCGCACCGGCGAGAAGTTCCAGCGCAAGGTCACGGTGGGGGTCAAGTACCTGCTGAAACTCCACCACCTGGTCGACGACAAGATCCACGCCCGTTCGACCGGCCCCTACTCGCTCGTCACCCAGCAACCGCTGGGCGGCAAGGCGCAGTTCGGCGGCCAGCGCTTCGGCGAAATGGAAGTGTGGGCGCTCGAAGCCTACGGCGCGGCCTACACGCTCCAGGAAATGCTGACGGTGAAGTCGGATGACGTCGCCGGCCGGACCAAGGTCTACGAGGCCATCACGCGCGGTCACGACACGTTCGAAGCGGGCATCCCCGAATCGTTCAACGTGCTCGTGAAGGAAATGCGCTCGCTGGGCCTCAACGTCGAACTGGTCGACGGCGCGCGCCTGAAGGCAGCCGAATAGGAATACGGACCGCCGGCTTCCAGCCGGCGTGCCGGCAAGACGCCGGCGGTCCGAAGTGAGAATGCCACCGTTAGTCCCGGCCACACACCGGGGCGAGGAAGGTAAGAGAGAATGAGCGCTATGAACCAAGAGCTGATCAACAACACCTTCGGCAACAACCAGCCGCCAGCGCCTGTGTTCGATCAGATCAAGATTTCGATCGCGAGCCCCGAACAGATCAAGTCGTGGAGCTTCGGCGAAATCAAGAAGCCGGAAACGATCAATTACCGCACGTTCAAGCCGGAACGCGACGGTCTCTTCTGCGCACGCATCTTTGGACCGCAGAAGGACTACGAATGCACCTGCGGCAAGTACAAGCGGATGAAGTACAAGGACATCATCTGCGAAAAGTGCGGCGTGCAAGTTACGCTGGCGCGCGTCCGCCGCGAGCGCATGGGCCACATCGAGCTGGCCGCGCCCGTCGCCCACATCTGGTTCCTGAAGTCGCTGCCGAGCCGCATCGGGCTGATGCTCGACATGGCGCTGAAGGACATCGAAAAGGTTCTGTACTTCGAGCAGTACATCGTCCTTGAGCCGGGCCTGACGCCGCTCGAAGGCAAGCAGCTGCTGACCGAAGAGGACTACATCCGCGCCCAGGACGAGTACGGCGAAGACAGCTTCACCGCCTCGATCGGCGCTGAAGCCGTGCGCGAATTGCTGATGGCCCTCAACCTCGAAAAAGAGGCTGAGCAGCTGCGCAAGGAGATCGCCGAGTCCACATCGGAACTGAAGCCGAAGAAGCTGGCGAAGCGCTTGAAGCTCGTCGAAGCGTTCATCCGCTCAGGCAACAAGCCGGAATGGATGATCCTCACGATGGTGCCGGTGATCCCGCCAGAACT
>CAZKJZ010000220.1:0-3458 GCA_964553145.1 uncultured Frigidibacter sp. | reverse complement strand
CGGGCGGCCTTGTTGTAGCCGATGCCGAGTTTGCGCTGGATGTAGGAGGTGCTGACCTTGCGGTCCTTCAGCACCACTGCGACGGCCTGGTCGTAGAGCGCATCCTCGCCATCGGTATTGCCGCCAAGGCCCAGCACCTGGTCGATGTCGGCTTCGCGGTCTTCGTCCGGACCTTCGACAACGCCCGAGAAATATTCGGGGGGGCCGAACGATTTCAGATGGGTCACGACCTCTTCCACCTCTTCGTCGGACACGAAGGGGCCGTGGACGCGGGTGATGCGGCTGCCGCCGGCCATATAGAGCATGTCGCCCATGCCCAGAAGCTGTTCGGCGCCCATTTCGCCCAGGATCGTGCGGCTGTCGATTTTCGACGTGACCTGGAACGAGATGCGGGTGGGGAAGTTGGCCTTGATCGTGCCGGTGATCACGTCGACGGACGGGCGCTGGGTGGCCATGATCAGGTGGATGCCGCTGGCGCGGGCCATCTGCGCGAGGCGCTGGATGCAGGCCTCGATTTCCTTGCCCGCCACCATCATCAGGTCGGCCATCTCGTCGACGATGACGACGATATAGGGGATGGGTTTGGGTTCGATTTCCTCGGTCTCGAATACCGGATCGCCGGTTTCCTCGTCGAAACCGGTCTGGACGGTGCGCTTGAACAGCTCGCCATTGGCCAGGGCTTCCTTGACCCGGCCGTTATAGCCGTCGATGTTGCGGACGCCCATCTTGGACATTTTGCGATAGCGTTCCTCCATCTCGCCCACCACCCATTTCAGGGCGACGACGGCCTTTTTCGGGTCGGTGACGACGGGCGAGAGAAGATGCGGGATGCCGTCATAGACGGAAAGTTCCAGCATCTTGGGGTCGATCATGATCAGGCGGCATTCCTCGGGCGAGAGTTTGTAGAGGAGCGACAGGATCATGGTGTTGATCGCGACGGATTTGCCCGAGCCGGTGGTGCCCGCGATCAGAAGGTGGGGCATCTTGGCCAGGTTGGCTACGACGGGCTGGCCGGCGATATCCTTGCCAAGGGCGAGGGGCAGCTTGTGGTTGCCGTCGCCGAAGTCGCGGGCGGCGAGGATCTCGCGCAGGACGACCTTTTCGCGGAAGGCGTTCGGCAGTTCGATGCCGATGACCGAGCGGCCCGGAACGGTCGAGACGCGGGCCGACAGGGCCGACATCGACCGGGCGATATCGTCGGCCAGGCCGATGACGCGGCTGGCCTTGAGGCCGGGCGCCGGTTCCAGTTCGTACATGGTGACGACCGGGCCGGGGCGGACCGACATGATCTCTCCCTTGACGCCGTAGTCATCGAGCACGCTTTCCAGCATGCGGGCGTTTTCTTCCAGCGCCTCGTCAGACAATTGCTGGCGCTTGATGGTCGAGGGGCTGGTCAGAAGCGACAGGGGCGGCAGTTCATAGGCGGGCTGGGCCGGTTCGTCGAAGCGCAGGCGCGGCTGGCGTTCAGCTTCGGCCTGACGCGAGGGGGCGGCGGATTTTTTGGCGCTGTGCTGGACCACGCGCCTGGCCGGGTCGGCGACGAAACCGCCGGGCTGCGAGAGGCGGGCAGGCGGGGTATAGTCGGCCATGTCGTCCAGATCACCGTCGGGCAGGTCATCGTCCAGATTGGCAAAGGCGTTGCGTTCCCAGTCGGGTTCGGCGGTTTCGACCGGTGCTGTCGGCTGGGGGGCGCGGACGCGGGCCGCGGTCAGCGGCGGTTCGGATCGGGAAGCGTCGCCGGGCGGTGCGGTGCGCTGGCGCACCGCGTCGGCGATGCGGGCATTGATCCGTTCGGGGCTGGGCGCCTCGGTCGACCAGATGGCGTCGGACGGCGCGCGTTCGATCAGTTCGGGTTCAAGGTCGAGATCGGGCAGGGATTCGGGGTTGACGATGCGGCGCAACAGGCCGGGCACGCGGGTCAGAAGGCCGCCAGCCGCGGCCGGTGCGGCCGCAGCCGCAGCGACAGGCGCAGCCATGGCGGCGGCCAGTTCGGGCGCATAGCGGGCATCGGCGCGCAGGATCTGGGCACGGCCGCGGGCTGCGGCGGGGTGCGGTGGGTCCAGGACCCCGTCATCATCGGCCATCGGGGCCGAAACATGGCCCTGGCGCAATGCGGCCTCGGTCGCGCGGAGGTCGGCGGCGGCGGTCTTGCGGGCGCGGTGCGCCTCTTGCAGGCCCTGCGCGGTGCGGGCCGACATGGCCGCACCTGTGCCCAGTGCCTGAAGGGTGCGGTCATAGGTCATAATCGACCACAAAAGCGTGCGGCGCAGGATGCGGGCCAGTTCGGCGCGGTCAAAGCCGGTAACGAACAAAAGCATGGCCAGGGCAAGGATCAACAGAAGAAGCCCGGTCATGGCAAAGCTGACATTGCCGGTGGCGGGCACGACCCCGAGAAGCGAGCCAAAGATCGTGTCGCCGAACATGCCGCCATAGCCGAAGACCTGGCCCCAGCCCGGCCCCGGTTCATGGGCGGCCAGCGCCACCGAGAGAAGGGCGACGGCGATCGGGGCAAAGATGGTGCGTTCGATCGCCCGTTCCTCGCCCCGGTGGGTGACAAGGCGGATGCCCCAGGCCAGAAGGATCATGGGCACCGACCAGGCGGCGCGCCCGGCGATGATATAGAGCGGCGCGGCAATCGCAGCGCCGGGGCGGCCCAGAAGGTTCTGGACCGGCTGGTCGGTCGAGGCGAACCAGCTGGGATCATTGGCCGAATAGCTGGCGATCATCAGCAGGATCAGCGCACCGATCACACAGAGGATCACCCCCAGAAGTTCGCGCCCGCGGCGTTCGATTGCGGCCTGCATCTTTTGATCCACAAGGGGATCGCGCCGCCGTGCCTGATAGGATGCCATTCTGCTACTGTCCTTAACCATAGATGCAGTCACGAAGCCGCGTGAGCCCCTGCCGCATGTCTTCTTTTGGCGCGACCATGGCCACGCGGATATAGCCCTTGCCGGGATTGTGCCCGTCCACCTCGCGCGCAAGATAGGCGCCGGGCAGCACCCGGACCCCGGTTTTCTGCCACAGCGTCAGGGCCGCTGTCTCGCCATCCTCGACCGGCAGCCACAGGAAAAAGCCGCCTTCGGGGGCCTGATAGGACTGAAGGCCGGCAAAGACCTGATCGGCGATGCGGAATTTTTCCTGATAGAGCGCGCGGTTTTCATCCACATGCGCCTCGTCCGCCCAGGCGCGGGCGCTGACCCGCTGCAGGGGCAGGGGCACCGGCGCGCCGCCATAGGCGCGGATCTGGCGAAAGCGGCGGATCGTCTCGGGTCCGCCCGCGACAAAGCCCGAACGCATCCCGGCCAGGTTCGACCGTTTCGAGAGCGAATGAAAGACCGCAACCCGTTCGGGGTCGCTGCCGCGCGCCGCCGCGACCGCCAGCGCGCCGGTCGGGGGGGCGGTGCGCCAGATGTCCGAATAGCATTCGTCGGAAAGAAGCGTGAACCCGTGCCGTT
>CAZKJZ010000219.1:0-3488 GCA_964553145.1 uncultured Frigidibacter sp. | reverse complement strand
GGGTTCGGAAAGAAAAAGTGATGGCACCCTGCGCCAACCACAGGCTTGCTCTCGCGCCCCGCCCCGGACTTGATCCGGGGCCTCTGCGGGTCAACGAGGCCCCGGATCAGGTCCGGGGCGCGAATTTCCTTCGTCCTGGCACCGCCCCCACCCACGCCCCCCGCCCCCTTGTGGCAGGGCTATCGCATAGGGACCCACGATGCAGGACCGCGCGCTCCCTCCCCCTTGTGGGGAGGGATGGGGTGGGGCGCGCCGCCGCCCGCAAGGTGGTCACCCGATGACCATCGGCCCAATGACCATCACCCTGTCACCCACCCCGGTCCTGACCACCGACCGCCTGATCCTGCGCGCGCCGCAGGCGGGCGACTTGCCGGTCTTTGACGCTTTCCTGTCGTCGGACCGGGGACAGTTCCTCCGCTCTTCCGCTTACGATGCGCAACTGACCTGGCGGGCCTTTGGTCATGTCATCGGCCATTGGGTGATGCGCGGCTTTGGCAATTTCGTCTTTGCCCTGCGCGACCGGCCGGATGCGCCGCTGGGCATGGCCGGACCCTGGTTCCCCCATGGCTGGCCCGAACGGGAAATCGGCTGGTCGGTCTGGGTAGACAAGGCCGAAGGCCAGGGGTTGGCGTTCGAGGCGGCGGGGGCCGCGCGCGCCTATGCCTTTGACCAGCTCGGCTGGGACACCGCCGTCAGCTATGTCGACCCGGCCAACAGCCGCTCGGCAGCGCTGGCCCGGCGGCTGGGCGCGGTTCTGGACGCGGGCGCGGCCCATCCGGCTGGCGACAAGCCTTGCCTCGTCTTCCGCCACCCCCGACCAGAGGCGCGCGCATGACCCGGATCACCCCCCGCGCCCTTCGCAGGGCAGGTGTCGGCCATCTGTCGGTACGGATGGCATACGCTTGGCATACGCAGACCCGACAGCTGTCACCCCATGACCGGAGGCCCGAATGACGGACACAACCGCCCGCGCCGAAGAACTGCTTCGCGACCATCGCGCCTCGATCGACCGTCTGGACGCGATCCTGGTCTATACGCTGGCCGAGCGGTTCAAGCGCACCCAGTCCGTCGGCCGGCTGAAGGCCGAACACAGCCTGCCCCCCTCGGACCCCGACCGCGAGGCGCGCCAGATGGCCCGTCTGGATCAGTTGGCCGAAGAGGCCGACCTGGACCCCGAGCTGGCCAAGAAATTCCTGACCTTCATCATATCCGAAGTCATCAGGCATCACGAGAAACTGCAGAAATAGGGCGGCCATCCCGCCCCTAACCACGCCATTTCAAAGGAGAAAACGACATGGCTATGAAAATCCGTCTGGCGCGTGGCGGCTCGAAAAAGCGCCCGTTCTACTCGATCGTCGCGTCCGACAGCCGCATGCCGCGCGATGGCCGCTTCATCGAAAAGCTGGGCATCTATAACCCGCTTCTGGCCAAGGACAGCGAAGACCGCGTCAAGCTGAACATGGAGCGCGTCCAATACTGGCTGTCGCAGGGCGCCCAGCCCACCGACCGCGTCGCCCGCTTCCTGGAAGCTGCCGGTGCCCGCCCGAAAGCCACCCGCGCCAACATGCAAAAGGCCGAGCCGGGCGCCAAAGCCAAGAAGCGCGTCGAGGAAAAGGCCAAAAAGGCCGAAGCCGCTTCGGCTGAGTAAGCCATTATGCTGATTGGCTTTTTCCTGCGCCGCATTGTCACCGTCAGCCTTTGTGCGGCGGCTTTCTGGGCAGGGATCAAGGCCGACAACCTGTTCGCCGGGGCGCCCGCCCCGGCGGCGGATTGCATGCCGGGGGCAGGTCAAGATGACGGCAACTGATCGTATCTGTGTCGGCGCCATTGCCGGGGCCTTTGGCGTTCGTGGCGACGTGCGGCTGAAAAGCTTCTGCGCCCAACCCGAGGCCATCGCCGCCTATGCCCCCCTCTGGACCGAGGACGGCAGCCGCAGCTTCACCGTCAAGCTGACCCGCGGCACCAGCGGCGGCCTGACCGCCCGCCTCTCGGGCGTCACGACCAAAGAGGAAGCCGACGCGCTGAAAGGGGTCGAGCTGTTCGCCGACCGCAGCCGCCTGCCGAACCTGCCGGATGATGAATTCTACTATGCCGACCTGATCGGGCTTATGGTCCTTGATACCTCTGGAACCTTGCTGGGCCGGGTCCGCGCCGTCCATAACCATGGGGCGGGCGACATTATCGAAGTGACGGGCCAAGGCAGCGCCAGCCTGCTGATTCCCTTCACGAAAAAGGCCGTGCCGACTGTCGATCTGACCGTCGGGCGCATCATCGCCGACCCGCCCGCAGAAGATGCAGTCGAGGATGGCGATGAGTGACGACAAGCCCCGCTCGCACGGGCGGGTGGCGGTTGGCGCAACCCTGCGCCCACGCGACCTGATGGCTGGCCCACCGCGCCTGAAAGGCGCCTGGACGGCGCGGATCGTCACGCTTTTGCCCGACGCATTCCCCGGCATTCTCGGCCAGTCGCTGACTGGCAAGGCGCTGGTCGAAGGCCTGTGGGCGCTGGAGACCATCGACCTGCGTCCCCATGGCGAAGGCCGCCACCGCAATGTCGACGACACACCCGCAGGCGGCGGCGCGGGTATGGTCCTGCGCGCCGATGTCGTCGCCCGCGCGCTGGACGAGGCCGCCCTTGGCACGCCTGCCGACCGCAGCCGCTGGCCCGTTCTTTACATGTCGCCGCGCGGCGCCCGGTTCGATCAGCCCATGGCCCGCCGCCTGGCCGCTGCCGATGGCGTCATCATCCTCTGCGGTCGGTTCGAAGGCGTCGACCAGCGGTTGCTGGACGCCTATCAGGTGCAGGAAGTCAGCCTGGGCGACTTTGTCCTGACCGGCGGCGAACTGGCGGCACAGGCGATGCTGGACGCCACCGTCCGGCTGATCCCCGGCGTCCTTGGCAATGCCGCCTCGACCGAAGAGGAAAGCTTTTCCTCGGGCCTGCTGGAATATCCCCAATATACCCGCCCGCAGGTCTGGCAAGGTCAGGACATTCCGCCGGTTCTTATGTCGGGCCATCATGGCGAAATCGCCAAATGGCGCAAGGAACAGGCGGAGAAGATCACCAAGGAACGGCGACCGGATATGTGGGCGGCATACGAGGCAAGCACCGCTGCCGCGCCCAAGGCTCGGCGACCGAAATCCGACGGCCGGGACTGACCGGATCGACGGCCCGCCAAAGCCCGGGGCAAGCGACCCGGGCGCCGCGACCGGCCCGGACCAACCGTCCACGTGGCGAAGCCGCGTGGACCGCGCCCGCCCATGGGGGCGGCGGGCGCTTCGCACCCGCCTGGGCAGGCACCGTCCACGCCCAATCGCCCGGCTGCACGGATGACCCCTTGGCCTGCGGCTTGCGCCTACGGCCAACGGACCGGGCGTCCTTCCACTGGAAGGCCGCCTGATCGGTCCGAAGGACAGCACCGGCTTGACCCACCCAGCCCTTCCCCCTATACGCCCCCTGTCCGGGGCTTGCATGAGTCGTCTGGACC
>CAZKJZ010000218.1:0-3519 GCA_964553145.1 uncultured Frigidibacter sp. | reverse complement strand
CCGAAGGTTCGCCCTGGCCGGACTATATCTTCTATGTCTGCGGGGCGCTGATCGGCGCTGCGGGCGGAACGCTGCAATCCTCCAGCCGGACGATGATGGTCTTTCACACCACCCCGGACCGCGCGACCGAGGCCTTTGGCCTTTATGCCCTGTCGGGCAAGGCCACCGCCTTTATCGCACCCTTTGGCATCGCGATCTGTACCACGCTGACCGGGTCGCAGCGGATCGGCATCGCCATTCCGCTGATCGCTCTTTTCCTGATCGGCATAGTCTTCCTGACTGCCGTCCGTCCTTTGGGAGAGCGGGGATGAAACTGCGGGCCGTCCTGCTGGCCGCGCTTGCGTTGCTGGCCGCCCCGGCGGGGGCCAAGGAAGAGACCGCCGCGCGGCTTTTTGCCGCCGTTCCCGGCCCGTCGGCGCAGGCGCCGCAGGCGATCGGGTCCTATTCACGCGGCTGCGCGGCGGGGCTGGTCGAACTGCCGGAAAGCGGGCCGACCTGGCAAGTCATGCGCCTGTCGCGGAACCGCAACTGGGGCCATCCCGATCTGGTCAGCTATATCATCGACCTGTCGCAGGCCGCCCGCCAGATCGGCTGGCGCGGCATCTATGTCGGCGACATGAGCCAGCCGCGCGGCGGACCGAGCCCGTCGGGGCATCTTAGCCACCAGACCGGGCTGGATGTCGATATCTGGTACACACCGCCCCCCCGGCTGGATCTAAGCGCGAAGGCCCGTGAAAACCTGGCCGCGCTGATCGTGCGGACCGAGGATCAGACCCGCGTCACCAGCAAGTGGACCCCATCCCATGCCGCGCTGCTGAAGGCTGCCGCATCCGACCCGCGTGTCGACCGGATCTTTGTCGCCGCGGCGATCAAGATCGACATGTGCCGGTCAGCGACCGCAAAGGACACATCTTGGCTGCAAAAGATACGCCCCCTGTACGGGCATCACGACCATTTCCACGTGCGGCTGAAATGCCCAAGGGGCGCACGGGCCTGCGAGGCGCAGACGCCTTCGGTTTCAGAACTGTCGAACGGCGGCAATGGCTGCGACGAAAGCCTGATGTGGTGGGTGACGGATTATCTGGAGGAGTTGAAGCATCCGCCGAAAACACCGCCCGCGCCCAAGGTACGCGGCCCGCGCCAATATCTGATGAGCGATCTGCCCAAGGCCTGTTCGGTGGTTCTGTCGTCGGACTGATCTGTGCGGCGCTGGCGGGTCCGGCATCTGCCGATGAGGGCGCGCGCTATCTTGGAAGCTTTGACTGGCGCGCACCGGGGATCGGCGGCCTGTCGGGGCTGGAACTCAGCGCCGATGGCAGCCGTTTTACCGCTTTGTCGGATTCAGCGGCGCTGGTCCTTGGCCGGGTCAGCCGCGATGCCACCGGCGCCGTGACCGCCATCACGCCCGATGGCCCGCCCGTACCCCTGACCGGCCTGACCGGGGCTCCGCTGCAGCCGCCCGAGGATGATGCCGAAGGGCTGGCGATCCAGGCCATGCCGGGGCCGATCTATATATCCTTCGAACTGGTCGCCCGGATCGGCGTCTATGATGCGGCTGGCAGGTTGATGCGTCTGATCCCCGCCCCACCCGACCCGTCCGACCTGATGACCAACAGCGGGCTGGAGGCGCTGGCCCTTGCACCCGATGGCGCGCTCTTCACCCTGGCCGAGGGGGACGCCGCGGGGCGATCAGAGGTTCCGCTGTGGCGCTATCGGACCGGGGCCTGGGAACGGGCCGCAACACTGGCAGGTCGGGGCACATGGCGCCCGGTCGGTGCCGACTTTGGCCCCGACGGGCGGCTTTACATTCTGGAGCGGGACTATTGGCCGCTGCTGGGAGCCCGCACCCGTATCCGTCGCGAGACGCCGGGGGCGCAGGGCTGGGCCGAGGAGATTTTGCTGGAAACCCCCGCCGGGCGGCATGGCAATCTGGAGGGGATCGCCATCTGGACCGATGCTGCCGGGGGCACCCATGCGACGCTGGTCAATGACAATAACTTCCTGCCCGGTGTGCCCACGACCCTTGTCGACTATCTTCTGCCCGATTGACAGGCGGGGGCCGCACGCCTAAAGCGCGCGCTGTTCCCGCATCGGCGGGGGCCAAGTCTCCGCGACCTTGTCAAAACGGATCATATCATGACGCGCACCCTGCTTCCCGGCATTCTTGCCATGGCCATCATCGTGGTGGTTTCAAACATCCTGGTGAACATCCCGTTCAACCAGTGGCTCACCTACGGGGCCTTTACCTATCCGTTCTCGTTCCTGGTCAATGATGTGACCAACCGCCTGCAGGGGCCGCAGGCCGCGCGCCGGGTGATCGTGGTCGGCTTCATCGTCGGCCTGATCTGTTCGCTGATCGGATCGCAGATTCAGGGCGAATTCGGCCCGCTGGTCACGTTCCGCGTGGCGCTGGGGTCGGGCATCGCCTTTCTGAACGGCCAGTTGCTGGATGTCACCACCTTCAACCGCTATCGCAACAGCACCGGCTGGTGGAAAGCGCCGTTCGTCTCGACCTTCGTCGGCTCGACCTTGGATTCGATCATCTTCTTCACCATCGCCTTCGCCGGTTTCCTGACCTTCCTTGAACCGGCCAACGATGTCAGCTGGGCGAGTCAGATGTTGCCGGTCATCGGCCTTGGCCCGGTCGCGCCGCTTTGGGTCTCTCTTGCCGTTGCCGACTGGTTGATCAAAGTCGCCATAGCGGTGATCGCTTTGATACCATTCCGGCTAATTGTCGCCAAAATGACCGCAAAGATTGCGTAATTTCTTTTGACAAACACCAAATCTGTGGCAGCCTGTGGATAACGGCAACCCATGAAAGGAGGTGATCCAGTGTCGAGAGTGATATTGGAGAGAGGTGTCAGGACAGTCGGGGGGGCCGTGGTCTAAGGGCAACCCCTAGGACTGTAACCCCCGTCTGGGACACGCCGGTACCGGCACCCTAACTGGGCCATCTCCTTAAAACTCGGGGGGCCGCTTCGCAGGCGAAGCGGCCCTTGCCATTTCTGGGGGCAGCATCAGAAGAGCCGCCCGCTGAACCGTCTCATTATCGGTCGGGGAAGAGACACCAGCGGCGCAATTCTGTCGGTGACCCCGAAAGGCAGTCGCGATTTGGAACCTGATCCCTTTGAACAGAACCGGCGACGTTACGCCCCCTCGGGTGCCCTGTTTCGGACCGATCAGGGGACCTGCCAGTGGCAGGTCACCCGGTCCGTTGGCCGGAGCGAGAGCGTAGGCCAAGGGGTTATCCGCAAAGCCGGGCGATTGGGCGTGGACAGGCCCCGCCCTGGTGGGGGCGAATGCCCCCGCCGCCCGGAGGGCGGGGGCTGTCCACGCGGCTATCGCCACGTGGACGGTTTTGTTGAAGCCGGTCGCGGCGCCCGAGGCGACGGCCTCGGGCTTTGGTCGGCGAGGCGGTTCCAATTGAAACGATCATGCTTTAGCCGACAGCCTTTCCCCCAGCACCGCATGGCGCGGGCAGGCGACGAAATGGTCGTTCACCATGCCGACCGCCTGCAT
>CAZKJZ010000217.1:0-3534 GCA_964553145.1 uncultured Frigidibacter sp. | reverse complement strand
CGACTCCTTCCATTCCTGCGAAAGGATCGCACCATCAAACCGTGGGATCAAACACTTAGGATCGAGACTCAATCAAGTTCACCAGATGATGACAGCGGCGATTGCGACGGCTGAAGCGAAGTTGATGGCGAGTTTGTCGTAGCGGGTGGCGATGCGCCTGCAGTCCTTGAGGCGGCAGAAGGCGCGTTCAATGTGGTTTCTGCCGCGATAGGCTTCGGCATCGTAAGGGATGGCGATCTTGCGGGATCTTGTTGAGGGGATGACGGCCTCTGTTTCGGTCGCGGCAAGGCGGTCGCGCAGGCTGTTCGCGTCATAGCCCTTGTCGGCCAGCAGACGGGCGGGGGCGGGGCATTTGTCCAGAAGTGGCGGTGCCTCGGAGATATCGGCGTGGTTGCCGGGGCTGAGGGTGAAGGCCACCGCCCGCCCGTAACCATATGTCAGGGCATGGATTTTGGTGGTTGGACCACCACGCGAGCGCCCGATGGCCTGAATTTTCGCCCCCCTTTTCCGCCGTGTGCCGACCGGTGGGCGCGCACGGCGGTGCTGTCGATGCTCAGCTCGTCCGGCAGTTCCGCCTGCGCCGCAAGGCTCGCAATGGACCTGTCGCGTAACCTGCGCGCCCGTGTCGTCGAAAACGGCCCAGCCGTCTGCAAGGCGCTCAACCCGAAAACTGCGCATGATCAGGCCGCATCCAGGACCGAAGCCTGCGGATCGCTCGCCATCTCAAGCAGGTCCAGAATGACCCACAGATGCTCGGTCGCGCGCCTGAAATGCGTATCCGCCAGGTCCAGGTTTTCAGTCCCTTTCCCCAGTTCCTGTTCGGAACGGGCACCGGCCATATGCCAGCGCAGCGCGTCCCACTGACGGCTCGTCAGCTCCGGCAGGGGCGATGCTTGTTTGGTCATGTCAGACAACCTCCAATAACAAAAATGGCGTAGGGGATCGCAATCAGCAGGAACGTGGTGATGACCTTGCCCGGCAGGCTGTCCTCGAACCGCTCGTTCAGAAATTTCAGGCGGCCCCAGGCGGTGCGAAGGGACATCCGCCGCCTGGGGCCTGATCCGGTCCGGTTATCACGCGGGTGATGGGCCGCAGACCGGCCGGAATGGGATTGGGCGACCATCACGCGGCCTCCCGTTTAAGAGTGCTCAGGTGGTCAACAAGGCGGCGGCGATAGGCATCACGCACGAAATCGCGGCCAGCGGCGTCAATGATCAATTCAAGCTTTTGCCGCCCAACCTCACCGCGAGACTGACCAAAAGTAGCCAGCCGGGCATTGATCGGTGTCATGCCATTGCTGTTGCACCAGCCCTCAAAGGTCAGACCGCGCGCACGAAACGCGCCGACGATCACCTCGTGCAACATAGCGCCAGGTTGAAATTCAGGTTGCTCTCGTGCCATGGTGCCTCATAACGCAGGGATTTGCTCTGCAATAGGAAGCAACATACGCTCTTACATTATGAGCGATCAAGGGGTCATTGCGATAAAATGGACGACAGTCCAGGAAAGCGCCTCGCATCGTTTCGAAAGTCGCTTGGTCTCAACCAGCGATCGTTTGCAGCCGTGTTGGGAGTTAGCCCCGGCCGCATCGGAACTATTGAGACCAACGCCGCCGAACCTTCGCGGGCCTTTCTTCAGAAGATTTCCAAGCAGTATCTGATCAGCGCCGACTGGCTGCTGAACGGTCACGGCGACATGTACTCCGATCCGGTAGATGCAGCGCCCGGCTTTCAGGAAAGGCGGATTGAAGCACCTGACTATACCCGCCCCGCGCATGGCGACTTCGTCGCCGGTGGCGAAGAATACAGCCTGATCGAACGCGCCGATCTTTCCACCTCGGCGGGCACCGGCCTTGCCCCGACCGACGGCGGCCAGCGTGATCGCATCGCCCTGTCGCGGACATGGCTGCGGCGCAACCGGGTCAATGCCCAGCTGGCCGTTCTGATCCGCATGGTGGGCGACAGCATGGCCCCCGGCATTCCAGACGGGGCGCTACTGCTGGTGCATTGCGCGGAAAGCACTGTCGACAAGGAAGGCATCTACGCCTTCCTGCGCGGGGATAAAGCCGACGTAAAGCGCCTCGTGCCTGCTGGCAAACAGCCAGACGGCAAGCCCGCCGCCATCATCATCGTGTCGGACAATCGCGCCTATCCGACAGAAAGTGTGTCGACAACCTACAATGCCGACGGCCTGCGCGTCATCGGGCGGGTCCGGTGCGTGATGGCGACTTATGACTGACCAATTGGCACAAACCCTTAAAGAAAGGCATTCATGAACTGGGGATTTCGCAAGTCCAAGAAGCTGCTGCCTGGCATCCGGGTTTCGGTGGGTAAGAAAGGCGGAAGCATCCGCGTCGGACCGAAGAACGTCGGCTTGACTGTCGGGACGAAAGGTACCCGACTGACGGGTTCAGTGCCCGGCACCGGCCTCAGCGTAACGACCGCTGGCGGCAAAAGGAAAGGGCAGGCTGCCGAAGAAGGCAACCCCTCGCTTTTGGGTGCCTTCAAAGGACTTATCACCCTGATCGCTGTCGGCTACTTTTTGTGGAGAATTTGGTGATCGTCGGGATCATTTGCAAAATCCGGTTGCATGTTCGATAAGAGACCCGCCATGGCGTTCAAAGGCCATGTTGTTGATTTCAAACAGTAAAATAGAACATGCAAATGAAACCGCGAACATGCAACCCGATTTGCATGTTCGGCGCCGCGTGCACCGCCTCAAACCGACCGTCAGCGCGGATCAACATGCCATTTAATCCTTGTTTATCATCCGTTTAAAAGCCGCCGGCCCTGATGCCGCCTGCATCGGCCTCCAAGGCCCGCCCGGGGCACAATCGGCCCTTTTTCGCGCTCACTGCAACAATCGCCGCCGCGCGCGCCACGGGCCGCCCACAGCCGCCCAAGCCCTTATTTCTTTGACCAATTCGTCATAGCCCGCCCTCACCCTCCCTCTTCCGCCTTCACTGCAGGTATCGGTGTCAACACACAAGCGCTGTAGCCGGACAGCGAATCTTGCAGTGTTTGTCACGAATAACCGATCCGCTCCAGCCGTCCCTTGCGCTTGACGATGTTCTTGTAATCCCACTGCACGGCCCGCGCCTCGGTCAGCCAGTCCTGCAGCAGGGCCTGGTCGATCTCGTCGGCCGCCCTATAGCGCCGCTCCGCAGCCTTGAAACTGCCTTCGGGGGCCAGACCCGTCACCGCAAAGGACTGGCCGCTCCAGAACAGCAGGCGGACGCAGGATTTCAGCTTGCTGTAGCCGACGATCGGATTGCCCTTCAGGAACCAGACCGGATGGCCATGCCAGATCTTGCTTTCTGCATCGGGAAGGGCCGTGTCGATTGTGGCGCGCAGGGCGTCGCAGATCAGCCGGTCGGCGGCGGTCTGTGCATCGTGATAGGCCGTGATCGTCGCGTGCCCCATGGGGGAAAGCTAGCACGGCGCCCCCATTGCCGGAAGCGCCGCTGCGCTGCCCCCTACCGCCCGGCGTAAATCTGCGCGATCCGGTCGACGGCGGCCTCGGGGCTGACTTCCT
>CAZKJZ010000216.1:0-3563 GCA_964553145.1 uncultured Frigidibacter sp. | reverse complement strand
CCCCTCCAGATACCTTCTCTTCGCCTCTTCCATCCGCCGCATGTCCCGGACCGCCGCGTCAATCGCCGCCTCGTCCGACTTGTCGGCATAGCGGAATTCGCTGTCGGCATAGCGGTTGATCTCCTGCACCACCATCTCGACCGTGATGGGGGTGCGCAGGTCGGTGATCATGGCCTTTTTCGTCTCGTAATCCTTGAAGAGGAACAGGTCCGGCTTTTCCATCCACTCGTCCGGCAGTTCGAAATCCATCGCCCGGACCTTGACCGCATCGGTGATGTTCTTGACCGCCCGGCCGGTAAAGCGCGCGTCCGCCTCCTGGATCGCCTTCAGATAGGTGCCAAGCTTGGCCAGAGTATCCAGGGGCCCGACCTTGTCGGCCACGGCGGCCCAGACCGTCTTCAGCCCCGCCTCATGCGGCTCTGAATAGCCGTCGAAGCTTTCCTTGACCGCTTTCCTGATCTCTTGCCCCGCATAAAGTTCATGCGCCCCGACCGGGATCGCGTGGTTCTTGCCCAACAAGAGGGCCAGGATGTCGATATAATCCTCGCGGCTTTGCGGGCCGTCGACCAGAAACCGCGCGCCCGCCCGCTGGCGCAGCGCGTCATCGACCATCTCGGGATAGTTGGAAAACATGCCGAAGGTGCAGTTGCCGCGCACCACGGTCCCCGCCCCGGCAAAGGCCTCCATCAGCACGGCGGTGATTTCCTGCTGACCGGCCGAACTGCCGCGCTCGCCCCGCTTGCCCGCCACCTGATCGATATCGTCGATGGTGCCAAAGCCGATCACGGCCGGGTCCATCACGGCGGAAATGAACGCCTTGGCATTCTGCCCCGACTTGCCCTGATAGCTGTCGACATTGTCGATCGACAGGTTCTGATAGCGGAACGGATAGCCCGCCACCTTGGCATAGCCATCGATCAGCCCGGCCATCATCTGGATCAGCGTCGTCTTGCCGGTGCCGGGCTTGCCGTCGCCCATGAAGGTAAAGATGAAGCCGCCAAGCTCGGCAAACGGGTTCAGGCGACGGTCGAAATCATAGGCCATCAGCATCTTGGCCAGACGCATCGCCTGATATTTGGCGATATGGTTGCCGATCACCTCTTCGGGCTTCTTGAAGGCCATGGTCAGGGTCGTGCCGCGCGCCTTGCGCGCCGCCTCGAAGCCGGCAATGGGGAAATCGTCGGCCCGGACCCGTGCCGCCCGCGCCCGGAACCCCTCCAGCCGCGGCGCCGTTTCCGCCCGCGCCCGGACGCGCGCCATCAGCGCCTCGGCATAGGCCAAAGTGGTGGCGATCAGCCGTGGCTCGTCCGTGGCAAAGGCACCCAGATCCTGATCCAGCTCCCACAGCGCGCCCTGCAGGGCCAGGGGCGCATTGTCGGTCAGAACCTCGTCCACGGCGCCGATCTCGACCGTCTCGGCCCCGGCATGGGGGGCCAGCAGAAAGGCCGTGGCATTGGCAAAGGTAAAGAGAACCGCCAAAGCCTCGGCGCTCAGCAATTCGGAAAATTCCCCGGCCCTCACTGTGGGCAACCGCCCCTCCAGATTGGCCTTTTTCAGCTCGGCCAGGCCGGTTTCCGCCCCGAACCCCTCGCCCACCGCCAAAGCAATGGCCAGGGCCCGACGCAGCGCCTGCAGCACCACCGCCTCTTGCGGCGCGATGATCGGATCGTCGCCGCCGACCGCCTGCACCCGGTCGATGATCCGCACGCCGGACGGTCGTGCCGTACCTTGCGTCACCAGCCCCGGCGTGGTCGAACGGAACCGCGGCCGCGCCCCGATGCCGGGCGACCGCTCCGCCTCCACCGCCTCGGCCCGCGCCTTGCCCAGACGCGGCGCATGGTCAAACCCGGACAAAAGCGCCGCCGCCGCCCCATACTGGGCGCGCACCGCCTCTTCGCCCAGTTCCACCTCGTCGCGCGGCGCACTCATTCTGAATTCCTCACCTTCATCAGTTCTCAAATATCCCGGGGGTCCGGGGGCAGCGCCCCCGGCCCTCAGGCCTGCGCCAGGACCCGCCCGTCGGCCCCCACGACATATTTCCGCACCTTGCGAAACCCGTCCGGGTCCTTTTCGGCCAGGGCCTGAAAGACCCGCTCGGGCAGGATCAGGTTGCGCGTCACACTGGTCGCCCCGGTCTCGGTCCCGCCGCTCAGCGGGTCCAGCCGGAAGACCTCGCTTTCACTCTGGGAAAACCAGCCCTTGGCCACTTCGACCCTTTCGCTGACCAGCTCTTCCATCGTCCAGGCCAGCGCCCAGTCGTCGCCCTCGGACGCGCGGGCATCCTGCAGCACATCGCGGATCGGGCCGGTCTGCAGCGTGTAGGCCGAGGAATACATCGGCCCCAGGAACAGGCGGCGCAGACGCTTGGGATGCAGGTCGGCAAAATCGGTGTCGAAGCCTTTGGCAATGGTCAACAGTTTCAGCCCCGTCACCGACTGGGCCAGAAGATGGGCCTGTGCAGCGGGCCAGCGGGCACTGTCCTTGGGCAGGGCGGTCCGGCCCGAATCCTCGACCTCCATCAGATAGGCGACGGGCACGTTCATCTGGCTGTCATAGGTGCCCCAATGGATCAGGAACCGCCGCCGCCCGTTCGGCATATCCTCCAGCCAGCGCGCCTCAGGGTGCATCTGGGCAAAGAACAGGCCGCCCCGCGCCAGCCGTTCGAAATAAAGCCGCTGCGACAGGGCATATTGCAACTCGACCGGCGCCCGGCGTTCGGCCAGGATCACCTTGACCATATCCTCTTTCAGCCTGTCCGCCTCGGGCAGGCCGGCCAGATGTGCCGCCGCTTGCGCCGCGTCATTGGCCATTGTCACGATTTCCTGAAAGATCGGAAAACCGCTTTCGTGAAAGTCGATGGTCAGATGCCGCGCGCCCGACTTCAGCCGCCCGGCGATCAGATATTTCATCGACAAGGCCCGAAAGGCCGAGGATATGGCAGCGACATAGCCGCCCAGCACCTCGGCCTCCAGCGCCGAAAGGGTGCCGTCGCCCGCCATGGCCCCCGCCACCCCGGTCATCATCCGGGTGATCCGGTCGAACTTGCGGAAATAGCGCCGGGCGGCCAGGTCGTCGTCCAGCGCCTTATGGTCGGTCGTCAGGTCAAGATCGGGCACGGATCAACCTTCATAAAGGTTCTTGTCATGCTTTTCGACAATCGCCTGGAACCGGCGGGCAAAGCGTTCGTCGGCCTTGGCCTTGTCCTCCAGCACCTTGCGAGCGAACACCATGTCGGCCTCGTGCCGTTCCATCATGTCGGCCATCCGGTCGTTGGTGGCCACGCCGATGGCGGCCATGGCCGCCTGCGCCTCTTTATCCGTCTCGACCCCGATTTCGTTGATCCGGTGGGCCACATCCTGCTGCTGGGCGGTTTTCAGCGACTTGGTCAGCGCATCATAAAGAACGACGCGCTGCTTGGTGTCGGTCTGCAGCTTGTTGATCAGCACCATCTGGGTCGCGGCCTGGTTTTGCAGACTGTCGACCCAGGTCTTGCCGGTTTCGATATAGCGTTCCAGCGTCTGCGACTTGGCGAGCTTGACCTGTTCGTCCTGCACCAGCGCATT
>CAZKJZ010000215.1:0-3597 GCA_964553145.1 uncultured Frigidibacter sp. | reverse complement strand
AACCGGCATGCAGAACCACGATCTTGTCGGCCATGGTCATGGCTTCGACCTGGTCGTGGGTCACATAGATCATCGTGGTTTTCAGCTGCTGGTGCAGTTCGGTGATTTCCTGACGCATCCCCACACGCAGGGCCGCGTCAAGGTTCGACAAAGGCTCGTCGAACAGGAACGCCGCCGGTTCGCGCACGATGGCGCGGCCGATGGCAACCCGCTGACGCTGGCCGCCCGACAGCTGGCCCGGACGGCGGTCCAGATAGGTCGCCAGGTTCAGAACCTTGGCGGCCCGCTCGACCCGCTTGTTCTGCTCTGCCTCGTCCATCCCCGCCATTTTCAGCGGGAAGGCGATGTTTTTGCGAACCGTCATATGCGGATAAAGCGCATAGGACTGGAACACCATCGCCAGACCGCGTTTTGCGGGCGGCAGCTGGGTCGCGTCCTTGCCGTCGATCGCGATCGTGCCCGAGGTCGTGTCCTCCAGCCCAGCGATCAGGCGCAGAAGGGTCGACTTGCCGCAGCCCGACGGGCCGACGAAGACGACGAATTCGCCGTCGTTGATATCCAGGTCGACACCGGGGATGACATGCACATCACCGAACGACTTGCGGACTTGCTTTAGCGTGATCTGTCCCATTTTGTCCTCACTTCACCGCGCCGAAGGTCAGGCCGCGGACCAATTGTTTCTGGCTGAACCAGCCCATGATCAGGATTGGAGCGATGGCCATGGTCGAGGCCGCCGACAGTTTTGCGTAAAAGAGGCCCTGAGGCGACGAGAAGCTGGCGATCAGTCCGCTCAGCGGCTGGGCGTTGGTCTTGGTCAGCGTGATCGACCAGAAGGCTTCGTTCCAGGCCAGGATGACGTTCAGAAGCATCGTCGAGGCGATCCCGGGCACGGCCATCGGCGTCAGGACGTGGATGATCTCGTTCTTCAGGCTGGCCCCGTCCATCCGCGCGGCTTCCAGGATTTCACCCGGAATTTCCCTGAAGTAGGTGTAGAGCATCCAGATGATGATCGGCAGGTCCATCAGCATCAGGGCAAGGATCAGCCCGATGCGGGTGTCCATAAGACCGGTCCAGATGAAGATCAGGTACATCGGGATCAGAACCGCGACCGCGGGCATCATCTTGGTCGACAGCATCCACATCAGCAGATCCTTGGTCTTGCGTCCGGGGACGAAGGCCATCGACCAGGCCGAGGGGATCGCGATCGCCATGCCGACAATTGTAGAGCCGACGGCGATCAGCACAGAGTTCAGGAAGTTGCGCGGATAGTTCGTCCGCTGCCAGACTTCGGCATAATTGTCGAGCGTCCAGGTGGCCGAGAACAGTTGCGGCGGCGACGCAACGGCGCTGGTCTCGGTCTTGAAGCTTGTCAGGACCATCCACAGGACGGGGAAGAAGATCAGCAAGCCGACCGCCCATGCCGCAAGCGTGTTGGCGACTTTGGTTTGTGTGGTAATGGCGCGTGCCATGGTGTTTTTTCCTCCGTCTCAGGCGTCGAGGTTCTTGCCGATGCTACGCATCAGGAAGTACGCGACGATATTGGCCAGGATGACAGCGATGATCCCACCGGCGGCGGCCCGACCGATGTCTCCATCGCCGATCGCCTTCTTGAAGATCATGTAGGGCAGTGTCGTGCTGGCCGAGCCAGGCCCGCCCTGCGTGGTGGTGAAGATTTCACCGAAGATGCCCAGAAGGAAAATCGTTTCCATCAGCGTCACCACGGTGATCGACCGCTTCAGATGCGGGACGATGATAAAGCGAAAGCGGCTTAGCGCCGACGCGCCGTCCATCTCGGCCGCCTCAAGCTGTTCGGATGACAGCGACTGAAGCGCCGTCAGCAGGATCAGCGTGGCAAAGGGCAACCATTCCCACGAGACGATGAAGATCACCGAGGCCATGGGGTGGTTCTGGGTATATAAAATCGGATCGGCCCCGAACGCATGCGAGACGGCCGCCAAAAGCCCGTTCTGCGGGTGCATGAACAGGTTCTTCCAGATTGACGCCGCGACCGGCGGCATGACGAAGAAGGGCGAGATCACCAGAATGCGCAGCGGCCCCTGGCCCCAGATCGGACGGTCGATCAAGAGCGCAATCAGCGTCCCCAGCACGACCGTGATGATCAGCACGCCCAGGACCAGCAAGAGCGTGTTGATGATGGCGGTCCAGAAGTCCGGCGCATTCAGGAACCAGGTATAATTGCTGAACCCCGCCCATCCGGCGCGGTCGGGACGGGTGAGGTTGTAGATCCGGAACGAGAAGTACAGGGTCATCGCCAGCGGCACGATCATCCAGATGAAGAGAAGGATGACCGAAGGCGCAACCATCAGCCGGCCGGCGGATCGTGTATTTTCGGTGGACATAAGAGTGCTCTCCCAGAAATGGCTTGAACGGGCAGCCAACTCACGGCGAAGGGGAAACGGCGGCGTCAAGCAAGCTTTCGTGCGACGGCGCGGCGAAAAGAGGGAACCGGCCCGGCAAGGGGCCGGTTCCCGTAAGTCGGTCCGGGAGGAACCGCTTACTTGATGTAACCGGCCGTGGTCATTTCGTCAGTGGCCAGGGCCTGAGCTTCCGCAAGTGCTTCATCGACGGTCTTCTGCCCGGCAAGCGCTGCCGAGAAGATTTCGCCGACCGACGTGGCAAGACCCGCGAATTCCGGGATCGCCACGAACTGGACGCCGACATAGGGAACCGGCTTGACGGCCGGGTTGGTCGGGTCAGCCGCATTGATCGAGTCGATCGTCATCTTGGCGAACGGCAGGGCTGCATATTCCGGGTTCGCATAAAGCGAGGTGCGGGTCCCCGGAGGCACGTTGGCCCAGCCTTCTTTCGAGGCGACAAGGGCCAGATAGTCCTTGTTGGTCGCCCAGTTGATGAAGGTCTTGGCAGCTTCTTGATGCTTCGACGACGCCGGGATGGCCAGCGACCAGGCCCAGAGCCAGTTCGCGCGCTTGCCAAGGCCCATGTCAGGTGCCAGGGCAAAACCGACCTTGTCGGCAAACTCGGACTGCTTGGGATCGGTCAGGGCGCCAGCCGAAACCGTGGCGTCCATGCGCATGGCGCACTTGCCCTGCAGCGACAGCGTCAGGTTTTCGTTGTAGCCGTTGCCGCTTGCGCCGGGCGGGCCGTACTTGGTCAGCAGCTCGACATAGTCGGTCATGACCGCTTTCCATTCCGGCTGGTCGAACTGGGGATGCCAGTTTTCGTCGAACCAGCGCGCACCATAGGAGTTGGCCATGGTGGTCAGGAAGGCCATGTTTTCGCCCCAGCCGGCCTTGCCGCGCAGGCAGATGCCGTAGATGCCGTTGGCTTGGTCGGTCATCGCCGCCGCGGCCTTCTTGATGTCGTCCCAGGTCGGTGCGTCCGGGATGGTGACGCCGGCCTTCTCGGCCAGGTCTTTGCGGTAGTTCACAAACGACGATTCACCGTAGAACGGCGAGGCGAACAGGTTGCCGTCCACCGTCAGACCGCCGCGGATGGCGGGCAGCAGGTCGTCCACGTCATAATCTGCCGGCAGGTCGTTCAGCGACGCCAGCCAACCCTGTTTGCCCCAGATCGGAACTTCATAGGTGCCGATGGTCATCACGTCATACTGGCCAC
>CAZKJZ010000214.1:0-3600 GCA_964553145.1 uncultured Frigidibacter sp. | reverse complement strand
AAGACGGCGCAAGACAGACCGGCGGGGTGGGGCGTGAGCGAGACTGACAGTTTCATTGACGAGGTGACCGAAGAGGTCCGCCGCGACAAGCTTTTCGCGCTCTTTCGCAAATATGGCTGGATCGGCATTGCCGCCGTGCTGCTGATCGTCGGCGGCGCGGCCTGGAACGAATGGCAAAAGGCGCGGGCCGAAGCGGCGGCCCAGGCCTTTGGCGACCAGATCCTGCAGGCGGTGAACAATCCCGATGCGGGCGCCCGGGCGGGTGCCCTGGCCGGACTGGCGGCGGACGGTGCCGGGCGGGCCATGGTCCTGGCCTTTCTGACGGCGGCGGATGCGGCCGAGGCAGGTCAGGCGGATGTGGCGCTGAAGGCGCTGAAGACCATCGCCGATGATGCCGGGGCGGATGATCTTTACCGTCAGCTGGCGCTTTACAAGATGGTCACGCTGCCGGGCGCGGCCTTGGCGGCCGGGGACCGGGCAAAGGCGCTGGAGACATTGGCCGTGCCCGGCGGGCCGTTCCGCCTTCTGGCGCAGGAACAGCAGGCGCTGGACCTGCTGGCCGACGGCAAGACGGACGAGGCAGTGGCGCTTTTGGATCGTATCCGGCAGGATGCCGAGGCGACGCCCGGCGTTCAGGGTCGCGCAGAACAGCTTTTGACGGCGCTGGGCAAGGCGCCGGTCAGTCAGTAACTGGGCAGTAACTGGGGCGCGTCGCGCCGGATCAGAGGGGCATAGTGGCCGTGAGTCTTTCCCGCAGCCTTGGGTTTGTCGCGCTGGCGGCGCTGTTGACTGCCTGCAATGATGGCGAAGTGATCCTGCAGGGCGAACGCCTGACCCCGCGCGAGGCCGAAGCGGCGCTGGCCGAGGGGGCTGCGCCGCTGGATGCCGCCGGACCCAAGGCGGTCGCGATCGCCCTGCCCGGACAGTCGGGCGGTGACTGGACCCATGTCGGCGGCAATGCTGCGCATCTGGCCCCGGACGCCGCCTATTCCGGCGCGCTGACCCGGGTCTGGGCCGCCAATGTCGGGCGGGGCGACAGCCGCCGGAACCGGATCGGCGCCGATCCGGTGATTGCTGGCGGGCGGGTCTTTACCCTTGATGCCAATGCGGTCCTGACCGCGACCGGCAGCAATGGCGCGACCCTGTGGCGCACCGACCTGACGCCTGCCGCCGACAAGTCCGGCGATGCCTCGGGCGAAGGGCTGGCGGCGGGCGAGGGGCTGGTCTTTGCCGCGACGGGCTTTGGCGATCTGGTGGCGCTGGACCCAAGCACGGGTGCGGTGCGCTGGCGGCAGCGGTTTGATACGCCGGTCGCGGGATCGCCTGCCGTGGCGGGGGGCCGTGTCTTTGTTGTCACCCGCGACGGCGCGGCATGGGCCGTGGGGGCAAAGGACGGCAAGATTGCCTGGCAGATCCCCGGCACCAACCCGCGCGCGGGCGTCGTGGGCGGCTCTGCCCCCGCTGTTTCGGGCGACAAGGTGGTCTTCCCCTATGGCACCGGCGCGCTGGTCGCGGCGGATGTGGCCGAAGGGACCGAGGTCTGGGCAGGCTCGGCCGCCGGGCTGCGGCTGGGTCGCGCCTATGCCTTTGTCAATGACCTGACCGGCGAGCCGGTGATCGCGGGTAACACGCTTTATGTCGGCTCGGCCGCCGGGCGTGTGGTCGCCATCGACATGGAGACGGGCAGCACCCTCTGGTCTGCCGATGATGGCGCGGGCAATGCCGTGGTTCTGGCGGGCGGGTCGCTCTTTTTTGTCAATGACGAAGACCAGCTGATGCGTATCGACGCCGGCACCGGCGAAGAGATATGGCGCACCGACATGCCCTATTTCACCAAGGACAAGGACAAGAAACGCAACCGCATCTATGTCCATTACGGGCCGGTGCTGGCGGGCGGGCGGATCATCACCGCCTCGTCCGACGGGCAGCTGCGCGCCTTTGATCCGGCCTCGGGCAAGCTCGTCGGCAGTGCCGAGATTCCGGGCGGGGCGGCGGCAGCGCCAGCGGTGGCGGGGGGCACGCTTTATGTCCTGTCGCGGAACGGTCAGCTAATCGCTTTCCGTTAGCCGAAAAAGCCTGTATGGGGGCCGCTTCGCTAAGGAGCAATCCGCCATGAGTTTCACGCTGGCCATCGTTGGCCGCCCGAATGTCGGCAAATCGACGCTGTTCAACCGGCTGGTCGGCAAGAAGCTGGCGCTGGTCGATGACACGCCGGGCGTCACGCGCGACCTGCGCGAAGGTGATGCGCGGCTGGGCGATCTGCGCTTTACCGTCATCGATTCCGCCGGGCTGGAGGATGTGACCGACGACAGCCTGCAGGGCCGGATGCGGCGCCTGACGGAACGGGCGGTCGAAATGGCCGATATCTGTCTCTTTGTCGTCGATGCGCGGGCGGGGATCACCGCGACCGACCGGGTCTTTGCCGAGATTCTGCGCCGCAAGAACGCCCATGTGATCCTGGCTGCCAACAAGGCCGAGGGGCGCGCGGCGGACGCAGGCGTGATCGAGGCCTGGGAACTGGGCCTGGGCGAGCCTGTGCGCCTGTCGGCCGAACATGGCGAGGGGATGGACGAGCTTTATCACCTTCTGCGCCCCCATGCCGACGCTTTTGCCGAACGCGCGGCCCAGGATGCGCCTGAAGTTGATGTGGATGTCCCAGAGGATTTCGAGGACGACGACGGCGCGCCCGCCGCGGTCCGCATGCCGACCGAGGCCAAGCCCCTGCAGATCGCCGTCATCGGTCGCCCCAATGCCGGAAAGTCGACGCTGATCAACAAGATCATCGGCGAAGACCGGCTGCTGACCGGCCCCGAGGCCGGGATCACCCGCGATGCCATTTCGGTGCCGGTCCGGTTCATGGGCACCCCCATGCGCATCTTCGACACGGCGGGGATGCGCAAGAAGGCCAAGGTCGTCGGCAAGCTGGAGAAATTGTCCGTCTCGGACGGGCTGCGCGCCGTGCGCTTTGCCGAGGTGGTCGTGGTCCTTCTGGATGTCTCGATCCCCTTTGAACAGCAGGACCTGCGCATCGCCGATTTCGCCGAAAGCGAAGGCCGCGCAGTCGTCGTCGCCGTGAACAAGTGGGACGTGGAAGAGGACAAGACCGAAAAGCTGAAGGAACTGCGCGAGGCGTTCGAGAGGCTGTTGCCGCAGCTGCGCGGCGCGCCCTTGGTCACCGTGTCGGCCAAGACCGGCAAGGGGCTGGACCGGCTGCACGCGGCAATCATGAAGGCCTACGATGTCTGGAACCGCCGGGTGTCGACGGCGAAGCTGAACCAGTGGCTGGGTGGCATGACCGAGGCGCACCCGCCGCCCGCGCCGGGTGGCAGGAGGATACGCCTGCGCTATATGACCCAGGTCAAGACCCGGCCCCCGGCCTTTGTCATCATGACCAGCCACGCCGACGAACTGCCGGACAGCTATTCGCGCTATCTGGTCAATGGCTTGCGCAGTGATTTTGACATGCCGGGCACGCCGATCCGCATGACCTTCCGCGATCAGGGCGACAAGAACCCCTACCGCAACCAGAAATTCCACACGCCGTCACGCCTGCGCAAACATACCGAAGGCAAGGTGCGCGAGGATTACCGGAAACGGTAA
>CAZKJZ010000213.1:0-3601 GCA_964553145.1 uncultured Frigidibacter sp. | reverse complement strand
CTAGGTCCGGCGGGATGTGGCGGCAAGCCGCTGATCCCCTTGCCCGGCACCAACGCAACGCTTGCGACATGTGCCCGCAGACCGCATTCTTCCCTTGGGGGAGGAAGGGGACAGGCTTGACCGATCAAGAGGTTGATTTTCCGCCGGTCTGGCTGGCGGGCTTTGCGGCGGTGGCCTGGGGCATCGGGCGTGCCGTTCCTGTCTATATTCCCTGGCATGGCTATATCGGCGGTGTGTTGGCACTGATCGCCGTCATCATGATGGCGGCGGCGGCCCTGCAGATGATGCTGTCCGGCACCACGGTGATTCCCGGACGCGAGCCAAGGCGGATGGTGACGGGCGGCCTTTTCCGCATCAGCCGCAATCCGATCTATCTGGCGGACGCGATCCTTCTGACCGGCCTCTGCCTCGTCTGGAACGCCATAGTGGCGCTGCCGCTGGTACCTGTCTTTATGATATTGATAACAAAGCGCTTTATCAAACCGGAAGAGGCCAGGCTGGCGCGGCGCTATGGCGCGGACTTTGCCGCCTATAAAAACCGCACCCGGCGGTGGATTTAACCCGGAACTCCCGTATATAGTGCCGCAGCGCAGCGACGATGCGTCGCTTTTGGGCCGCGCTGGGGCAAGCCGCCAGGGCAGCAGGTGAGGAGGGGGACAGGGTGAAGATCGGGACACCGAAGGAATTGTTTGCGGGCGAGGCGCGGGTTGCGCTGACGCCCGACTCGGCGGCGCAGTTGCAGAAACTGGGTCATGAATGCCTGGTCGAGGCCGGCGCGGGGCAGGCGGCGGGGATCAGCGATGCCGCCTATCAGGCGGCGGGTGTGACCGTCGTCAAAAGCGCCAAGGAACTTTACAAGACCGCCGACGTGGTGACCAAGGTCCGCCCGCCGTCCGAGGGCGAGGTCAAACTGCTGACGTCCGGCCAGACGCTGATTTCCTTCTTCTATCCCGCGCAGAATAAGGATCTTCTGGATCAGGCCAATGCGCAGGGTGCGACGGTCGTGGCCATGGACATGGTGCCGCGCATTTCCCGCGCGCAGAAGATGGATGCCCTGTCGTCGATGGCCAATATTGCGGGCTATCGCGCGGTGATCGAGGCGGGGAACAATTTCGGCCGGTTCTTCACCGGTCAGGTGACGGCGGCGGGCAAGGTGCCCCCGGCCAAGGTTCTGGTGATCGGCGCCGGTGTGGCGGGCCTGGCCGCGATCGGTACAGCGACCTCTCTGGGCGCCATCGTCCATGCGTTCGATGTGCGGCCCGAAGTGGCCGAGCAGATCGAATCGATGGGGGCGAACTTCGTCTATCTGGAGTTCGAGCCCGCGCAGGACGGGGCCGCGACCGGCTGTTATGCCGCGCCCTCCTCGCCTGAGTTCCGCGAAAAGCAGCTGGCCAAGTTCCGCGAACTGGCGCCCGAGATGGATATCGTCATCACCACGGCGCTGATCCCGGGGCGCGATGCGCCGAAACTGTGGCTGGCCGATATGGTTGCGGCGATGAAGCCCGGCTCGGTCGTGGTCGATCTGGCGGCCGAACGCGGTGGCAACTGCGATCTGACCACCGCCGACCAGAAAGTGGTCAGCGACAATGGCGTGACGGTGATCGGCTATACCGACTTCCCCAGCCGGATGGCTGCACAGGCCTCGATGCTTTATGCCAACAACATCCGCCATATGATGACTGACCTGACCCCGGCCAAGGATGGGGTCGTGGTCCATAATATGGAGGATGACGTGATCCGGGGCGCGACGGTGACCCATCAGGGTGCCGTCACCTTCCCGCCGCCGCCGCCCAAGGTGCAGGCGATTGCCGCGGCCAGGCCCAAGGAAAAGGCCCGCGAACTGACGGTCGAGGAAAAGCGGGCGCAGGAACTGGCGACCTTCCGGTCCCAGACCCGCAGTCAGGTGGGGCTGCTGGCGGTCGGAACGGCGGTCTTGCTTTTGGTCGGCTCTTATGCGCCTGCCAGTTTCATGGCGCATTTCATCGTCTTTGCCCTGGCCTGCTTTGTCGGTTTTCAGGTGATCTGGAACGTCAGCCACAGTTTGCACACGCCGCTGATGGCGGTGACCAACGCGATTTCCGGCATCATCGTGCTGGGCGCGCTTCTTCAGATGGGGTCGGGCAACTGGCTGGTGGTGATCCTGGCCAGCCTGTCGGTCCTGATCGCGTCGATCAATATTGTCGGCGGCTTCCTGGTCACGCGCCGGATGCTGGCCATGTTCCAGAAATCGTGAGGGCTGATCCATGAGCATCGGTATCGTTCAGGCGGCCTATATCTCCGCTGCCATCCTGTTCATCCTGGCTTTGGGCGGCCTTTCGGGCCAGGAAAGTGCCAAGCGCGCCGTCTGGTACGGGATCGTTGGCATGGCCATTGCGGTCGTGGCCACGGTCTTTGGCCCCGGCATGGGGCATCTGTGGCTGGTGATCATCGCCTTTGCCGTGGCGGCCGCGGTCGGCTGGCAGGTGGCGACGCGGGTCCAGATGACGGAAATGCCGCAACTGGTGGCGGCCTTGCACTCTTTCGTCGGTCTGGCGGCGGTCTTCATCGGGCTGAATGCCCATATCGAGGCCGCGCGCGTGGCAGGCATGGATCAGGCGGCCCGTGCCGCGTTGACCGGCTTTGCCGCCGTTCTGGCGCACAAGGATGCGATGGAACTGACCATCCTGCGCTACGAGGTGTTTCTGGGCATCTTCATCGGGGCTGTCACCTTTACCGGATCGGTCGTTGCCTTTGGCAAGCTGGCGGGCAAGGTCGACGGCAAAGCCAAAAAGCTGCCGGGAGGCCATCTGTTGAATGCCACGGCGGCGATCCTGTCGGTGCTCTTGTTGATTGCCTATGTCCAGGGGGCGGGCGTCTGGGCGCTGATCCTGATGATCGTTCTGGCCTTCTTCATCGGCTGGCACCTGATCATGGGGATCGGTGGCGCCGACATGCCGGTCGTCGTGTCGATGCTGAACAGCTATTCCGGCTGGGCGGCCTCGGCCATCGGCTTTACGCTCGGCAATGACCTGCTGATCGTGGTCGGCGCGCTGGTCGGCTCCTCGGGTGCGATCCTCAGCTATATCATGTGCCGGGCCATGAACCGCAGCTTTGTCAGCGTGATCCTGGGCGGCTTCGGCACCACCACCGGCCCGGCGATGGAAATCACCGGCGAACAGGTGGCGATCGACGCCGAAGGCGTGGCGGCGGTGCTGAATGATGCGGATTCGGTCATCATCATCCCGGGCTATGGCATGGCGGTGGCGCAGGCCCAGCAGTCGGTCAGCGAACTGACCCGCAAGCTGCGTGCGCGCGGCAAGTCGGTGCGCTTTGCCATCCATCCGGTGGCGGGCCGCCTGCCGGGCCATATGAACGTGCTGTTGGCCGAGGCCAAGGTGCCCTATGACATCGTGCTGGAGATGGACGAGATCAACGAGGACTTCCCCCAGACCGACGTGGCGATCGTCATCGGATCGAACGATATCGTGAACCCGGCGGCGCAGGAGGACCCCAACAGCCCGATCGCCGGGATGCCGGTTCTGGAATGCTGGAAGGCCAAGCTGGTGATCGTGTCCAAGCGCGGGCAGGGTACCGGCTATTCCGGGATCGAAAATCCGCTGTT
>CAZKJZ010000212.1:0-3617 GCA_964553145.1 uncultured Frigidibacter sp. | reverse complement strand
TCGGGGCCGGTCGCGGCGCCCGAGGCGATGGCCTCGGGCTTTGGCGGGCGGAAGGGTGGGGTCCGCCGGCCTATCCGGCCACCACGCCCTCGGCGGCCTGACCAAGGCGCAGCAGCGCCTCTTCGCGGAAAGGATGGCCCATCAGCATCAGGCCGCAGGCGGGGGTGGCGGTGGGCAGGGTCAGGGCGGGCAGGCCCATCAGGTTGGCGATGCGGGTATTGCGCAGGGCAAGAAGGTTTTCGGCGGTGAAATAGTCGGGGTCGATTTGCAGGCGGCGGGCGTCGGGGGGCAGGATCGCCGATGTGGGGACGAGGGTGGCGTCGAACCCCGCCGTCTCTTCGGCCCAGAGGGCGCGGATCTGGCCCAGCCGCCGCCAGGCCGCGACGAAATCGGCGCCGGATGTCTGGCCGCCCAGCCGGAACCGGTCGCGGACCCGGGGGGTACATCAGGTCGGGCGCACCCTCGATCACCTGACGCCAGATGGCGTAGGCTTCGGTGGTGAAGAGGATGCCGGCAAGGGACAGGGCCTCGTCAACCTCGGGCAGGGGGGCGCGGGTGATCCGGGCACCGGCGCGGGCCAGCCGGTCCACCGCCCGTTCGAAGGCGGCAAGGGGGGCGGGGCGGCATTGGTCAAGGGCGGTGGTTTCCAGAACCATCAGCCTTGTGCCACCGAGCCGGGCGCCGGTCAGGTCGGCGGGGGTGCTCCGCCCGTCGAGCGCCGCCAGAAGAAGGGCGGCATCGGCGACGGTGCGGGTCAGCGGGCCGATCGTGTCGAACCGTTCGACCAGTGGCACGGTTCCGGCCATGGGCAGGCGGCCGTGGGTGGTTTTCAGCCCGACAAGGTTGTTCCAGGCGGCGGGGATGCGGACCGAGCCGCCGGTATCCGAGCCGATGGCGCCGGGGGCGAGGCCGAAGGCGACCGAGGCGGCGGCGCCCGAGGAGGAGCCGCCGGGCACAAGCGCCGGATCGTTCACATTGGGGGGCGTGGCCGTCATCGGGTTCAGGCCCAGACCGGAAAAGGCCAGTTCGGTCATGTGGGTCTTGCCAAGGCAGACCATCCCCAGCGCCGTCGCATTGGCCAGAACCTGCGCGTCGCGGGCGGGAATGCGGCCCCGCAAGAGGCGCGATCCGGCCTCGGTCGCCGTGCCTGCGCTGTCGAAAAGGTCTTTCCACGACAGGGGCAGCCCGTCGAACGGCGAGAGCCGCAAGCCCGCGCGGGCGCGGGTGCGGGCGGCCTCGGCCTCGGTCCGGGCGCGGTCGGGGGTCAGGCGGGCATAGATGCGGTCGCTTGCCGGATGGGCGCGGGCGGCGTCAAGGAAGGCCAGCGTCAGGTCGACCGGGTCCAACTGCCCGGCGGCGATGGCACGGGAAAGGTCGGTCAGGGGCTGGCGGGTCCAGTCGTTGGTCATGGCACCTCACTTCCCGGCCAAGGCTAGCGGCAAGCAGACACATGGACAATCCCGCCCGGCCCGCGCGATATAGGCGCATGAGGCGGGACCATGATGTCATCATTGCGGGGGGCGGGCTGAATGGCCCGGCGCTGGGGCTGGCCCTGGCGCAGGCGGGCCTGTCGGTGGCGGTGATCGACGCGGCACCGGCGCGGGCGCGGGCCGGGGCGAATTTCGACGGGCGGGCCTATGCGCTGGCCGTCGCCTCGACCCGGCTGCTGGCGGCGATAGGGGTCTGGGGCGGGCTGAGGGCCGAGTGCCAGCCGATTGCCCATGTCAAGACCAGCGATGGCGGGGCGGACCATGTGCCTGCCCGCAGCTTTCTGCATTTCGACGCGGCCGAGATCGAGGACGGCCCGATGGGCCATATGGTCGAGGACCGGCATCTTTACGCGGCCTTTCTGCGGGCGATGGAGGCGGCGCCGGGCCTGACCCATCTGCCCGCGACCGAGGTCGTGGCGCATGAGGCAGGCCCTGGCGGCGTGCGCGTGACCCTGTCGGACGGGCGGGTTCTGACGGCGGGGGTGCTGGCGGCCTGCGACGGGCGCCAGTCGCCTGCGGCGCGGCGGGCGGGGATCGGGCGGACGGGGCATGCCTATGGCCAGACCGCGCTGGTCGCCGCGGTGGCGCATGAGCGGCCCCATGGCGGCGTTGCCCATCAGCTCTTTCTGCCGACCGGCCCCCTGGCGATCCTGCCCCTGACCGGCAATCGTTCCTCCATTGTCTGGAGCGAGACGGACGCCAATGCCCGCGCCATTGCCGCACTGGATGATGCGGGCTTCATGGCGGTCCTGCGCCCGCGCTTTGGCGATTTTCTGGGGGCCTTGATGCTGGCCGGGCCGCGCCATTCCTACCCGCTGACGCTGACGCTGGCCGATCAGTATGTGGCGCCGCGTCTGGCGCTGGTCGGCGATGCGGCGCATGGCGTCCATCCGATTGCCGGGCAAGGGCTGAACCTGGGGTTCCGCGATGTGGCGGCGCTGGCCGAGGTGCTGGTTCTGGCCCACCGCCGGGGTGAAGATATCGGCGCGATTGACGTTCTGGAGCGGTATCAGGGCTGGCGGCGGCCGGATTCGACGGCGCTGGCCTTGGGGATGGATGCGGTCAACAGGCTCTTTTCAAACGACAATCCGGCACTAAGACTTGCGCGGGATACGGGCATGGGGCTGGTGGGTCGTCTGCCCGCGCTGCGCCGCGCCTTTATCCGCCAGGCGGCGGGGCTGAGCGGGCAGACAGCACGTCTGTTGCAGGGCCAGCCGCTGTGAGCGATCAGGCGGGCGGGGACGGCGCGGTCTTTACCTATGCGCCGCCGGACGAGCCGGTGCGCGTGGTTCATGCCGATCATCAGGTCTTGCTGGTGGACAAGCCGGCGGGCCTGTTGTCGGTGCCGGGCAAGGGCGCGCATCTGGGTGATTGCATGATCGCGCGGGTGCAGGCGCTTTATCCGCAGGCGCTGTTGGTACATCGGCTGGATCTGGACACGTCGGGGGTGATGGTCTTTGCCCTGACCCGCCATGCGCAGCGCGATCTGGGGGCGCAGTTCGAGGGGCGCCAGACGAAAAAGGTCTATCGCGCCCGCCTGTGGGGGCATCTGAACCCGCGCAAGGGGCAGGTCGATCTGCCCCTGATCGTCGACTGGCCGAACCGGCCCCGCCAGCATGTGAACCACGAGACCGGCAAGCCCGCCCAGACCGGCTGGCGGGTTCTGTCGCACGAGGCGGACGGGACCAGCCGCGTCCGGCTTTACCCCCTGACCGGGCGCAGCCATCAGCTGCGGGTTCACTGCCAGGCGCTGGGCCATCCGATCCTGGGCGATCCTTTATATGCCGAAGGGGCGGCGCGGGCCTTTCCGCGCCTGATGCTGCATGCCGAAAGCCTGCGCTTTCGTCATCCCGAAAGCGGCAAGGGCATGAGTTTTTCGGCGCCCTGCCCCTTTGATTGAGAGAGTTCTTTTGCGGACCGATCGGGGGAGAGGCTGGGCCGGGGGGGCGGCCCCCCACCCCCATCCCCTCCCCACCAGGGGGAGGGGAGGCGCCCCGGGGTGAAATCTGTCTAAAACTCTATGCGCTGCGCCGGTCTTTACCCGTGGCTTACGCTTTGGCCCCAGTCTGGTTGCGGGGTAGGCCGGGCGCGGGGTCCGGCGGCGGATATCGGGGTTCACATGCTTTT
>CAZKJZ010000211.1:0-3684 GCA_964553145.1 uncultured Frigidibacter sp. | reverse complement strand
ACGTGGCGATAGCCGCGTGGACCGCGCCCGCCCATGGGGGCGGCGGGCGCTTCGCGCCCACCTGGGCGGGCACGGACCACGCCCCAGCGCCCGGTTCTTCCCATGACCCCTTGGCCTGCGGCTTGCGCCTACGGCCAACGGACCGGGTGACGTTCCACTGGAACGTCCCCTGATCGGTCCGGGAAGGGGGTAACGGATGCGACGGCGCGGGCCGCTCGGGCGGGGATATGTGGAAAGGCGTTCGGGATCAGCCCATCGCCTCCAGCTCGTCGATCATTCCGGCGATCATCGACAGGCCCTTGTCCCAGAATTTCGGGTCGCCGGCGTCCAGACCAAAGGGGGCCAGAAGGTCCTTATGATGCTTCGATCCGCCCGCCCGCAGCATATCAAGGTACTTGGCCTGAAATTCGGGCAGCCCTTCCTCGTAGACCGCATAAAGCGCGTTCACCAGCCCGTCGCCGAACGCATAGGCATAGACGTAAAAGGGCGAATGAATGAAATGCGGGATATAGGACCAGAAGGTCTCATAACCCGGCATGAAGTCGAACGCGTCGCCCAGGGACTGGGCCTGCACCGACATCCACAGCGTATTGATATCCTCGGGCGTCAGTTCGCCTGCGGCGCGGGCGGCGTGCAGCTTGCATTCAAAGTCGTAAAAGGCGATCTGGCGGACCACCGTATTGATCATATCCTCGACCTTGCCGGCCAGCAGGGTCTTGCGCTCGGCCTGATCCTTTGCCCGGGCCAGAAGGGCGCGGAAGGTCAGCATTTCGCCAAAGACCGATGCGGTTTCGGCCAGGGTCAGCGGGGTATTGGCCAGCATTTCGCCTTGCGGGGCGGCCAGCACCTGATGGACGCCGTGGCCCAGCTCGTGCGCCAGCGTCATCACGTCGCGCGGTTTGCCCAGATAGTTCAGCATCACATAGGGGTGGGCGTCGGTAACGGTCGGATGGGCAAAGGCGCCGGGCGCCTTGCCGGGTTTCACGCCCGCGTCGATCCAGCCCTTGTCGAAGAAGGCGGGCAGAAGGTCGGCCAGCGCCGGGGAAAAGGCATGGTAAGCGTCTGTCACCGTTGCCCGCGCCTCGTCCCAGCCGATGGTGCGGACCTCTTCGCTGGGCAGGGGGGCGTTCCTGTCCCAGACCTGCAGCCTTTCCAGCCCCAGCCATTTCGCCTTCAGCCGGTAATAGCGGTGCGACAGTTTCGGATAGGCGGCGACGACGGCATTGCGCAGCGCCTCGACCACCTCGGGTTCGACATGGTTCGACAGATGCCGCCCGGTCTGCGGCGTCGGCATCTTGCGCCAGCGATCCTCGATCTCTTTCTCTTTCGCCAGCGTGTTATGAATGCGGTCGAAGAGTTTGATATTCTTTCCGAAAACCTCGGCCAGCGCCGTGGCGCCCGCCTGGCGCCTGGCCCGGTCCGGGTCGGACAAAAGGTTCAGCGTGGCTTCCAGGCTCAAAGGCTCTGCCTCGCCCGTCACGGCAAAGGTCAGGCCCGCCATCGTCTCGTCAAAAAGCCGGTTCCAGGCGGCGGCGCCGACAACCGACGTGTCATGCAGGAAGGTTTCCAGCTCGTCCGACAATTGATGGGGCCGCATGGCGCGGGTGCGGTCGAAGGCCGGCTTGTAGCGGGCAAGATCGGGCATCGCGGTGAACAGGGCCTCATAGGCCGCATCCTCGATCCGGTTGAATTCCAGGCTGAAGAAGACCAGCGGCGTGGTGAAGGTGGTGATCCGGTCCTGGCAATCGGACATGAACTTGGCCCGGCCGCCGTCCATCGTATTCTGGTAATAGCGCAGGCCCGCAAAAGACATGACCCGGCCCGCCACCTGTTCGATCCGTTCATGGCGGCGGATACAGGTCAGCATGGCAGCACCGTCCAGTGACGCAAGCTTGCCCTGATAATCCGTTGCAAAGGCGGCGCATTCCTGTTCCAGCCACGCCATGTCGCGCGCCAGTTCCGGTGCCTCCTGCCCGGTATAGAGGTCCGACAGATCCCAGTCGGGCAGGCTGCCAAGGCTGCCGCTGCCGCTGTTGGCGTTGGCGTCAAGGACCGGGCGGGGCGGGGTGGGGCGCATGGGAAACCTCTTTGTTGGCGGCCAAGTGATGGTACGGGCGGGCGGAAATGACAAGCGCGCCGATGACCGGACGCGCGAAAGTGAAGCCGCATCCGGCCATTTCATGCTAGGCTTCCGCTATCGGGGGCCCTGACGGCCCAAGTGCCGTGCCAGCCTCCGTCCCGGACGGATCAACGGAGGCATGCGATGGTTTCGACAATCGGCAATCCCCTCAGCTGGGGCACACGCAATATCGGGCGCGCGGGGCGCGAGGCGGCGCGGGCAGCCGCCCATTCGATTGAGGGCGAGGTGCGGGCGCTGCCCGTCGTGCGGCCCATCACCTTTGCGGATATACGCGCGGCACTAAGGGCGGGCCTGCAGGATTTCATGCATTTCCGCAGCGATGTGATGGCGGCCTGTCTGCTTTATCCGATCGTCGGCCTGTGTCTGATCGGGCTGGCGATGAACCGGGGCATCCTGCCTTTGGCCTTTCCCCTGATGTCGGGCTTTGCGTTGGTCGGTCCGGTGGCGGCGCTTGGCCTGTACGAGATGAGCCGCCGGCGCGAGGCGGGCCAGCCCGCCGGTTGGGGCGACATGCTGAACGTGCTGCAGGCGCCGGGCTTTGGCGGGATCGTGCTCTTGGCCCTTGGCCTTGGCTGCTGGTATTTCCTGTGGATCGTCAGCGCCTGGTTTCTGCATGGTCTGACCATGGGCGACGGCACCTATCCGGATGCGCAAAGCTTCCTTGCGGCGGTCTTCGGCACCTCGGGCGGCTGGGCGATGATGCTGATCGGCATCCCTTTGGGCTTTCTCTTCGCGCTGGCGGCGCTGGCGGTCAGCATCCTGTCCTTTCCGATGCTGATCGACCGCGATGTCGGGCTGGCCCGCGCGGTCGCCAGTTCCGTCCGGCTGATGCAGGTCAGCCCCGGCCCGGTTCTGGGCTGGGGCGCGGTCGTGGTGGCGGGGCTTCTGATCGGTGCTCTGCCGATGCTTTTGGGTCTGGCGGTGACCCTGCCGGTTCTGGGCCATGCGACCTGGCATCTTTATCGGCGTGCCGTGACATAGGGTCGGCCGGACCCGGATCAACCTGCCGCCGCCCGGGTGCTTGGACCCGGGTGGCGGCGCCCGAGAGGCATAGCCACGTTTCGTTCGCAAATGTTCTTAAAAAGTTCTTTACAGCTTGTTCTTGATATGAGAACAAAGTGGCAACTGATCCGATGAAAGGAAGGTTGCCATGCTGAACGATCTGAAATCCGCCCTGACCCGCAGCCGCGCCACGGTGCTGCAGGATGCCGCCGGGCTTCTGGGCCTGATCGCCATGTTCGTTGTCAGCATGTCGCTGACCGACCTGATCTGACGAACGGTTCTGCCGACTGCCTCACGCGGTTCTTCCGGGCATGCCTGTCCTGCCGGTTCCCCATCGGTCGCCCGACACGAAAGCCGCTGACTGCCGCCGCGTCCTGCCGGGCGCGGCGGCTTTTTGTCTGTACAGATGGCCGACGCTTGGCAGACGCTTGTACGACGTCCGCAGGACATGCTTCTGGCGCCCCTTGTTGGTCCCCGCCATTGACGCCGCCCGGCGCCTCTGGCATCCCCGTTTGATCAAAGGGGACCAAGATGAACCTGTT
>CAZKJZ010000210.1:0-3687 GCA_964553145.1 uncultured Frigidibacter sp. | reverse complement strand
CCCCGGATCGCGGGCGAGGTGGGGTCGATCCCCAGGTCGCGGCAGGCATCGCGGGCCAGATCGACCGGGGTCATGTCGCGGTCCAGCCAATAGCGCATGTTGCGGTACTGGCTGCGGAAGGCCACCTCGACCGTCGCGCGCGGTTCGGCGACGCGGATCGTCTGGGCCGCCGCCTCGATCAGCGCGCGTTTGGCGGCCAGCCCCTCCAGTTCGAAATCGCGCAAGAGGAGTTTCAGCACGGCCCGGTCCGACGTGCCGGTGATGTCGTAAAGATAAAGGAAGCCTTCGCGCCCCTCGGTCACCTCGGGGGTCTGGGTGCCCTGCGGCAGCATCCCGACAAACCGGCTGGCGAGCAGCAGCGCATTGACCATCTTGCCCTTGGCCCAGCCGGGATGGATCGAGACGCCGGTGATGGTCACGGTCGCCGCATCGGCGGAAAAGCTTTCATATTCCACCTCGCCCACAGCGCCGCCGTCCAGCGTATAGGCAAAGTCGGCCGCCAGATCGGCGGGCAGCGCCTCGGTCACGCCACGGCCGATTTCCTCGTCGGGGGTAAAGGCCAGGCGGACGGTGCCGTGGCGGGTGCCCGGCCGGGTCAGAAGATGCCGCGCCAGTGTCATCAGCACCGATACGCCCGCCTTGTCGTCCGCCCCCAGAAGCGTGGTGCCCGAAGCAGTGATGATGTCATGCCCGACCTTTTCGGCCAGATAGGGCGAGATCGCGGGCGAAAGGGTCAGGGCGGGATTGTCGGGAAAGCTGATCTCGCCGCCGTTATAGCCGCGCATGACCCGTGGCTTGACCCCGGTTGCATTGAACTGCGGCGCCGTGTCGACATGGGCCAGAAGCGCAATAGTCGGGCCGGGGGCGGTGGCGGGGATGGTCGCCAGCACGACGCCATTGTCGGTCAGCCGCACATCGGTCGCGCCCATATCCGTCAGCTCCTGCACCAAAAGGCGCGACAGGTCGAGCTGATGCGCGGTCGAGGGCGTGGTCGTGGAATTCTCGTCGCTTTGGCTGTCGATGGCGGCATAGCGGACCAGCCGCTCTTCCAGCTCGCGGTCGAATGTGTCGGTCATGGTCGTCTCCGGGTTCAGGCGCGATCTGGGGGCAGTCAGGGCGGACTGTCAAGGCAGGGCAGGGCACGGTAGAGGGCCTGACCGCGGGGCAGGGCATCATGAAGGCGGGTCAGGGCAAAGCCTGCATCCCGGGCCATGGTGGTGACCGTGGCGGCGGCAAGGTGATAGGGGGCGCGATCGGCATGGGTCACCACCCCGTCGCGCTGACGAAAGGGCAGGTCCGCTCCGGCATCGGGCGCCAGAAAGCAGGTGAAGATCAGCCGGTTCAGCCGGGGGAACGCCTTGCGGATGTTGCACAGCGCAAGGGCCAGATGCGGGCCGGGCAGATGGGTAAAAAGGCCGAAGGCCATGGCATAGTCGATCCCGTCGGGGATGCCGGGAAAGGCGAAATCCGCGTCCTCGACCAGCTGGGCGGGCGGCAGGCGGTCGGGGTCCGCCAGTTCGGTCTGATGGCCCCTTTGCATCAGCGCGCCCGAGAGGTCAGTGCCCCAATAATGGCCGGGCTCAAGATAGGGCACCGCCTTGCAGCCCAGCCTCAGGCTGCCGCAGCCGATATCCAGCAGCCGGTGCCGGGGCAATAGCCCCTCGCGCCGCAGGATCGCCATCTGCAGGCGGCCCGTCTCCTCCCACCGTCCGCCGACAATGTCGCGGTGACGGCCCCGGGCAAGGGCCGCGTCGTAAAAGCCGGGGGCGTGATAGGGCGAAAGCGGGCGGGGCATGGGGGCTTTCAGCCTGCATGGGCCGCACGTGTCAAGCAGGAGAGGTGAAGGCCCGGCGCGCAGCGGCTGCTGCGGTGCGATGGGCGCAGCCCTCGGCATGGTCGTTCACAAGGCCCATGGCCTGCATGAAGGCAAAGATGGTTGTCGGGCCGACAAAGGCCCAGCCCTTCTTTTTCAGCGCCTTCGACAGGGCTTCTGCAGCAGGAATTGTCGTGCTGCTTTGCGGGCGGGGCAGGTCGGATGCGCCCGGTTCGAACCGCCAGAAAAAGGCGGCAAGCGATCCGCAATCCCGTTCCAGTTCGACCGCGCGTCGGGCGTTGTTGATCACGGCTTCGATCTTGCCCCGGTGGCGGACGATGCCGGGGTCGGCCAAAAGACGTGCGACATCATCGGGGCCAAAGCGGGAAACGGCATGAAAGTCAAACCCGGCAAAAGCGCTGCGGAAATTGTCGCGCTTGGCCAGGATCGTCCGCCAGCTAAGGCCGGACTGAAAGGATTCCAGACAGATCTTTTCAAACAGGCGGCGGTCGTCGCCGACCGGATAGCCCCATTCGTGATCGTGATAGGCCAGAAATTCCGGCGCCGCCGCGCACCAGCCGCAACGATGCTGGCCATCCGGCCCGATCATCAGCGCAGCCATGGTCAGCCCTTTAGAAAGTCAAGCCGGGGATCGGTGCGGCCCGGGGTAAAGGCGGTGATATCGGCGATGGCGATGCCTTCGTCGACGAACGGATCTGCTGCCAGCCGCGCCTCGATCGCCCTGCGGTCGGGGCTTTGGGCCAGGATCGCGCCACCTGCGCCGCCCTCAAGCGATCCGGCCATCAGGAAGGCGCCGTCGGCAAATCCCTGCGCCAGCCAGTTGTTATGGGCACTCATGAACGCGGCTGCACGGTGGCGTTGGTCGGTCAGGGTAAGGCGGATGAAAAACATCGGGACTCCGGTCAGATGCGGGCATGGGGGCATAGGTCGGCCAGCCAGTCATGCAGCATGGCCACTTCGCGCTGCAGCAAGGCTTCGTCACGAAAGGCGGCGGCGAGCGTTGCAATCCCTTGCGACCGGACCAGAAGATGAAGCGCCAGGTCATGGGGGGCGGGTTGGCCAAGACGGGCGAATTCCGCCGCCAGCCAATCGCGGAACAAGACGAAAACACCAGCGGCGCGTTGCAACAGCGGGTGATCAGCCTTTGCCAGTTCGGTGCAGAATGTACCGACCGGGCAGCCATCGGCCATGATCGGCTGCCGGTTGGTCAGCATCATGTCAATGAACTGCCTAATGCGACCGGCGGGGTCATCACTCAGCGTCGCCCAACTGTCCAGCATCGTGCGGGTCTTTGCGATCCGGTGTTCGATCACAGCCTCAATTATGGCGTCTTTCGTTTTGAAATGATGGTAGAAATTCCCACGGGACAGGCCGGTTTCATCGGCAAGATCGGCAAGCGAGGTGGCATCAATACCTTGCGCATAGAACAGGCCGTCAGCCCGTTCTGCAATCATCGCGCGTGTCTTGCCATGCTGCATGTTCGACCTCTTTGCGCAAAACTAGGTCAAATGACCTAGTTTTGCAAGGGGCGACAAATACACACCTCAGGATGCCGCCCGTTCGGGCTGGCCCTGTGATCAGGCCCCCTCAATAAAACCTCCGGACCTAGTGGACCTGCGGCACCCAGCGCTGGCTGTCCTTTGGCGGGCGGACATAGGTGTCGTCCTTCTGCCGGGGCCCAAGCTTGATGTCGGGGCGGGCGATTTCCTTGTAGGGGATCTGTGACAGAAGATGGCTGATGCAGTTCAGCCGCGCCTTTTTCTTGTTATCGGCGTTGACCACATACCAGGGCGAGGTATCGCGGTCGGTATATTGCTGCATCACATCCTTGGCGCGGGAATAGTCGACCCAGC
>CAZKJZ010000209.1:0-3694 GCA_964553145.1 uncultured Frigidibacter sp. | reverse complement strand
ACGGTAAAGACCTGACCGGGATAGATCAGGTCCGGGTTGCGGATCAGGTCCTTGTTCGCCTCGTAGACCCGCACATAGAGCATCCCGTCGCCGTAATTGCGCCGGGCGATGGCCCAGAGCGTATAGCCGGGCTGCACGGTGATGACCGAGGCGCTGGTGACCGTATCGGGCGCCGGTTCAGGCGCTGGCGCGGTCGTCGCTGCCGGTGCGGGTTCGGTGGCGGGTGTGTCGGTGGCGGCGGCAACGGCCGCGGCCGGTTCGGCGGGGGCCGCCGGTTCGGCAGGTGCGGCGGTGACGGCGGCGACCTTGGCCGGTTCCTCGCGCTGGAAAGGGGTTTCGGCCCGCGATGTCACCTTGCCCGCCGCGTCGGTCTGATCGACCCGCAACGTATGAAGGCCGGGGTCGACGGCTGTCAGCTTGGCGCGCCACTGGCCGCCCGCGCCCATCGGCGCTGTCGCCTGCAGCTGGTTGTCGACATAAAGCCGCGCGAACTGGTCGGCAGCACCGCGCCCGGCAATATCGACATTGCCCAGCCGGTCATAGCCGATCGTGTCGATATGTATATCGGCGACCGGCGCTGCGTCGGTCAGTTTGGTGACGCCCTGAGCGTCGGCGACAAGAACCTGCGGTTCTGGCGCGGGTTCTGCCGCCGGTTCAGGTGCCGGTTCGGTCGTTGCGGTGGCGACGGGCTCCGGTTCCGCCTTGGGCGCGGGCATCGGCGCCAGGATCACCGAGGCGTCGGAACCCGCCAGCGCCAGGACCCGCGCCTTGTCGGAATAGCCCAGCGACAGGAAACTGGCGAATTTGCCCTGGGGGTCGGCCTTGGCCTCGGCAGCCTTGGTGCCGTCGACGGTGATGGTAACGGCCCCCCCCGCCGGGGCGGTTCCGGCGATCAGCACCGACCCGTCGGCCTCGGCCCGGACCGTGTCGATCGCGGGCGGCGCCGGGACCGGTGCCACCGCGGGTTCCGGTGCCGGAGCGGGGGCTGCGGCGGGCGTCGGGGCCGGTGCGGCGGGCTCGGGGGCCAGTGCCGCGGCCGGTGCTGCAGCGGGGGCTGCGACAGGTTCGGCGGGCGGGTCCCCGGCCTTCTGCGGCGCGCCCCCCAGCGCCATAATCCATACGAGCGCGCCCAAGGCCAGCCCGGCGGCGGCCCCGCCGCCCCACAAAAGAAGGTTCGCCCGGGGCTCTGGCCCCCCTTGACCCGTGCCTGTCATCTCGTCCCCCTCACCGCTTCCCCGGCGGCGTCCCTTGAGCAACCATAGGAGGGCGGCTATCACGGGTCAAAGATTTCTTCCCAAAGGTGCCCCATGCCCCCTGTCCCGACCAAGTCCGTCTGTGTCTTTTGCGGGGCTCGCAAGGGGGCGCGACCCGACTATGTGACCGACGCGCGTGCAACCGGGCGCATGCTGGCCGCGAACGGCTGGCGGCTGGTCTATGGCGCGGGCGACGTGGGGCTGATGGGCGAGGTCGCGCGCAGTGCCCAGGCCGCGGGCGCCGAGACATTCGGCGTCATTCCCGGCCATCTGATGGCAATGGAGGTCGGCAAGCGCGACCTGACCACGCTGGTCGTCACCGAGACGATGCATGAACGCAAGATGGTCATGTTCACGAATGCCGATGCCATCACCCTGTTGCCCGGCGGCGGCGGGTCGCTGGACGAACTTTTCGAAGTCCTGACCTGGCGCCAGCTTGGCCTGCATGACAAGCCGATCCTGATCCTGAACAGCCAGGGCTACTGGGACCCGCTGCTGGCGCTGATCCGCCATGTGGTCGACGAGGGCTTTGCCGATGGCTCGATCCTGTCCTTCCTGACCCTCTGCCCGGACGTGCCGGCGCTGGAGGCGGCGCTGCAAGAGGCGCTGAGCTGACGCACCGGCCAAAACCGGCCGAACAATCGGGCCTTTGGGCCAAAGTCCGCCGACGTGACGTAAGGGAAACCCTACTCAACCGCCAAGCGTTTTTCCGGTAATCTGTTGCAGTCTGCAAATGGCAGACGGTTTCACCCGACATTTTACCGGAGCATTACCATGAAAACCCCCCATATGGATCCGGCCAAGCTGGCCGGATTGCGCGCTGCATCGAAATTCCATCTGCTGGCCAATCCCAACTATTTCGGCAACCTCAGCCATCTGGATTTGCCCGGCCTGCTGCAACCCGTCTTTCCCCTGGTGCAGGATCAGGCTTTTGAACAGCTGACCTGCCTGGGCTACAACCCCGCCAGCCATATCCTGACCGCGATTGTCGAGGTCAAAAAGGGGTCGGGCTATTCCGGCGGGCCCTGCAGCGACGGTTCGCCCGAGTTCGTGCGCTTTTACCTCGACTATGGCGACGGTATCTGGGTCGACCATGGTGTGACGGCCTTTACCGCCCATGATCTTGGGTTCGACAGCGACCTTTGCTATGCCGTGTCGATCCAGCTGAACGCCGCCCGGCACCATTGCTGCGACGGCACGCCGGTCCTGCCCAATGTCCGCGCCATCCTGTCCTGGAACGTCCAGCCGCCCGCCGGTCAACCCGACTGGCTGCCGGTCTGGGGCAACCGGCTGGAGCGGAACATTCAGATCGAGCCGCGCAATTCGATCTTCTGCCACCTCTTCGACAAGATCGACCTGCCCGGCATCCTGAAGGTCAATCCCGCCCTGTTCGACCATCTGAAGGCGATCGAGACGGCACCGCCGCATCTGCCGAACCCGCCCGAACCCTTGCATGCGCTGGTGACGGAAAAGCTGGTCAAGGCCGACAAGATGGCCGCTTTCCGCCATGTCCATGCCGCCCTGGGCGGGTTAGAGCCCGCGATGGCCATGCAGACCCTGCAGGCCCAGGCGCCCTGGCTGAAAGGTATCGGCTTCGACTTCAGTGAATTCGTCGACATCCTGATCCAGCCGAAGTTCAACACGACGTTCGAGGAACTGCATTGCGTCGGCCTCGACCGCGACCAGAACCTGTTGCACGGCATTGTCGAAGTGAAGCTGAACAGCGGCTATTCGGGCAGCCTCTGCACGGCGGGCAGTCAGGAATATGTGGCCTTCTACCTCGATTTCGGGGCGGGCTGGGAATATCAGGGCACGACATCGGTGACGGTGCATGACGTGGCGGTGCCGAAGGGCGGCCTGTGGTATCAGGCGGCCTTGCCGGTCAATCTGGATGCCCACCGTATGGAATGGTGCAAGACCGGGCGCGCCCGCATTCGCGGCATCCTGTCCTGGGGCGTGCCGCCGGTGGCGAACGACCCCGAGTTCGTCGCCACCTGGGGCGACCGCGAGGACTGCCATATCGAGATCAAGCCCCTGCCCAAAGGGGTCACGCCGGGCGTCTTTACGCCGTTCCTGGCCTCGATCGGCAATATGGCTCTGCCCAAGATCAATCCGGCGGGCTATGCCAACGGGCTGGCAGAAGGCGCCGCCTTCAGCGCCCAGGACGCACCCTTTGGCGGGTTGACCCTGCTGAAAGGCGAGGTCTTCAACCTGCCTGCCGGGCCGCTGGAATATCGGGTCATGGTGAAAGGCCCGTCGGACCTGACCGCCCGTGCCTGGACCGCGCCCTTTACCGCCGATGTGACCACTTTCCCGTCGGTCTTCTCGGTGCAGCAACTGGTCAGCGCCACCGGCGACTGGTTCCCCTATATCGAGGCGGACCCGGCCAAGAAGGTGGCGGGCGATCTCTTGGGCGTGCTGTCGGGGCTGGAGGATGGGCT
>CAZKJZ010000208.1:0-3700 GCA_964553145.1 uncultured Frigidibacter sp. | reverse complement strand
GCCCGCGTCATGAAACAGCTGTTGGGATCATCAGTATAGCCCTCGAACGGCGGGCAGCCGGCAAATCCGGCGCGGGCATAAAGGGCGCGTGCGGCGGCAAAGCCGGGCTGAACCCCGGTTTCCAGGCTGAGGCGGCGGTAGCCTGCGGCATGGGCCTGTTCCACCAGATGATCCAGCAATTGCACAGCCAGACCGCGACCGCGTTCCTCGGCCAGGACATGCATCGACTTGATTTCGGCATGGCCTGCATCGATCTGCTTGAAGGCGCCCATGCCGACCGGGCGCCCGGCGTCGCGCATGACGAAAAAGGCGACATCGGGCGTATCAAGGCCCGAGGCATCCATCATATGGATGCTTTCAGGGGGCGTGTCTTCGTGCATCGCCAGCGTGTGGCGTTCAAACAGCTGGGTCAGGTCGGCGCCGGTCGGACGTTCGCGGGTGAGGGTCAGGGTCACTGGGGCACCATGTTGGCCAGGCTTTCCATATCGACGCCGTTGACCAGAACCTTGCCGCCCTCGGTCAGCTCGATATCCCAGATCAGTTCGCCATCGGTGCCGGGCTTGGCCATGCCGCGCACCATCCCCGCGCCCATCATCGGATAGGCGCCCACATCGGGCGGCGCGTTCTGCAAGGTCTTCTGCACCTGATCAAGGCCGGTCATGGTCAGATGCGCCGTGCCGACCGGGTCCTGGCCCGGGCCAAAGCTGAGCGTCCCCTGATAGCCGAAACGGTAGTCGGGGGCGGTGATGTCGGATGGGGTGATCGAGACTTCGGCCAGCCCCTTCGGCAACAGGGCTGCCAGGACGGCAGGTCCCTTGTCCCTGCTGACGGGCGGGTCCTTGCGCAGGTCGATCAACGGCAGGATCACACCTGCGGCGGCGGCAAGGTCATAGCCGGTTGCCTTGAAATCCACCGAAAACTCGCCCGGCACCAGCGATGTGGCCCAGTCCGGCACCAGGCCCGGCGGCATCGTCAGGCCCTTGGCCGAAAGGCCTTCGCGGAACAGCCCGTCATGGGTGACGCCGTTGATGTCGGCGACGACATCGGCTGTCGCCAGACCGAAGGTTCCGACCGGCGTTTCAACGGAAATATCCTGATCCTGTGCCTCCATATGCATCGTCTGCCATAGCGGCAGGCCATCGGTCACGATCTGGCGCAGCTGCTCCTGATCGGACAGGATCGCCGCCTTTTCGGGGTGGGCAACAAAGAAGGACAGAAGGTTCAGAAAGGCCTCGGGGCGAAAGTCGGTGATCGTGCCGGACTGGCTGGCGCTGCCGATGGCAAGGCGCAGGGTTAGCGGCGTCGGCAGGCCGGTACCACCGGGTATGTCCATGACCTCGTCCATACCGGATACAACCATCTTGTAGCTGCTGTCCACGCCCTGACCGGTGGCCGCGGCGTGACCTTCACCCGTCATCGTGATGCCGGACAAGTGATAGGATACGTTTTGCGGGTCAACGGGGCCACCACCAACCACTTCGGTTACCGTCAGGTCGCTGGCACTGCTGGTATGGCGGGTCCAGGTCATCAGCCGCTCATCGAATGTGCCGCTAAAGCGCAGATCGGCGGCGGTCATATCCAGCTGAAGCGCCTCGGGGACGGCCAGGTTCAGCGCGAAATCGCTTTGATCCAGCGTCACGCCCCAGGTGCCATCGCCATTGTCGGTCAGGTCCATCACAATAGGCGTCAGGCTGGTACTGCCGGTGTTGGACGGTATGCGCCTGATCTGCGGCAAAAGGTCGACGGTCAGCCGATAGGTCTCGCCCTGCGGCTTCACATCGATCACGCCATCGGTCTTGCCCAGATAGCGCTGCAGAACCTCCGTCAGGTGGGCGGCGCCCTGTTCGGTGGCCGGTGCGGCAAGGCCGGCAAACGGGATCAGGCAAAACACGCCAAGGGCAACCGTAAAACGCATGGGAAATATCCTGAAAAGAAACGGCCCGCCGGTCGGGCGGGCCAAAGCATCAGTGTGTCCAGGCGCCCTTGCGGTCGGTGGCGAAATTCTCGCCATAGCCGCGCGGCCGTATGTTGGCCTTGCGCTGGTGCGGTTCGGTGACGCTGTAGTCCAGCCCCTTGGACCGGGCATAGGCCTCGGCGGCCTCGCGGCTGTCAAAGCGCAGCCGGACCTGCGCCTGGGTGTCGCCCGACCCGGTCCAGCCCATCAGCGGGTCGACCGCCCGCGCCTGATCGGGGGCGAATTCCAGAACCCATTGATGGGTCTTGGCCGTGCCCGACTGCATGGCGGTTTTCGCTGGCTGATAGATGCGCGCGCGCATGGGGAACCTCCGTCTGATCCTGCCTCTTATCGGCAAACTGGCGCATGCGCGCAAGAGGGCAGGAAGGTGTCGGCCCGGGCTGTCTGCAGCGCCGGGAAAAGCGCTGGAGCCGTGGGTGGTGGGGGTGGTGCGGGGGGTGACCCGTGCCGACAGGGTGACCTTAGGGGCGGTCTTTTCGAAATTCAACCTATAATTGAATCAATCGATGTGACCCGGTGTGAAATGCCCCTGGGGCCGCGCAACGCGCCTTGCACCAGAACAAAAACAGATCAAATCTGGGGCGCCTGACAGGAATCACCCATGCCGCACAATAATACCAACGCCCCCGGCCCCCGGCCCGATGTTCTGACCCGCCCCAAGCTGGAAGGCGGGCGGCGGTTCGTCATGAAGACGGAATTTGCGCCTGCGGGCGACCAGCCCAAGGCCATCGCCGAACTGGCGGGCGGGGTTCTGGCAGGCGAACGCGATCAGGTCCTGCTGGGCGCGACCGGCACCGGCAAGACCTTTACCATGGCCAAGGTGATCGAGGAGACCCAGCGCCCGGCCATCATCCTGGCCCCGAACAAGACGCTGGCGGCCCAGCTTTACGGCGAATTCAAAGGCTTCTTTCCCGACAATGCCGTCGAATATTTCGTCAGTTATTATGACTATTACCAGCCCGAGGCCTATGTCGCCCGCACCGACACCTACATCGAAAAAGAAAGCCAGATCAACGAACAGATCGACCGGATGCGCCACTCGGCGACCCGTGCCCTGTTGGAACGCGACGATGTGATCATCGTCGCCTCGGTCAGCTGCATCTATGGCATCGGCTCGGTCGAAACCTATTCGGCCATGACTCAGGACATGGAGGCAGGCAAGCTTTACGACCAGCGCAAGTTCCTGTCCGAACTGGTGGCCCAGCAATATCGCCGCGCCGATGCTGCGTTCCAGCGCGGCGCCTTCCGTGTCAAGGGCGACACGATCGACCTGTGGCCGGCGCACCTGGAAGACCGGGCCTGGCGCTTCAGCTTTTTCGGCGAGGAGCTGGAGGCGATCATCGAATTCGATCCTCTAACAGGTTCAAAAACCGATACATTCGAAAAGATCAGAATTTACGCAAACAGCCATTACGTGACCCCGCGCCCCACCCTGCAACAGGCGATCAAGGGCATCCGGGTCGAGCTGGCCCTGCGGCTGAAGCAGTTGCAGGACGAGGGGCGACTGCTGGAGGTGCAGCGGCTGGAACAGCGCACCAATTTCGATCTGGAGATGCTGGAAGCAACAGGCAGCTGTGCCGGGATCGAGAATTACTCCCGCTATCTGACCGGGCGCGCACCGGGCGAACCGCCGCCGACGCTTTTCGAATTCATCCCCGACAATGCCATCGTCTTTGCCGACGAAAGCCATGTCTCGGTCCCGCAGATCGGCGGCATGTACAAGGG
>CAZKJZ010000207.1:0-3716 GCA_964553145.1 uncultured Frigidibacter sp. | reverse complement strand
GAGTCTCACAGCACTCATCCCGCCAAACGAAACGCGCGCCCGAAAGGGGCGCGCGCGGGGGCAGTCAGCGGGGAAAGGCGCCTCAGGCGGCCTCGGCCTCTTCCATCGCGTGGCGGCGTTCGCTTTCTTCGCGCGACAGCGCGACCGAGGTGCGGACGCCCTTGGACACGAATTCCATCAGGCCCTTGACCACCCGTTCGTTCGGGTCGATCCCGGCGCAGGACAGAACCTCGCGCCCGTCGCGCGACCGGGCCCAGCGGGCGATCTGGTCGGGGCCGTTGCCATATTTCTTGTCGTCGGCGATCGCATCATCCAGCGCAGCCAGAACCACCGCGGCAAACAGCTTGCGCGACCGGGTTCCCTGTTCATAGTTAAAAGCTGTACCATCCACAAAGTCGCGCATTCCTACCGTCCTGTTTTTGCTCTTGCTCTTGCGTTTTCCGACGTGCCGCGAATATGGCGATTTCGTGACGATTCGATATGCCTGCAAACGAATGCCTGTCATGCGCGTGTTGCATGACGTTTGCGCAAACAGCCCCGAAATCTGCCCATTCCTGCGGCATCAGAAGGCATATCTGGGGATTCGGCGCGGGCGTTCAAGTCGCACTGGCTGAAAACTAATGCCACAGGCGCAAACCACCAAGCGGAATTTGTCTCAGGCCTGTGCCGATGACCAGCGTGACATGACGGCCAGCCGTGCCCGTTCCGACGTGCGGTCCACCACAAGGTAAAAGACCAGCGCCGCGGCCAGCGCCAGCAGCATGTAAAGGATCGTCGCGGCCAGCGTGTCGGGTTCTCCGCCCAGATGGGCCAGCAATTGCAGCGCCGGGAAATGCACCAGATAGAGGCTATAGGAAAAGTCGCCCATATGCCGGTCCAGCCAGCCCGAGGCCTGCCGCACGTTCCAGGCGACGAACGGGATCAGCGCCAACCCCCAGCCCAGCGACAAGGCGCGCTGCAACTTCCGGTGCATCGGCGCCTGCATCACTATGGGATAGGTATGGTGGTTCATGACGAACAAGAGCCCCAGCCCGACGAACAGCGCAAAGCTAGCCAGCGCCAGGCTGCCCGGGGCGCGAAGGTTGCGCAGATACAGCAGCATCCCCGCCCCGAAGGTCGGCAGATACATCAGCGCCGTGTTCAGATGCAGCGCCCCCGCCAGCCCCCAGCCCAAAGCTGTCAGCACAAGGATGGTCGCGATCTGCGGCATGGGGCGCGCCAGCCGGGTCATGAGCAGCAGAAGAAACGGCAGGATCAGATAGAACTGCATCTCGATATCCAGCGACCACGAGACCTGCAAAGGGTCAGGCAGGCCGCTGGCAATGCCAAAAAGGCCCAGCGACTGGGCAATGTTCCAGCCGACCGTTTCGGACCGCAGCACCCGGACCAGAACCGCGATTGCCAGCGCCACCACATAGGCTGGCCAGAGGCGCAGGAAGCGCGACAGGTAAAAGGTCGGAACAGGGCTGGCAGCGCGGGCGTATTTTTCCGCATACATCCGCGTGACCCAATAGCCGCTGAGGATAAAAAAGGCCATGACCGCGACAATGCCAAACCGCGCGGACGTCGCATGGCTGACCAGCACCATGAAGGCGAGGAACAGACGAAAGGCGCCGGGACCGACCATGTGACCTCTCACCAGAACGCGGCCTTAGTGCCGATCTTGGCGGGCCTGCGTCAAGACACTTCTGCACCGCCCGTTCCGGGCAGGCGTTCGACGGGGTGTCCGTCTGCAGTCAAAGGCGCCAAGGCCTGATCAAAGCGCAAGTGGGCCAGGCCGATCCCAGCCGATTGCGTGAACAATCGCCCGACGGCGCGGGTGTTGGACAGGATCTCGGTGCCAATCGGCAGCGGCCCGCCGGTGATGCGTACCTGCGCCAGACCCTTGCGCAACTCGGTCTTGTGCTTCATCCGCGCCGTCACTTCCTGCCCGACATAGCAGCCCTTGCGGAAGTCGACGCCGTTCAGCCGTTCGAACCCCGTCTCCAGGATATAGCTGTCGTCGGCGATCAGCTCGATCCCGGCCTCGGGCACCAGCGCGGCCACGCGCAGCGCGTCCCAGTCGATCGCGGCGGGCGTGCCCGGCGTGTCGCGGTAGGCCCGCCAGCCGAGCGTTGGGTGGCGCGGGTCGGCAAAGGCGCCGTCCGGCGCCGGGCCAAGGCCGCGATGGACATGCAGATCGGTGGGCGTGATCGTCACATCGGCGCGCAGCCGGTAGAGGGTCAGGCGCCGTGTCAGGCTGTCGGCCTGATCCTCGGCCACATCCAGCAGAATCCTGTCGCCGTCCGGCACCAGAAAGAAGTCGGACAGATATTTGCCCTGCGGCGTCAGAAGCGCGGCATAGACCGCGCCCTCTGCCAGCCGCCGCACATCGTTGGTGACCAGCCCCTGCAGGAACGCCACCCGATCCGCCCCGCCGATCGCCAGAACCCGGCGGCCTGCCGCCATCTCGCCCGTCATCTCTGCATTCCTCTGCCGCGCAGTGCAGATATAGCGGCGGCAGCGCGCGGGGGAAGGGGGCGCGTTGACCTTGGTTTTTGCCGGGGATAGGGCTGGGGCAAACGGAGGTGCTCATGTCGGTGTCGCAGGGTCGTCCCTATCTGGCCATTCCCGGCCCGTCTGTTGTTCCCGACCGGGTGCTGGCGGCCATGCACCGGCCATCGCCGAACATCTATGGCGGCCCGCTTTATGACATGACCTCGACGATCCTGATCGATCTGAAGCGGCTGGCGGGTACGGCGCATCATGCGGCGATCTATATCACCAACGGCCATGGGACGTGGGAGGCGGCGAATACCAACCTTTTCTCGCGCGGCGACCGGGCACTGGTGCTGGCCACCGGGACCTTCGGCCACGGCTGGGCCAATGCCGCGCGGCGGCTGGGGGTCGAGGTTGACCTGATCGACTTTGGCCGTCAGGAGCCCGCCGACCCCGCCCGGTTGACCGCGGCGCTGAAGGCGGACAACGCCCATCAGATTCGGGCGGTTCTTCTGACCCAGACCGATACAGCTTCGACGGTGCGCAACGACATTCCGGCGATCCGCGCGGCGATGGATGCGGCTCGGCATCCTGCCTTGCTGGCGGTCGATTGCGTCGCCTCGCTGGGTTGCGATCCGTTCCGGATGGACGAATGGGGCGTCGATGTGATGATCTCGGCCAGTCAAAAAGGGCTGATGCTGCCGCCTGGCCTGGGGTTTCTGTGGTTTTCCGACAGGGCGCTGGAGGCCGGTCGGTCCGCCGACCTGCGCACACCTTATTGGGACTGGGAAGCGCGGGCCATGGCCAGCGAATATTGGCAGAATTTCTGCGGTACCGCGCCGACGCATCACCTTTTTGGTCTGCGCGAGGCGTTGACCATGATTCTGGAGGAAGAGGGGCTGGATCATGTTTGGGCACGGCACGACCGGCTGGCACGGGCGATCTGGGCGGCGGTCGATGCCTGGGGGCAGGGCGGTGACATTGCGCTGAACGTCAGGGATGCGGGCGCGCGGGCGCGGTCCGTCACCTCGGTCCGCATCGGGGGCGGCGGGGCCGGGCGGCTGAGGGACTGGTGCGAGCGGGTCGCGGGTGTCACGCTGGGCATTCCCCTGGGCATGGCGCTGCCGGACGAGCCTGCCTATGGCGACTATCTGCGCATCGGCCATATGGGCCATGTGAATGCCCATATGGTGCTGGGCACCCTGGCGGCGATGGAGGCGGGGCTGACGGCGCTGGAC
>CAZKJZ010000206.1:0-3725 GCA_964553145.1 uncultured Frigidibacter sp. | reverse complement strand
GAAAAAGGCGCCGCGACGGGCCAGAATCCGCTTGCGCCCGCCACGAAACACAGTATGTTCCCGGCCTCGCTTGTAACTTGGGTTCGCACCCGGTCGCGTCTGGCAACCAGTGACGAAACCCCTGGATAACCGGGGCCCCGGCCCCCAATAACCCGAGGTTGAGACATGGCTGTCCCTCAGAATCGCGTGACGCGCTCGCGCCGCAATATGCGCCGCGCCCACGATGCCCTGGTGGCATCGAACCCCAACGAATGCCCGAACTGTGGCGAGCTGAAGCGTCCGCACCATGTCTGCGGCGCCTGCGGCCATTATGACGGTCGCGAAGTCGTCGCCCAGGCGGCGGAAGTCGATCTGGACGACGCCGCGGCCTGACGCTGCGGATGACCGGTTCCGCCGATGGCCACGATGCCTGACCCAAAGGGTGACAGTGCGGCGGCGGGCCGGGCGGGCCGAATCGTCATCTCTATAGATGCGATGGGCGGTGACCGCGGTGCGGGCGCCGTCCTTTCCGGCATGGAAGACAGCCTTGCCCAGTGCCCGGACGCGGACTTCATCGTCCATGGCCGCGCGGGTGATATCGAACCCCATCTGGCCCGCCTGCCCGCCCTTGCCGCACGCACCACATTCGTCGCCGCCGAAGATGTGGTGACGATGGAGGACAAGCCAAGCCAGGTCCTGCGCCATGGCCAGGCCACGTCGATGTGGTCGGCGATCGAGGCCGTGCGCGACGGGCGCGCCCATGCCGCAGTATCCTGCGGCAATACCGGCGCGCTGATGGCCGTGTCGATGATCCGGCTGCGCAAGCTGCCCGGCGTGAACCGCCCCGCCATCGCCTGCCTGTGGCCGAACCGCACCGCGACCGGCTTTGCCGTGATGCTGGACGTCGGCGCCGACATCAAGGCCGACCCCCAGGACTTGCTGCAATATGCGCTGATGGGTGCCTCTTATGCCCGTAACGGGCTGGGTCTGGCCCGGCCGCGCATCGGCCTTCTGAATGTCGGCACCGAAGATCACAAGGGCCGGGCCGAGATCAAGGAGGCGCAGGAATTGATCGCTGCCGCCACCGACAAGGGCGATTTCGACTATGTCGGCTTTGTCGAGGGCACCGACCTGCCATCGGGCCGGGTCGATGTGATCGTGACCGACGGGTTCACCGGCAATATCGCCCTGAAAACCGCCGAAGGCACCGCCAGGCTGATCGCCGACTTCATGGGCGAGGCGCTGCGCAGCAGCCTGATGTCGAAGTTGGGCGCGCTGATGTCCATGGGCGCGCTGCGCGGCCTGCAGCGGCGCATCGACCCCCGCCGTGTCAACGGCGGCGTGTTCCTGGGCCTGAACGGTACTGTGGTCAAATCGCACGGCTCGTCCGACGCGACCGGCATTTCTGCCGCAATCCGGCTGGCCTACCGGCTGGGCGGCATCGGCTTTGCCGACCGGCTTGCGGCGCGGGTTGCCTCTGCCGCGCAGCCGGGGCAGGATGCGGGGACCGGTGAGGGGCAAGAGGGCGGAACCAGCGCATGACAATTCGGTCTGTGGTCAAGGGTGTCGGCCACTATCTGCCCGCCCGTGTGGTTCCCAATGCCCATTTCGAAGGCAGTCTTGAGACCACAGACGAATGGATCAAGGCCCGCACCGGCATTGAACGCCGCCATTTCGCCGCCAATGGCGAAACCACATCGGACCTTGGCACAGCGGCCGCCCGCGCAGCGCTGGCGGATGCGGGCCTTGCCCCCAACGACATGGATGCGATCATCGTCGCCACCTCGACCCCCGATCTGACCTTTCCGTCGGTCGCGACCATGGTTCAGGCGAAACTGGGGATGAGCCGCGGCTTTGCCTTTGATGTGCAGGCGGTCTGCGCGGGATTCGTTTTTGCCCTGTCGAACGCCAATGCGCTGATTCTGTCGGGTCAGGCGCGGCGGGTGCTGGTGGTGGGGGCCGAAACCTTCAGCCGTATCCTGGATTTTCAGGACCGCTCGACCTGCGTTCTCTTCGGCGACGGCGCCGGTGCCCTGGTGCTCGAGGGAGCCGACGGCGCCGGCACCGCGGCCGACCGTGGCATTCTGGCGACCGATCTGAATTCCGACGGCACCTTCCGCGAGCTTCTGTATGTCGATGGCGGGGTTTCGACCGACGGCAAGGCCGGCCATCTGCGCATGCAGGGTAATCAGGTCTTCCGCCATGCCGTTGAAAAACTTACAGAAACAGCCCATACCGCGCTGGCCAGGGCCGGACTTTCCAGCGAGGATGTCGACTGGATCGTGCCCCATCAGGCCAATATCCGCATCATCGAAGGCACGGCCAAACGCATGTCGGTGCCGATGGACCGGGTTGTCGTGACCGTGCAGGATCACGGCAATACCTCGGCCGCATCGATTCCCTTGGCCCTGTCGGTTGGCAAGGCACGCGGCCAGATCAAAGAGGGCGATCTTCTGGTCACCGAGGCGATTGGCGGCGGGCTGGCTTGGGGATCGGTCGTTCTGCGCTGGTAAAGCGCGCCTGAAAAGCCCTTTCCAAGTCATTGATATTGACTCGGAAATTCATTGCCCCCAATCTTCGCCCTGAACGTCCGGACCAACCGGCCAGGGGGGAATGATGAGCGACAAGACCTTGACGCGCATGGATCTGAGCGAGGCCGTCTACCGCGAGGTCGGTCTGTCGCGGAACGAATCGGCCCAGCTGGTCGAAAGCGTGCTGCAACATATGTCCGATGCTTTGGTCGCGGGTGAGACGGTCAAGATCTCGTCCTTCGGCACCTTCACCGTCCGCGCCAAGTCGGCCCGCATCGGCCGCAACCCCAAGACCGGGGACGAAGTTCCGATCCATCCCCGCCGCGTCCTGTCGTTCCGCGCCTCGCATCTGATGAAGGATCGGGTCGCGGCGGGCAACGACGGGCACTGAGGCGGACCGCATGTCCAAATCCGCCGAGGCCTTCCGCACGATCAGCGAGGTCGCCGAGGTGCTGGACACACCAGCGCATGTGCTGCGCTTCTGGGAAAGCCGCTTTTCGCAGATCAAGCCGGTCAAGCGGGCGGGCGGGCGGCGCTATTACCGCCCGACCGATGTGGCGCTTCTGGGCGGGATCAAGCAGCTTTTGCATCATGACGGGCTGACGATCCGCGGCGTGCAGAAGATATTGCGCGAACAGGGTGCCCGCCATGTCGCGGGCCTTGCCGGGTTAGAGTTCGACGAGGCGGACACGCCCCCTGCCACGCCGCCGCGCCCCGGCCCGCCCCTGCAGCAGTCCGCACTCTACGATCCGGAACCCGAGGAGGGCGGCCCCCTGTCGCCCCTTCGCCACGATCTGTCGCCCGGGGCCGAGGCCCGCGCCGATCTGGCCGAGGAACAGGCCGCCGCCCACCGCCCCGCCGATGTGCCGCTGCCATCCGACACGTCGCGCTTTGCCGATGCGGACAACCTGCCTGCCGCCGCCCTGCTGCGCGCCATGACCGCCCTGCGCGACGGCAAAAGGCGCGAGGAACTGCGCGCCATCTATAGAAAGCTGGACGCGCTTTACCGCCGCCGCCGCGAGGCCGAGCGCCGCGACGGACGCTAAGGCCAGGGCACCCGACCCATGCGTTTTGCCGCTTGCCCCTGCCCCCGCCTTCGGCCTATAGAGCGCCCTGTCGGGCCGTGGCGCAGTCTGGTTAGCGCGTCCGTCTGGGGGGCGGAAGGTCGTGAGTTCGAATCTCACCGGCCCGACCATTTCGACAAAGGCCCATCCC
>CAZKJZ010000205.1:0-3736 GCA_964553145.1 uncultured Frigidibacter sp. | reverse complement strand
TGGGCGGCGACCATTCGCTGGCGCTGGGGTCGGTCGCGGGCGCAGCGACCCATGCACAGGCGGCGGGCCGCCCCCTGTTTGTCCTGTGGCTGGATGCCCATTCCGACATTCACACGCCGCTGACCACCCAGTCCGGCAACCTGCACGGCACCCCCGTCGCCTATATCGCCGGGCACGAAGGCTTCGATGCCTTCCCGCCCTTTCCCGCCCCGGTGCCCGAGGATCGCATCTGCCTTTATGGCATCCGCTCTGTCGACCCTGCCGAACATGCGCGGCTGCTGGCGACCGATATCCAGATCTGCGACATGCGGGTGCTGGACGAACAGGGCATCATCGCCCCCCTGCGGACCTTTCTGGATCAGGTCCGCGCGGCGGGCGGCCTTCTGCATGTCTCGCTTGATGTCGATTTCCTGGACCCGTCGATCGCCCCCGCCGTTGGCACCACCGTTCCCGGCGGCACCACCTTTCGCGAGGCGCATCTGGTGATGGAGCTTTTGCATGAAAGCGGCCTTGTCACATCGCTTGACCTGGTCGAGCTGAACCCGTTCCTGGATGAACGGGGCCGGACGGCAAAGCTGATGGTGGAACTTGTCGGCTCGCTGATGGGCCGCAAGGTCTTTGACCGACCGACCCGCAGCTACTAAGCCCATTCCCAAAAGGCGTGCACCGCCCCTGCCGGGGGCGGATGCCGCAGGCCTGTCAGACGACGCGGGTCAGAACCGCCATTGCAGTGCCAGAACCCCCGCCGTATCGCGCGCGCCGGCACGGTTGCCGTAATTTTCCGAATGGACCAGTTCGGTCATCAGTTCCAGCCCCGGGGCCAGCGGCTGCTGGTAGCTGACCGACAGATCGACCTGACGGCTGCCCGGCGCAAGATCGATTGCCACCGGCTCGAACGATGCGACGCTGCGCCCCCGCGCCACCGGCAGCACGGCTTCGGCCCGCCCCGAGGTGACGGCGACCGGCAACGACAGGCCAAAGGCCAGCTTGTCGCCATCGGTCATCAGATCACGCTGGCCGAATGTCACATCAAAACTGCTGAACCGCGCTTGCGACACATCGCTCAGCCCCTGTGCCGTGCCCAGATCGGCGATCCCCGCCTCGCCGGTCAGCGACAGAAAACCACCGGCGCCCATGTCATGCGAAAGGCCAAGCGACAGCGAGGCCAGACCCGCGCCGCCCTGCCCCTCGGCGCCCAGGCCCAAAAGCCGGCCATTGTCGCGCGCCAGTTTCAGCCCCAGCTCCAGCTTTGTTGCCCCGTCATCCGCCAGCGCCGTGTGCAAGGTCGCCCCATAGCTGGGCGTGTCGCCGCCGATGGCGGGCACCAGAAGATTGGCGCCCAGATCCCCGTCCAGACTGGCAAGCTCGACGCTTTGTCCGTCGAACCCTGCGAACGGGTCAGCGAGGGCGCTGACCGGCGCCTGCCGCGCGGCGCCCAGATCCAGCCGCAGAGCCTGGGTCAGGGCCGCATCGCCCAGGGGGCGCGGGCTGGCATTGGCCGCCAGGAACTGGCCCGGCATGGAAAACTGGCCCGATAGCGCATCGGTGATCGCGACATCCACCTGCCCCAGGCTGCGCTGCACCGCATCGCCCAGGGCCGCGCCCGCGACCATCACCGGCTGGTTCGGGCTGACGCTTTGGCCATTCGGCAGGGCCATGGTCATCTTGCCGATCGGCAGCAGTGCCGCGCGAATATCCAGGAACCCATGGCCGAATTCGCTGTTGTAGCCATGGGAATAGCCGTTGGCCAGCTGAACGGTCGCCGTGGGCGTAAAGAAGGAATTGTCCGCCGACGCCAGAAGCCGCGCCCTGAGATCATGGGGCGTCAGGTTTGGAAAGGCCTCGGCCAACAGGGCCAGCGCGCCCGCGACCTGCGGGGCGGCAAAGGATGAACCCACCACCTCGGCATAGGCGGAGTTGCCCGTCGACACGGCCGATTGCCAGCGACCCTCGGCCATCAGGCACCAGCGCGCCGCATCCAGACAGCCCGCCGACACCCGCGCGGCCCCGGTGATCCCGTTTGCGTCATAGGTCACGGCCGCATTGCCGACTGCCAGCCAGCCGCCTTCCAGCGAGGGGCGCAGTTTCGGCAGCGCCTCCATCAGGCCAGAGGTCGTGTCGCCATAGGTGTTCGAGATGGCAAAGACCACCACGCCTTGCGCCGCATAGGCATCCAGCGCCGCCAGATAGGAGGCGCCATCCGTCGTACCGAAGACTTGGTTGAAGCTGTTGGTATTGATCGGCGTTCCCACATAGCCCCAGGAATTGTTCTGGGCCACCGCCCCCAAGGCCGTCGCCTGCTGCGTGGCGGCGGCCAGCGAAGCCTCGCTCCAGAATTCTCCCAAAGCCAGGTCGGCGCCGGGGGCGATGCCGATCATGGTGGGGGAATTGCCGGTCGCCACAGCGGCAACGCTGGTGCCATGGTCCGCCACGCCCAACCCGCCGCCCGGCGTATAGATGGTCTTACCCTGAAACACATCATGGCTTTGCAGAAACCCGCCATCGACGACCTGCACGATCTGCCCCGCCCCTGTCAGCCCGACGGCATGGGCATATTCGGCCCGCGCCGAGGCCAAGGGATAGCTGGAGACACCCGGCGCGCCAAGAATGCCCCAATTGCCCAGCTGGATCGTATATTTGCTGATGTTGGTGCGCAGATTGGCGGCGATCGCCTCGTAGGGTGCGAAGTCCGTTACATAGCCTGTCGCCAAAACGTTGGGGTCAACCAGCGGCGGCCCCCCGAAAGAGACCGTCCCACCGCCCTTGCAGGCCGCCAGGGCCAGAAGAGAAACCGACACCAACACCCGGCGCATCCCCGCCGAACGCCTCTTCCCAAACAGCTGTCCCATGTGCGCGCCCCCCGCCACCGCAAGTTGATTTAGGCAGATCAAGCGCCGGGAATGCAAAGATTCTTTTTGGTTGCCTGCGGCCCCGGCAAGCTGCAGCCCCCCGAAATAAACGGGACCTGGCTCGCCGCGCCGGACGAGGTCGGAAACTGCTATGTCATCATCGGAACCTTCTGCTACACTCTTTCAGGGCACCCTGACTGGCAAAAGCCCCGGCCACCGCCAAATGTCTATGAGCATGACAGCCACCCAATCGCCTCCTGCTGTGCTGGCCGAAATGGCCGACGGACGCTGGTACTGCTGCATGACGGCAGAGCTTGAGGCGCTGCGCGCTGCCGCGCGGCAGGCATGCTGGCGCCATAACACCATGGACCCCGCAGGACGTGGCGCCTGTGCGCCCGAGCTCGCGGCGCTGTTTGCGGCTATCGGTGAGGGGGTTTTCCTTGAGGCGCCCTTCCACGCCGCCTATGGCCGGAACCTCTCGCTTGGCGATCAGGTGTATATCAATGCAGGCTGTGTTGTCCTCGATTCCGCGCCGGTCAGGATCGGGCGACGGACAATGCTCGGACCGGCGGTGCATATCTACTGCGCCGATCATGCCCATGGGCTTGACGAACGACGCCGCGGCCTGGAACGGGCGTTGCCGGTGACCATCGGCGAGGATGCGTGGATCGGTGGCGGTACGATCCTTTTGCCGGGCGTAACCATAGGGGACGGCGCCATCGTCGGTGCCGGCGCGGTCGTCACGCGCAACGTGGCCGCCGGCGCGCGCGTGGCAGGCAATCCGGCACGGCCAATCTGAGGCGCGCGATCCCGATCTGCGATTGTTCAGGGTTGGACGCGGATGCCCGGTTCTGTTCCCGGCCGGCATTGATATGGCGCACCCGACA
>CAZKJZ010000204.1:0-3786 GCA_964553145.1 uncultured Frigidibacter sp. | reverse complement strand
GCCGGTCGCGGCGCCCGGGTCACTTGCCCCGGGCTTTGGTGGGCGGGGTCACATCTTCGGCCTCAGCGCGATGCCGCCTTTGTCGGTGGGGGCGCGGGTGGTGAATTCGCGGCGGTCGATGCGGCCCTCGATCGTCTGGAAAAGGTCGTCAAAGAACAAAGGATCCTCGAAATACCAGGCGTGGCTGAGCGAGGGCCCCGGCGTGACGCTTTTGCGCGCCACGGCAAAGCGGGCGCCGCAATAGACATCGACCGCCTTGTCGGGGGCCGTGGCGGGCAGGCCGTTGCGGCCCGCGCGGGGCTGGGCGCCGATCTGCTTGACGTTCGACAGCGAGAGGATGTCGTCGAACGGGTTGTAATAGTTCGTCAGCCGGACACAGCGGCGGTACAAAGTGTCGGACTTGCCATTCTCGACCCCCATCGACTTGACCGAGACATCGGCGGCAATGAAGGCAACCTGGCTGACCGACCAGTTTTCCTGGCGGATGCGCATGGACTGGTCGGCATAGTCGAACGCCTCGCGCACCACATAGGCGCCCATGGAATGGGCCAGGATATGGGTATTGATCCGGCAATCGGGGCGCTGGTGGCGGGAAAAGCGCAGGATCACGTCATTGACCAGCCGGTCGGCGGTGGCGCGGGCATCCTGCCGGTCGTCCTGATAGTTCAGCGCGCTGTTGCCCGAGGGCCAGTCAAAGGTGACGATGGCCCCGTCAAAACCCGCCCGCAGCAGGCCCTGCCTGATCTGCCGGTGGCGGGTCAGGACCAGTTCCGGGTCGGAATTGTAGCCATGGACATAAACGACAATATCGCCGGTCGACAGGTCGCCGGTATTGCTGCGGATCGCCTTTGCCATGACCTGTTCGATCCAGTCGGTCACGTTGATCTCATGTTCTGGCCTTGGGCGGGTCGCGCTGCCGGGCGTTGCCAGGAATTTCACCGCGCCGGGGGCCGTGCCGAAGTCATCGGCGCGGATGTTGCGGGCAGACAGGATATAGTCGGTGGGCATCGCATCCCTCCTGATTGCTATCCTGCCCATCATCCACCCGGGAACCCTGAGTCGCGAAACACTTTCCATCCCCCGCCCGTGCATGGCATAGGGGGCCATGCTTGATGATCTTGACGATATCCATCCCCTGTTCCACGGCGCCCCGTCCTCGACCGAGTTCAGGAAGCTGAGGAAGCGCATCGTGCGCGAGGTGCGCGAGGCGATCGAGACCTATGGCATGATCGAACGGGGTGCGCGCTGGCTGGTCTGCCTGTCGGGCGGCAAGGACAGCTATACGCTTCTGGCCGCGCTGACCGAGCTGAAATGGCGGGGGCTTTTGCCGGTCGATCTTTTGGCCTGCAATCTGGATCAGGGGCAGCCGGGGTTCCCCGCGACGGTCCTGCCGGAGTTTCTGACACGGATGGGTGTGCCGCACCGGATCGAGTATCAGGATACCTATTCGGTGGTGACGTCAAAGATCGCGCCGGGGGGGACGATGTGTTCGCTCTGCTCGCGGCTTCGTCGTGGCAATCTTTACCGGATCGCGCGCGAGGAAGGCTGCTCGGCGGTGGTGCTGGGCCATCACCGCGATGATATTCTTGAGACATTCTTCATGAACCTCTTCCATGGCGGGCGGCTGGCGACCATGCCGCCGAAGCTGGTGAACGAGGATGGCGATCTCTTCCTTTACCGCCCGCTGGCCTTTGTCGCCGAGGCCGACTGCGACCGGTTCGCCCGGGCCATGGCCTATCCGATCATTCCTTGCGACCTTTGTGGCAGTCAGGAAGGGCTGCAGCGCGCGCAGGTGAAAAGGATGCTGGACGAGTGGGAGACGCGCAGCCCCGGGCGGCGTCAGGTGATGTTCCGGGCGCTGATGAACACGCGGCCCTCGCATCTGCCCGACCCGGGCCTTTTCGATTTTATCGGTTTGCAGACGGGCGGGGCGAAAAGAACAGATCGTGAAAATATTCCCGATCTGGGGCGTCCGGATTAACCCTCTGGTCATTTTGGCCAGCCTAGGCTGAGGCTGGGGTCGGTTGTGGCCCCGGCAGACAGGGCTTGGCGCATGTTCAGGAAAATCGCTGGGGCAACGGGGCGGGGCGGGGCACTGGTGCTGCCTGCGGAACTCTGGGGTCTGATCCCCGCGCTGGTGCTGGCGGGCCTGTGGTTTGGTGCGCGCGGCGCGGTGATCGTGGCGGTGGCGGCGCTGCCTGCCTTGTGGCTTGCGCTGGTGCGGGCCGGACCGGGGCGCGGGGCCGCGGATGGGGCGGGCGAGGGGCGCGATGGCGTTACCGGCCTGCCCTTGCGATCTGCGGCCGAAGGCGCGCTTGACCGGGTTCTGGCGGCCGCGCCCCTGACCGGCAAAAGCACCGGCTGTCTGGTCCTTGGGCTGGACGAGGCCCCCCAGATTTTGGACCGTCATGGTCAGGCGGCGCATGACCGGATCATGCGCGCCGTCGGCGAACGGCTGGCGGGGGCGCTGCGTGCCCCCGATTGCGTCGCCCGGCTGGAAGGCGACCGGTTCGCCGTGGCGCTGGGGCCGGTGCGCCGGCTGGATCTGGAAGCGATGATTCAGGTTGCAAGCCGCCTTCTGGCCGCGGTGCGCGAACCTTTGTCGGTCGATGCGATGACGGTCTATGTCAGCGCTTCGGCCGGGTTCTGCCTGCCGTCGCGCGCGCCGGAACAGACGGGGGCGGCGCTGCTGGCCGCTGCCGAAGTGGCGATGGAGGATGCGCGCCGCAACGGACCGGGCGCCATCCGCGCCTATTCCGCCGAAGTGGCGGCGGCGGTCACGGGGCGCGAGGCGCTGCGCGACCGGCTGGATATGGCGCTGGAGGCGGGCGAGATCGTTGCCTGGTTCCAGCCGCAGCTTTGCACCGATACGGGCGAGGTTTCGGGGTTCGAGGCGCTGGCCCGCTGGAACCATCCCGAGCGCGGCATTCTGCCACCGGCCGAATTCCTGCCCACCATCGAACAGGCGGGCCTGTCGGCACGGCTGGGCGAGGTGATCCTGTTTCACGCGCTGACGGCGCTGCGCACATGGGACCGCGCGGGATACCGCGTGCCCACTGTCGCGGTGAATTTCAGCAAGGAGGAGTTGCGCAATCCCAAGCTGGCCGAACGGCTACAATGGGAGCTGGACCGGTTCGAACTGGCGCCCGGCCGCCTGACCGCCGAGGTGCTGGAATCGGTTGTGGCCGATACCGACAACGACATCATCGTGCGCAATATCGCCGCCCTTTCCGAACTGGGCTGCGGTGTCGATCTGGATGATTTCGGCACGGGCCATGCCTCGATCACCTCGATCCGGCGGTTCGCGGTCAACCGGATCAAGATCGACCGGTCCTTTGTCACCCGGGTCGACAGCGACCCCGCCCAGCAGCGGATGATCGCGGCAATCCTGTCGATGGCCGAGCGGCTGGGCCTGGCGACGCTGGCCGAAGGGGTCGAGACGCTGGCCGAACATTCGATGCTGTCGCAACTGGGCTGCGGCCATGTGCAGGGCTATTCGATCGCGCGCCCCATGCCGTTCGAGGATAGTCTGTCCTGGCTGGAACGCCATCGCGGCAAGCTTTCTGCCTTGCCCGACTTCACCCGCCGGATCGGCTGAGCAGGTCCGCCGGAGAGATGAGCGGGCCCGCCATGTAGGCAGAGCGGTTCGGCAGCCCGCCGCAGTGCAGGGCGGGATGCCTGCGCTTTGGTCGTCAGATGTGAGGGAGCCGCGCCACCGCAAAGCGCGCGCCAGCGGAGTTTAAGAAACTCCGCGCCAGAGCCTGCACAGGCTCTGGTCCGATTTCT
>CAZKJZ010000203.1:0-3887 GCA_964553145.1 uncultured Frigidibacter sp. | reverse complement strand
GGGCCTTCTGCGCTAGTGGCTGACCGGACGGAACCGGACCATGTTCCGGGCATGGGACGGGGGCGCGCGATGGACCATTTTCTGTATCGGAACGGCATCCTTCATGCCGAGGATGTCCCCCTGACGGACATTGCCGCCGCCGTCGGAACGCCCTTTTACGTCTATTCCACCGCGACCCTGGAACGCCACTACCGGCTGTTCACCGAGGCGCTGGCACCCCTGGACCATCTGGTCTGCTTTGCGGTCAAGTCCTGCGGCAATGTCGCCGTGCTGAAGACCCTGGCGCGGCTGGGCGCGGGGATGGATGTCGTATCCATCGGTGAATATCTGCGCGCCAAGGCGGCGGGTGTACCGGGCGAACGGATCGTCTTTTCCGGCGTTGGCAAAACGCGCGAGGAAATGCGCCTGGCGCTGGAGGGTGGCATCCGTCAGTTCAACGTCGAAAGCGAGCCCGAGTTGCGGGCGCTGTCGGGTGTGGCGGCGGCCATGGGCAAGGTGGCGCCGATCACTCTGCGGGTGAACCCTGATGTCGATGCGCGCACCCACGAGAAAATCGCGACCGGCAAGAAGGAAAACAAGTTCGGCATCCCGATCGAGCGTGCCCGCGCCGTCTATGCCGAGGCCGCCCGCCTGCCGGGGATCGAGGTGGTGGGGGTCGATGTGCATATCGGCAGCCAGCTGACCGAACTGGACCCATTCGAACAGGCCTTCCTGCGGGTGGCAGACCTGACGCGCGCGTTGCGTGCCGATGGCCACCGCATCCGCCGTCTTGATCTGGGCGGGGGCCTGGGCATTCCCTATACCCGCTCGAACGAGGCGCCGCCCCTGCCTGCCGATTATGCCGCGATGATCAAGCGCACCGTCGGCGATCTGGGCTGCGAGGTCGAGATCGAGCCGGGCCGCCTGATATCGGGCAATGCGGGTTTGCTGGTTGCCTCTGTCATATATCTTAAGGAAGGCGAGGGGCGGGATTTCCTGATCCTGGATGCGGCGATGAACGATCTGGTGCGCCCGTCCATGTATGGCGCCCATCATGATATCGTGCCGGTCATCGAACCTGCGGCGGGGATCGAACAGCATCCCTATGATGTGGTGGGGCCGGTCTGCGAAACCGGCGACACGTTTGCCAAGGCACGGATGCTGCCGCCCCTGGCCGAAGGCGCGCTGGTCGCCTTTCGTTCGGCGGGGGCCTACGGCGCCGTCATGGCGTCGGAATATAACGCCCGGCCCTTGGTGCCCGAGGTGCTGGTCAGCGGGGATCAATTCGCTGTCATCCGCGCCCGTCCGGACTATGACGAGATGATCGGGCGCGATAGACTGCCCGCATGGCTGTAGGCGGTGCATCCGCGCCGCGCCACGGATAAAGGCATGAAGGCGCAGGACCCGCCGCCCGGCGGTGACCCGATCAGGCAGATACGCTGGCCCCTGCGCCTGACCCGCGCGGGCATGGTGGCCGAAGAGGTGACCTTTGCCTTCTGGCCGCTTTGGACGCTGCTTCTGGCCTGCCTGACGGCTGTGGGCTTTGGCTTTCTCGACTGGGCGCCGGTCGAACTCTTCTGGGCGGCGGCGCTGCTGGTGCCGTTCGCCGCGCTTTGGGCGCTGGCCCGGGGTGTCGGGCGCTTTCACTGGCCGCGCCGGGCCGATGCGCTGGCGCGGCTGGATGCCACATTGGCCGGAAGGCCGCTGGCGGCCCTGTCGGACCGGCAGGCCATCGGCGCAGGCGATCCGGCGGCGCGGGCGGTCTGGCGCGCGCATCTGCGGCGCATGGCCGACCGCGCCCGTGCCGCACGGCCGGTGGCGCCCGACCTGAACCTTGCCGCCCGCGATCCGTTCGCGCTGCGCCATGTGGCGATGACCGGGCTGGTGATGGCTGCCCTTTTCGGCAGCTGGTGGGTCGGCGGCGGGCCGATGGCCCCCGGTGCCGGTAGGGCGGCCATGGCCAGCGCCAGTTGGGAGGGCTGGGTGACGCCGCCCGCCTATACAGGCAAGCCCGCGATCTATCTGTCGGCGGACAGCGGCACCGCCCTGACCCTGCCTGCAGGCAGCCGGGTTCTCTTTCGCCTTTATGATCCGGACCGGACGCTGACCCTGACCCAGACGGTCGGCAGGCCCACGGCGGCTGCGCCGGGGGGCGATGCGCCCTCGGTGACGCTGGACTTCACCGCCGACAAGACAGGCCGTATCACGCTGGCGCCAGCCGGTGACGGGGCCGTGCCCTTGCGTGACTGGCAGGTCACGGTCCTGCCCGATCTGCCCCCGACGATCCGCCTGACCGGCCCGATGGAGCGGATGGCCGACGGATCGATGCGCCAGCCGTTCGAGGCGCGCGATGATTATGGCGTGACTGGTGGCAAGGCGCGGTTCGAACTGGATCTGGCCGCGATCGACCGCCGCTTTGGCCTGGCGGCGGAACCAGAGCCGCGCCCTGCCCTGACGCTGGATCTGCCGCGCCCCTTGCGCGGCAGGCGTGGCGCGGACCTGACCGGCGTGCTGGCCGAGGATGCGTCTGAACATCCCTGGTCCGGCCTGCCGGTGCGCATGACCCTGACGGCCAGCGACGCAGCCGGTCAGACCGGCGCGACCCAGGGGACGCAGCTGATCCTGCCCGGCCGCCGCTTCTTTGACCCTCTGGCGGCGGCGGTCATCGAACAAAGGCGCGATCTTCTGTGGTCGCGCGCCAACGGCCCGCGCGTGGCGGTGGCCTTGCGCGCCGTGACCAACCGGCCGGACGGGTTCATCACCAACGACCGGGTCTATCTGGCGCTCCGCACGGCAATCCGCCAGATCGAGGGTGCCGGGGCCGCGATGGTGCCCGAACTGCGCGACGAGCTGGCCAAGGCCCTGTGGGACACGGCAGTGCTGATCGAGGATGGCGGGCTGGATGATGCCCTGGCGCAGATGCAGCAAGCCCAACAGCGCCTGTCCGAAGCGATCCGCAATGGCGCCAGCAAGGACGAGATCCGCAAACTGACCGACGATTTGCGCCGCGCGACCGATGAGTATCTGAAAAAACTGGCCGAGCAGGGCCAGCGCGACCCCGCCGAGCGTTTCACCAAGAACCAGCCCCAGCGCGAGATCACACAGGACCAGTTGCAGCAGATGATGGATGATATCCAGAAGCTGATGGAACAGGGTCGCATGGATGAGGCGCAGGAGAAGCTCGATCAGCTGAACGAGCTGATGCAGAACCTGAGGGTGACCGAGGGACAATCGGGGCAGGGCGGCAACAGCCCCGGCGGCAAGGCGATGCGCGATCTGCACCAGACGCTGCGCGACCAGCAGGCCCTGTCGGATGATGTGTTCCGGCAGAATCAGGGCGGCCAAGGGTCCGACCCCGGTGATCAGGGCACCAGCCCCGATGGGCAGGCGCCGCAGCCGGGCGGCAGCGGCGATGGAAACGGCAGCGGCGCCCAGGGGCAGGACGGCGACAGCGGCGCGGGCGATGACCTGGCAGCCCGGCAGCGGGCGCTGCGGCAGGCGTTGGGCCGCGCGCAGGATGCGCTGCCCGACCTGCCGGGGGATCAGGCGGATCAGGCGCAGAAATCGCTGGATCAGGCGGGCCGCGCCATGGATCAGGCAGAAGAGGCGCTGCGCGGGCATGACCTGTCCAAGGCCATCGACCGGCAGGCCGAGGCGATCGAGAAGCTGCGCGAAGGCGCGCGCGGGCTGGATCAGGCGCTGGCGGACACCAACGAGGGCCAACCCTCGACCGAGGGCGGCCAGCAGCAGGCGCAGGGGCGCCGCGCGCCCTCGCGCGATCCTTTGGGGCGGGCCGACGGGGCGGACGGCACGCTGAACGATACGGAAAGCGACCTGACCGGCAGGGGCGATGTCTATCGGCGGGCGCTGGACCTGATGGACGATATCCGCCGCCGCGCCGATGACCG
>CAZKJZ010000202.1:0-3889 GCA_964553145.1 uncultured Frigidibacter sp. | reverse complement strand
CCGAAATGTCCATGTCGCCATATTGCGCCAGCGCGAGCGACCGGGGGATCGGCGTTGCAGTCATGACCAGCACGTCGGCGGCCTGCCCCTTGGCCCCCAGTTCCATGCGCTGGGCAACGCCGAACCTGTGCTGTTCGTCGACGATCGCCAGCCGCAGGTCGTGAAAGACCACATCCTTCTGAAAGACCGCATGGGTGCCGACCAGAATGTGAATGTCACCCGCCGCCAGCGCCGCCAGCTTGGCCGCCCGATCCGCCCCCCGGTCACGGCCCGACAGAATCTCGATCCGCACGCCAGCCGTGGCGGCCAGCGGCGCCAGCCCGTCAAAATGCTGGCGGGCGAGGATTTCGGTGGGCGCCATCATCGCCCCCTGCCCGCCCGCCTCGACCGCGATCAGCAGCGCCATCAGTGCGACCAGCGTCTTGCCCGACCCGACATCGCCCTGCAACAGCCGCATCATCCGCCGGTCGGACGCCATGTCGGCGGCAATCTCGGCGACGGCCCGGTCTTGCGCGCCGGTCGGCTGATAGGGAAGTTCGGCCCTGACCCGCGCTTGCAGGGCGCTGGTCGCGGGGCTGGCCCGCCCCTTGCCGCGCCTGAAGGCGCCGCGCGCCAGGGCCAGGGTCAGCTGATGGGCAAAGAATTCGTCATAGGCCAGCCGCGCCCGCGCCGGGTTTTGCGGCGCAAGATCGGCATTGCCCGCAGGCGCATGGGCCGCCAGCAGCGCCGCCCGCCAGTCCGGCCAGCCTTCGCGTGCCTTCAGGCCCGCGTCGATCCATTCGGGCAGGTCGGGCGCCCGGTCCAGCGTCGCGGCGGCGGCGCGGGCCATGGTGCGCTGGGTGACGCCCGCCGTCAGCGGATAGACGGGTTCAAAGGCAGGCAGTTCACCCGCCTCCTCGGGGCGCAGGACATGGTCGGGATGGACCATCTGCGCCAGCCCGTCGAAAATCTCTACCCGGCCCGAGATCAGGCGGACCTGCCCGCTGGGCAGAAGCTTGGCCAGCATGTCACCGCGCGCATGGAAAAAGACTAGCTGGAATTCCATGCCCCCGCCGTCGGTGACAAAGACCCGCGCCGGTCCGCCCTTGCGGCGCGGCGGGACATGGGCGCCGACCGTGACCTGAACCGTCACCGTGGCAGGCAGAACCGCATCGCGGATCGTGCGCAGCGGGCGGCGGTCGATGACCGAATGGGGCAAAGTAAAAAGAAGATCGCGCGGCCGTTCGACCCCCAGCGCCGGCAGAAGGCTGGCCGCCTTGGGACCGACGCCCGCCAGCGTGTCCAGCCCGGCAAACAGCGGGAACAGGATCGCCGGGCGGCTCATGCGCCGATCAGCGCCAGCCAGGCGTCTTCGTCGATGACGGTGACCCCCAGCCGCTCGGCGTCCCTGGCCTTGGACCCGGCACCCGGCCCCGCAACCAGAAGGTCGGTGCGGGCGCTGACCGATCCCGCGACCTTGGCCCCCAGCGCCTCGGCCCGGGCCTTGGCCTCGGCCCGCGTCATCTTTTCCAGCGTCCCGGTAAAGACGACGATCTTGCCCGCGACCGGGCTTTCGGCGGGGGCGCGCACTTCGGCCTCTTCGACTGTCAATCCGGCCACCAGCCGGTCGATAGAGGCCCGTTCGCGTTCGTTCTGAAAGGCGGCAACCAGCGAGGCGGCCATGACCGCGCCGACCCCGTCGATCGACAGAAGGTCGGCCCATTCGGCCCCCTCGCCGATCTCTGCCTGACTGATCGCGGTCTCGAACGCGGGCCAGCTGCGGTAATGGCGGGCCAAAAGTGCTGCACCGCTTTCACCGACATGGCGGATGCCAAGGGCAAAGATCAGCCGATGGAGGGGGATGCGGCGACGGTCCTCGATCGCCTGAAAGAGGTTCTGGGCGGATCGGTCGCCAAAGCCGTCGCGGTTCTTGAGCCGGGCCAGATTGGCGGCATCGCGGGTGGCCAGGGTAAAGATGTCAGCCGGTTCGCGGATCGGCAAAAGGTTGTCGGCAAAGAACATCTCGATCTGGCGCGCGCCCAGACCCTCGATGTCAAAGGCGGCGCGGCTGACGAAATGCTTCAGCTTTTCAACGGCCTGCGCGGGGCAGATCAGGCCGCCGGTGCAGCGGCGGACGGCGTCGCCTTCCTCGCGATGGGCAGGGCTGCCGCAGTCGGGGCAGGTCTGGGGGAACAGATAGGGCACGGCATTTGCAGGGCGCTGGGTCAGATCGACATCGGCGATCTTGGGGATCACGTCGCCCGCGCGATAGACCTGCACCCAGTCGCCGACGCGGATATCCTTACCCTCGCGGATCGGCTGGCCGCGCGCATCGCGCCCGGCGATGTAATCCTCGTTGTGCAGGGTCGCGTTCGACACGACCACACCCCCGACCGTCACCGGCGCCAGCCGGGCGACGGGCGACAGCGCGCCGGTGCGGCCGACCTGAATGTCGATCCCTTCAAGCCGCGTCCAGGCCAGTTCGGCGGGGAACTTGTGGGCAATCGCCCAGCGCGGCGTGGTCGAGCGAAAGCCAAGCCGGTCCTGCAGGGTCAGATCGTCGACCTTGTAAACAACACCGTCGATATCATAGCCCAGCGTGGCGCGACCCTGTTCGATGCGCCCGTAGGTGGCCAGAAGCCCGTCCAGGCCAGAACAGAGCTGCATCAGCGGGTTGGTCTGAAAGCCGAAACCGGCCAGACGGGCCACGGCGCCCGACTGAGTGGCAGCCAGAGGCCTACTCATCTCGCCCCAGCCATAGGCAAAGAAGCGCAGGGGGCGGCTGGCGGTGATCGTCGCGTCAAGCTGGCGCAGCGATCCGGCGGCGGCATTGCGGGGATTGGCGAACAGCTTGTCCCCCGCCGCCGCCTGTCGGCCGTTCAGGGCGGCAAAGTCGGCGTGGCTCATATAGACCTCGCCCCGCACTTCCAGCACCTCAGGCGCGCCGGTCAGATGGTGGGGAATATCGGCGATGGTCAGGGCGTTCGCGGTGACATTCTCACCCGTCTCGCCGTCGCCCCGGGTCGCGGCCTGCACCAGCGCGCCGCCTTGGTAGCGCAAGGATAGCGACAGGCCGTCGATCTTGGGTTCGGCGGTAAACGACAGGGGCGCATCGGCGCCAAGGTTCAGGAAACTGCGGATACGGTCGGCAAAATCGGCGACATCCTGCGGGGTGAAGGCATTTTCCAGCGACAGCATGCGCTGCGCATGGCGGACCTTGCCGAACCCGTCGGCAGGGGCCGCGCCGACCTGCCGGGTCGGGCTCTCTGCGCGGGCAAGGTCGGGAAAGTGCGCCTCGATCGCCTGCAGGCGGCGCTTCAGCGCGTCATAGTCGGCATCCGATATCTCGGGCGCGTCGGCTGCGTGATAGGCACGGTTCGCCCGCGCGACCTGACCCGCCAGCCGCTGCCATTCCTCGGCCGCCTCGGCAGCACCCAGACCCTCAACCGGACGTTCCGCCATCCTGGCCCCCCTTCGACAGCCCCACTGTTAGAGTATGATCGCCCCAATTGGAACCGCCGCGCCCCGTCCGGACGCCAAAGCCCGAGGCCATCGCCTCGGGCGCCGCGAGCGGCGGATGAACAACCGTCCACGTGGCGAAAGCCGCGTGGACCGCGCCCGCCCATGGGGGCGGCGGGCGCTTCGCACCCGCCTGGGCGGGCACGGACCACGCCCAATCGTCAGGTGTTGCGGATGGCCACTTGGCCTCCGCTCGCGCTCCGGCCAACGGACCGGCGAAAGGTCCACTGGACCTTTCGCTTGTCGGTCCGGAAGAGGACAGCAGTCGGGGATGACGCTGTCGATTATGTCTGCGGCAATCACTGTCAAGGGCATCAGCGGCCCCGGTCCAGAGGGGCGACCGGCCCGTGACGGCCCGCCCAAAGAAAAGGGGGCGGGTTGCCCCGCCCCT
>CAZKJZ010000201.1:0-3933 GCA_964553145.1 uncultured Frigidibacter sp. | reverse complement strand
TCAATGTTGGCTTTTCGGGGGGCGAGAAGAAGCGCAACGAAATCCTGCAGATGGCCATGCTGGAACCGCGCATGTGCATTCTGGATGAAACCGACTCGGGCCTTGATGTCGATGCGATGAAACTGGTGGCCGAGGGGGTGAATGCCCTGCGCGCACCGGACCGGTCGTTCCTGGTCATCACCCATTACCAGCGGCTTCTGGACCATATCGTGCCCGATGTCGTCCATATCATGGCCGAAGGCCGGATCATCCGCTCGGGCGGCCCCGACCTCGCGCGTGAGGTCGAGGAGAACGGCTATGGTGACCTGCTGGCAGAGGTGAAGTGATGGCCGAGGCAGTACGCAAGGACGCCGCGCGTGATGCGGCGACGGCTGAACGGCTGGCCTCCCTGACCCTGCCCGCAGGCGGCTTTACCGCGCCTGCACGGGCCGAGGCGCTGGCGCGGTTTCGCGCCATGGGCCTGCCGGTCCGGCGCGACGAATATTGGCGCCAGACCGATCCGGCCACCTTTAATGCCGCCCGGGCGCCCGAGGCGGATCTGTTCGACGCCGGAGACGAGCCGCCGCTTTTTGCCACGCTGGACCGGCTGGTCCTGACCTTTGTCGATGGCGTCTTCGATGCGTCTCGGTCGGATGACCTGACGCTGGCCGGGGTCGAGATTCAGCGGCTGGCCACGGCAGACGCGGCCCACATCCATTGGGCGCGCGACCTTTACGGGCGGCTCGAGGCGCGGGGCCAGTCGCCCGTCGTCCGGCCCTTTGCCGCGCTGAATACGGCGGCGGCGACCGATGGCGTCCTGATCCGCGTCACCGGGCGGGCGGCGCGACCCGTGCATCTGACCTATGAACATGCCGACCGGACGTCGGACGCGGTTTTGCATCATGTGATCCGGGTCGAGGCGGGGGCGGAGCTGACGCTCTTGGAAACCGGTCCCGCCGCCGCGCGGCTGAATCTGGTGACCGAGGTCGAGGTCGCCGATGGTGGCCGCTTCCACCATCTGCGCATTCAGGGCCGCGATCATGGCCGCCGGGCAGTGACGGCGATCTTTGCCCGTCTGGGCGCGGGCGCGCTGGTCAAAAGCTTTACTCTGACCGCCAACGGCACGCTGACCCGGAACGAGGCGGTGCTGGAACTGGCCGGTGACGGCGGCAGTGCCCATGTCGCGGGGGCGGCGCTGGGCGACGGGGCCAGCGGCCCGTTCCTGCACGACGACACGGTCTTTGTCACCCATGATGCGGTTGGTTGCGAAAGCCGTCAGGTCTTCAAGAAAGTCCTGCGCAACGGGGGGAGGGGCGTCTTTCAGGGCAAGATCCTGGTGAAGCAGGGCGCACAAAAGACCGATGGCTATCAGATCAGCCAGGCTTTGCTGATGGATGAGGACAGCCAGTTTCTGGCCAAGCCAGAGCTGGAAATCTATGCCGACGACGTGAAATGCTCGCACGGCTCGACCACCGGCGCCATTGATGAAACCGCGCTGTTCTATCTGCGGTCGCGCGGCGTGCCCAAGGATGTGGCGACATCACTTCTGGTTCTGTCGTTCCTGGCCGACGCGATTGCCGAGGTCGAGGACGAGGCGCTGCAGGCCGAGGTGATCGCCCGGCTGGAAGGCTGGCTGGCGCGGCGGCGGGGCAGGGCATGAGCCTGGTCGCCGATATCGCCGCCACCTGGCGCGATCCGGGCGGCATGGTCGGGCGCTGGCTGGCGACGGGCGTGCGCGAGGATCGGGCGCTGGCGATGATCATGGGGGCGGGGCTCGTGACCTTTCTGGCCCGTATTCCCGTGGCGCTGCGCGCGGCCCTGCTGGACCCTGCCGTGCCCCTGGCGGCGCGTCTGGGGACCAGCCTTTTCGTCTGCCTGTTCCTGATGCCGCTGATCGCCTACGCGCTGGCGCTGGTGCTGCATCTTCTGGCCGGGGGGCGGGGGCAGGGCGCCTATGGCGCGCGGCTGGCCCTGTTCTGGGCGCTGCTGGCCATTGCCCCCGCCATGCTGCTGCAGGGGCTGGCCGAAGGGTTTCTGGGGCAGGTTCTGGCGGTGAAACTGACCGGGCTGGCGGTGTTTCTGGTCTTTTTGTGGTTTGTTCTGGCGGGGCTGCGCGCCGCCTATGGGGCGCACCATGGATAGGGCGGGGCTGCTGTCTCTGGTCGGGCTGACGCTGCGCGACACCGATGCGGCGGGGCGCGCGCTTGTGGCCCTGCGCCTGCCCCGTCAGGCGCGCTGGCTGGGTCTGGCGCTGGTCGCGGTTCTGACGGTTCTGATGATGCGTCTGACCTTCATGCTGGTCCCGGCCGCCGGGCCGGTTGCGGCAATGCTGTTGGCACAGGGTGTTGCCGGTGCGGTTCTGGTGCAGGCCGGATCGCTGGTGCTGATCGCGCTGGCGACAACGCTTGTCGGGCGGATGTTCGGCGGGCGAGGCCGCTTTGATGACGCCTTGCTGCTGGCGACCTGGCAGGGGTTCATCATGGTGCTGATGGGGATCGCGCAACTGGTGCTGCTTTTTGTTGTGCCGCCGCTGACCCTGCCATTCGCCATCATCACGCTGGGCCTGTTCCTGTGGATGCTGATCCGCTTTGCCATGGTGCTGCACGGGTTCACCAACCCGCTTGCGGTTCTGGGCGGGATCATCGGCACGGTCTTTTGCCTGGGCCTGATCATGGCTTTTTTGGCCGCCCTGTTCGGTGTCGCGCCGCCTCCCGGAGGGAATTGACATGTATGACGTCGAACGGGTGCGGGCCGACTTTCCGATCCTGTCGCGGCAGGTGAATGGCCGCCCGCTGGTCTATCTGGACAATGGCGCCTCGGCCCAGAAACCGCAGGTGGTGATTGATGCGGTCACGCGCGGCTATGCCGAAGAATATGCAAATGTTCACCGTGGTTTGCACTATCTTTCTAACCTTGCGACCGAAAAATACGAAGCGGTGCGCACCACCATTGCCCGCTTTCTGAATGTGCCCGACCCCGAGGAGGTGGTGTTCACCACCGGCTCGACCGAGGGGATCAATCTGGTGTCCTATGCCTGGGCCGCGCCCCGCCTGCAGGCGGGGGACGAGATTGTCCTGTCGGTTCTGGAACATCACGCCAATATCGTGCCCTGGCATTTTTTGCGCGAACGGCAGGGGGTGGTGCTGAAATGGGTGGAACCGGCAGCGGACGGCAGCCTGGACCCAGAGCGGGTGATCGACGCCATCGGCCCCCGGACGCGGCTGGTGGCCGTGACGCAGATGTCGAACGTCACCGGCACCCGGGTCGATGTGGCCGCGATCGGCCGCGCGGCGCGGGCGCGGGGGGTGGCCATGCTGGTCGACGGATCGCAGGGGGCGGTTCACGCGCCGGTCTCGGTCCCGGACCTGTGCTGCGATTTCTATGCGATCACCGGGCACAAGCTTTACGGCCCCTCGGGGTCGGGTGCGATCTGGATCGCCAAGGAGCGGATGGCCGAGATGCGCCCCTTTCTGGGCGGCGGCGACATGATCCGTACGGTGACGCGCGACGCGGTCACCTATGCCGACCCGCCGATGCGGTTCGAGGCCGGGACACCCGGCATCGTCCAGCAGATCGGCCTTGGCGTGGCGCTGGACTATCTGATGGCGCTGGGGATGGAGAATGTGGCTGCACACGAGGCCGCGCTGCGCGACTATGCGACGGCGCGCCTGTCGGGCCTGAACTGGCTGAACCTGCAGGGCAGGGCGCCCGACAAGGGCGCGATCTTTTCCTTTACCCTGCGGGGTCCGGCCCATGCCCATGACATATCGACGGTGCTGGACAAAAAGGGCATCGCGGTCCGTGCGGGCACCCATTGCGCCATGCCGCTGATGGACCATTTCGGCGTCACCGCCACCTGCCGCGCCTCGTTCGGCCTATACAACACCAAGGCCGAGGTCGATGCGCTGGTCGAGGCGCTGGACTTCTGTCACGAGCTTTTTGGCTGATCGGGGC
>CAZKJZ010000200.1:0-3947 GCA_964553145.1 uncultured Frigidibacter sp. | reverse complement strand
CCACGAGGCCCCGGATCAAGTCCGGGGCGCGGCGGTGCGGCGGGCGCCGGTGCAGCCCATGACCCGTGGCCTGATCATCACCGGCACCGACACCGGCATCGGCAAGACCGTGCTGGCCGCGGGCCTGACCGGGGCGCTGAACGGGTACTACTGGAAACCGATCCAGGCGGGGCTCGCGGACGAAACGGACAGCCAGACCGTTGCCCGCCTGTCCGCCCTGCCGCCTGCCCGCATCCTGCCCGAGGCCTGGCGCCTGGCCACCCCGGCCTCGCCGCATCTGGCGGCAGAACGGGACGGGGTCACCATCGACCCCGATGCGCTGACCCTGCCGCAGGTGACCGGCCCCCTGATCGTCGAGGGTGCGGGCGGTCTGATGGTGCCAGTCACCCGGCAGGTCCTGATGATCGACCTGTTCGCCCGCTGGGGCTTGCCGGTTGTCCTGGCCGCCCGCACAGCCCTTGGCACGATCAACCACACGCTTTTGTCACTCGCCGCGCTCCGCGCCCGCGCCATCCCGGTCGCGGGCATCGCCTTTGTCGGTGAAGAGATGGCCGACAGCCAGAAGATCATCGCCGATCTGGGCGGCGCCCCCGTGCTTGGCCGCCTGCCCCCCCTGTCGCCCCTGACCCCCGACACATTGGCCCGCGCCATCCATCACGGCTTCACCCTGAAAGGCCTTGGCGCATGACCAGCCCCGCCGCCCCGCCACCCTCGCCCGTCTGGCACCCGTTCACCCAGCATGCGCTGGAACCCGTTACCCAGCGCGTGACCCGGACCGAAGGCGCCTATCTTTACGATCAGGACGGGCGGCAGGTGCTGGATGCGATTTCCTCCTGGTGGGTGGTGACCCATGGCCACCGCCATGCCCCGATCCTTGCGGCGGTCTGCAAGGCCACCGAAACGCTGGATCAGGTGATCTTTGCCGAATATACTCATGAACCGGCCGAGGCACTGGCCCGTGGCCTGATCGACATGGCCCCCCCGGGGCTAGCCCATGTCTTTTATTCCGACAGCGGATCGACGGCGGTCGAGGTCGGGCTGAAGATGGCCTTGGGCTATTTTCACAATATCGGCGCACCCCGCCACCGGGTCATGGTGCTGGACCATGGCTATCACGGCGACACGATCGGCACCATGTCGGCGGGCGAACGGGGCACGTTCAACGCCCCCTATGCGCCGCTTCTTTTCGCAGTCGAAAGCCTGCCCTTCCCCCATCCCGGCGCCGAACAGGCCACACTTGACGCCTGCGAGCGGCTTTGCCGAGCGGGCGATGTGGCGGCCTTGCTGATCGAACCTCTGGTTCTGGGCGCGGGCGGCATGCTGATTTATCCCGCCTGGGTTCTGGCCGAACTGCGCGCCATCACCCGCGCCCATGGCACGCTGCTGATCGCGGACGAGGTGATGACCGGCTGGGGCCGCACCGGCACGCTTTTTGCCTGCGAACAGGCGGGCGTGGCGCCCGATATCCTGTGTACCTCCAAGGGGATCACCGGCGGCATCCTGCCCCTGGCCGCCACGCTCTGCACCGCGCCGATCTTTCAGGCGCATCTTTCGACCGACCGGGCGCGGACCTTCTTTCACTCCTCGTCCTATACCGCCAACCCGATCGCCTGCGCGGCGGCGGTGGCGAACCTGGCCGTCTGGCGCGACGAGCCCGTCCGCGACCGGATCGCGCGGCTGGGCAAGTGGCACGAGGCGCGCCTTGCCCCCTTTCGCGCCGACCCGCGCTTTGCCAATGTCCGCCGTGTCGGCACCATCGCCGCCCTTGACCTGCAGGTCGCCGACGCGGGCTATCTGTCGGACGTAAAACCACGCCTGCGCGCCCATTTCCGCGACCGGGGCCTGCTTATACGGCCCCTTGGCAATGTCATCTATCTGATGCCCCCCTATTCCACGACCGAGGCCGACCTTGATCACGCCTATCGGGCGATTGCCGAGGCTGCGGACCTGTTCGCGGGATCCACACGATGATGGTCCGCTCCAGCCGCCTTGCTGGCCTTGGCCATTATGTGCCCGACCGCATCGTCCCGAACGAGGAGATCGAGGCGCAGTTCGCCCTGCCCAGCGGCTGGATCGAGGCGCGAACCGGCATCCGCGCCCGCCGCTGGGCGACACCGGATCAGGCGCTGACCGACCTGGCCCTGCCCGCGGCGCGGGCGGCCCTTGCCGCCTCGGGCCTGTCGCCTGCGGATGTGGGCTTTCTGATCCTCGCCACTTCGACCCCCGACCATCTTCTGCCGCCGTCGGCCCCGCTGCTGGCCCACCGGCTGGGCTTGCCGCACGCGGGGGCCGCCGATCTGGCGGGTGCCTGCAGCGGCTTTCTTTATGCGCTGACGATGGCGGACGGGTTCGTGCGGACGCAGGGCCGTGCGGTTCTGGTGGTGGCGGCCAATATCCTCAGCCGCCGGATCAACCCGGGCGAACGGTCCAGCGCCGTGATCTTTGCCGATGCGGCGGGGGCGGCGGTCCTGGCGCCGTCGGATGACCCCACGACCGGCATTCTGGGTTCCGACATGGGGTCGGACGGCAGCGCCTATGATCTCATCCATATCCGCGCCGGTGGCAGCCGCCAGCCCTTTGGCCCGGGGACCGAGCCTGCGGACCTGATGATGACCATGCCGGATGGCCGCGCCGTCTTTGCCTCGGCGGTCAGGATGATGGTCGAGTGCGGCACACGGGCCCTGACCAGCGCCGGGTTGACCAGCGCCGACATCAGCCGCCTTGTGCCGCATCAGGCCAATGCCCGGATATTTCGAGCGGTCGGCGACCAGCTGGGCTTTGGCCCCGACCGGATCGAAAGTTCGCTTGCCCTGCACGGCAATTCATCGGCGGCGACGATCCCCCTGACCCTGTCGCTGGCGCATCAGGCCCGTCCCCTGGCGCGGGGCGAGCGCCTGCTGATGGTCGCCGCAGGCGCAGGCGTCACCGGCGGCGCACTGGTCCTGGGGGTGTGATCAGGACAGGATTTCGGGCACCATGGTCGCAGGTGGCGTGTTGCGGCTGCGGCCGGTACGGACGATCCCGTCGATGATGGTCATGCCGATGCCCGGCAGATCGCCCAGCCGGATCGAGTCAAGGAAAGTGCGCCCCGCCGAATGCTGCGCCTTGTCCATCAGTACGAAATCGGCGGCCCGCCCCACCTCGATCAGCCCGCTGTCCAGCGACCGCATCCGCGCGGTATTGCCGGTCGCAAAGCAAAAGGCGACCTCGGCCGGCACATCGCCCAGGGAAGACAGCATCGACACCATGCGCACAATCCCCAAAGGCTGCACGCCCGAGCCCGCAGGCCCGTCGGTCCCAAGGATCAGCCGATGCAATTCGCCCATCTCGCGCGCCGTGCGCAGCGTGTAAAGGGCAGCGCGTTCATTGCCGTTGTGCACCAGTTCCAGCCCGCGCTTGCAGCCTTCGCAGATGCAGCGGATTTCCGCGTCGGGCAGCGCCGTGTGGCCGCCGTTGATATGGCCGACGACATCTGTGTCGGCCTCCAGCACCACATCGGCGCCAATCAGGCCTGACCCGGGGATCGACGGACCGCCGGTATGGATGGTGGACTGGATGCCGTATTTGCGCGCCCAGGCCACCATCTGCCGGGCCGTCGCCCCATCCTTGACCCCGCCCAGACCGACCTCGCCCAAAAGGGTGACGCCCGCCGCCGCCAGATCGCGGAAATCCGCCTCCTCCATCCCCGGCTCGATCACCGGCGCCCCGGCCAGTACCTTGACACCCGAGGGGCGGAAACCCGCGAACTGCCGCTGCGCCGAAATCGCCATCGCCTTCAGCCCGACGATATCGCGCGGCCGGCCCGGCGTATGAACCTCGCCCGCCGAAATCATCGTGGTGACGCCACCGTGCAGCGTCGAGTCGATCCAGCCCAGCTGGTTCTGGCGCGGCGTCCAGTCACCCGCGACCGGATGGACATGGCTGTCGATCAGCCCCGGCGCCAGAAC
>CAZKJZ010000199.1:0-3987 GCA_964553145.1 uncultured Frigidibacter sp. | reverse complement strand
CCCCCCTACTCCCGGCTCGTCACCCACAGGACCGTCGCATCCTCGTCGCTCAGCGAAATCAGATTATGCCCCATCGAGGCGTCGTAATAGGCGCTGTCGCCCCGCCGCAATTCGGCCGGTTCGTAGAATTCGGTGTAAAGCCGGATCACCCCGGTCAGGACATACAGAAATTCCTCGCCGTCATGGCGGACCCAGCCGTTGAACTCCTCCAAGGTGCGCGACCGGATGCGGGCACGGTAGGGCATCATCTTCTTGCGGGTCAGGGCCACGGCCAGAAGTTCATGCTCATAGGTCGCAGTCGGGTGGCTTTGTCCCTCGCCCGCGCGCGTCACGGCCATGCGGCCGTTCACCTGTGCCTTCGAGGGCGGGGTAAAGAGCTGCGGCACCGAAATCTTCAGCCCGTCGGCCAGCTTCTTCAGCGCCTCATAGGTCGGCGACATCTGGCCGTTTTCGATCTTGGACAGGGTCGAGCGTGCCAGCCCCGCCTGACTGGCCGCCTGTTCCAGCGTCCAGCCATGGGCCTTGCGCAACTCGCGCACCCTTTCGCCCAGGTTCAGCGCCTCGGGGCCGCTGTCGGCGGCGCCGTCATCGCGCAGGACGCGCAGGAACCGCGCGCGGTCCGGATCGCTCACCACCACCTCCTGCCCCGTCCTCGGTCCCGTGCTTAGCGCGACCCTGCCCCGCCTTGCAACCATCTCTGGCGCTGCCTAGGCTTGCCCCATGCTGCACGACCTGCCTTGCCCCGCGCCCTTCAGCCTGACCGCCCATGTGCTGGGTCAGACGGGCGCCCGGCCCGACAAGATCGCGCTGCGCATCCTGCGGCCCGACGGGGACGCGGATTGGAGCTACCGGCGCCTTGGCCGTGCGGTCGGCGGCCTGACCGGCGCGCTTCTGGCGCTGAACCTGCCGCCGGGGTCGGCGGTGCTTTTGCGGCTGGGCAACGGCCCGGCCCTGCCACTGGCCCTGCTGGCTGCCACCGCCGCCGGTCTGGTCCCGGTCGTCACACCGGCGGGCCTGACGGTGCCCGAGGTGACAGGGATCGCCCGCGACCTGGACCCCGCCCTGATTCTCGCCGATCCCGATCTGGCCCAGCCTCTCGGCTGCACCGCCCCGACCATCCCCTTGGACCGGCTGATGCAGATGGCCGGTCACCCGCCCGCGCCCCCGCACCTTGGTGATCCCGACCGGCCCGCCTATATGATCTATACGTCCGGCACCTCTGGCCGTCCGCGTGCAGTGGTCCATGCCCATCGCGCCATCTGGGCGCGGCGGATGATGGCAGAGGGCTGGTACGGGCTGACGGCCGATGACCGGCTTTTGCATGCGGGCGCGATGAACTGGAGCTTTACGCTCGGCACCGGTCTCTTCGATCCCTGGACGGTCGGCGCGACGGCGCTGGTGCCGGGGCCGGGGGTGACGCCTGCCGATCTGCCCGCCCTCCTCCGGCGGTCGCGCGCCACGCTTTTTGCTGCCGCCCCGGCGGTTTACCGGCAGATGCTGAAGTCCGGCGCGCGCCTGCACCTGCCCGACCTGCGCCATGGGCTGACGGCGGGCGAGCGGCTGTCCGACCTGACCCGCGCCGCCTGGACCGCCGCCACCGGCCGTCCGATCCATCCGGCCTACGGGCTGTCGGAAGTTTCGACCTTCATCTCCTCTTGCCCCGACCGGCCAGCGCCGCCCGGCACGACCGGCTATCCGCAACCGGGCCGCCGGATCACGATTCTGGGCGTTGACGGCCAGCCGGTTCCGCCGGGGGCCGACGGCCTGATCGCCGTCCACCGCACCGACCCCGGCCTGTTTCTGACCTACCACGGCGCTGACGCCGACCATGCCGCGCGCTTTCACGGCGACTGGTTCCTGACCGGCGACCTTGGGCGGATGGCGCCCGACGGCGCGGTGACCGTTCTGGGCCGCAGCGACGAGATGATGAACCCGGGCGGGTACCGCCTGTCGCCGGACGAGGTCGAGGGCGCCTTTGCCCTTTGCCCCGGCGCCGGCGACCTTGCCGTCATCGAACGGAAACTGGCCGACGACCTGTCGATCCTCGTTGCCTTTTACACAGGAGAGGCAGATAAGGCCGACCTTCAGGCCTGGGCCGCCAGCGCCCTGGCCCGCTACAAGCAGCCGCGCGACTATCTGCGCCTGACCGCCCTGCCCCGGACGGCCAATGGCAAGCTGAACCGCCGCGCGCTGCGCGACATGACGAACGGAGAGACCGGATGATCCGGCTGGATATCATTTCCGATGTGGCCTGCCCCTGGTGCTATGTAGGCAAGGGCTATCTCTATCGCGCGCTCGAGGCGCGGCCCGACCATCCGTTCCGGATCGAATGGCACCCCTATCAGCTGGACCCGACGATCCCGCCTGGCGGGCTGGACCGGACCGAGTATATGACGGCCAGGTTTGGCAGCGCCGAGACCGTCGCACAGATGCATGAACCGCTGCTGGCCCATGCCGCCAAGGCAGGCGTCGCCTTTGACCTTGACGCGATCGGACGCGCGCCGAACACGCTGGACGCCCACCGGCTGATCCATTGGGCGGGGCTGGAAGGGCGGCAGTCGGCCATGGTCTCGGCACTGTTCCGCGCCTATTGGCAGGGCGGGCGCGATATCGGCGATCCCGTGACCCTGACGGCCATCGCGGCCGAGGTCGGGATGGACCGCACCGCCACCGCGCGGCTTCTGGCCAGCGACGCCGACCTTGATACGGTCCGCGCCCGGATCAGCCACAGCCAGTCGCGCGGCGTCCGGTCGGTGCCGACCTATATCATCGCCGACCGCCATGCCGTGCAGGGCGCCCAGCCGATGGACCTGTGGCTGAGCGTGATCGACGACCTGATCGCCCAATCCCGCCAGGCCAGCGCCCGCAAGGCCGACCAATGAGCGATCTTTCCCCGGACCGGGGCAGCGCCAGGCTGTCGACGGTCGAATTCACCGCCCTTCTGGCCATGCTTTTCGCCACGATCGCCTTTTCGATCGATGCGATGCTGCCCGCCCTCCCGGCCATTGCCGCCGACCTTACGCCGGATGCGGTCAACCGCGCGCAGCTGATCCTGTCGGCCTTTGTCATGGGGCTGGGGGTCGGCACCTTTTTCACCGGCCCCCTCAGCGATGCCTTTGGCCGAAAGTCGGTCATGGCGACCGGCCTTGGCCTTTATGTGGCCAGCGCCCTTGCCGCGCATTATGCGACCAGCCTGCCCCTGCTTCTGGCCGCGCGCTTCGTTCAGGGCCTCGGCGCCTCGGCCCCGCGCATCGGCGGCATGGCCCTGACCCGCGACCTTTACGAAGGGCGCGAGATGGCGCGGATCACCTCGTTCGTGATGATGGTCTTCATGCTGGTTCCGGCTGTGGCGCCGATGATCGGACAGGCGATCACCCATTTCTGGGGCTGGAGGGCGGTCTTTCTGGCCTTCATGCTCTTTGGCCTGACCGCGCTGGCCTGGATGGGCCTCCGCCAGCCCGAAACCCTGCCCGCCACCGCCCGCCGCCCGCTAAGCCCCGCCCTTCTGCGCGCCGGTCTGGTCGAGGTCCTGTCGGACCGGCTGGTCCTTATCTACACCTTGGTCACGACGCTTGGCCTTGGCCAGCTGTTCGGCCTTCTCTCCTCGATCCAGCAGATCTTTGATCAGGGTTTCCATCGGGGCGCCGAGTTTCCCTATTGGTTCGCGCTGATCGCACTTCTGGCGGGCGGCGTCTCGTTTGTGAACGGGCTGATGGTCACGCGGTTCGGGATGCGGCGGATGGTAACGATGGCCTATGTCGCGCAGGCGATCATCGCCGCGACCGCCTGCCTTCTGACGGCAAGCGGGCTCGTCTCTGGCGGCTGGGCCTTTGCCGTCTTTTTCCTTTGGGCCGCATCGGTCTTTTTCTCCGCTGGCCTCAGCATCGGCAATCTGAATGCCCTGGCCCTGCAGAACATGGGCCATATCGCCGGCATGGCCAATTCGGTCATCTCTGCCATTTCCACCGTTCTGGCCACGCTGATCGC
>CAZKJZ010000198.1:0-3988 GCA_964553145.1 uncultured Frigidibacter sp. | reverse complement strand
ACCGACTTGCCGAGGCCGTTGAAGCAGGTGATGCGGTGCCATTCGGTGTCCATCACGCGGTAGCCGTGCTCGTCGCGGATCGGGCGGCCTTCCGACAGGCGGGGGCGCGAGGTGGCGAGGGTGAAGTGGGTGATCTTCGTGCCGCCCTGGGTGACGCGGGCTTCCGGGGCCTGACCGATGTTGCCGGCGAGGATGACGATGTTCTGCATGGTATAACTCCTGTGTCTGGTGCGAGGGACCATCCCTTCGACAAGACCCGGCAGAAGCCTGTCGGGAGACGTCTGCACGGCTGGGCCAAGGGACCAGCCGGAAACCCCCGAGGGGCCGGGGTGGAGCGGGCAGGACGCCTTGCGGCCAACACGGCCCGGACAGGAGCGGGGTTGCGGGCAGGAAACCGAACAGGCTTAGGGGATTGTCAGTCGAAGGGGAGGTGCCTCAACCAGGCCACAGGGGGAGAGGAACCCAAGCAGACGAGTTCAGCCGACCTCATCCGGCAAAGTCAGCCCTAGGAGGAACCATCCCGGGAAGGGAGAAGGGATCACCACGCCCACCCGAGCCCGCGCCCCCGATCGTCCCTAGCCGAACGGGCCCGACACGATAACGGCAGTTGGATTGGATCAACCGGAGCACCGACACCTGATTTCAACGTGGCGGCCATGTCGCTCGCCGAAAACTGCGAGAATCGCAGAAGTCCGTGGCCAAAGCGATTTCCACATTCGAAGCACGGTATAGGGCGAAAGCTCGCGAAAAGGTCGAGATGCTTGCCAAGAACCTCGGCTTCACCCTCGCGGAACTCGAGAAGTCGAAGCGCAAGCAGGCACCTTCGACGAAGGTCTATCCACCTCCTCTGGTCAACGTGACGCGTGTGGAACCTGGATTCGAGCGTCTGCGGCAGCGGGCTGATCTGCAGGAGTGCCGTATCGACGCTCATTCGGATCTACACCGAGACGCGCGTACATGAAACGCACATAGTCGAGATCCGCTGCAGTTTCAGGACCGAAACCCAAAGACTCACCCAGTAGCCGCGCCGCTCCACCCGTAGACACCACGGGTACAATTCGCGCAGTTGGTGCTCTTTTGGCGAATAGATGGCACTCGTCGATAATTCCTTGCATTCCACCAATGAACACGGCGGACTCAAATCGGTTCTCGCCCAGCATTCTTTCTCTCATGAGTTCAAGGCTTGGCCCCACCTCGTCGCCGACGTTCTCCGTAAAGACTACGTTCTGAAACAGGGCAGTCTCGTCCGGGAACTCGTCCTTGAACCTCAGGCTCTGATAGAGCAAAACCCACTTCCCGTAGTCTACTTCCATTGACTCGGCAAAAGCCCAGACCATCGGGGTTATCGCAGGATGTCCGCCCCATACGAGCCTGCGCCGCCCTAGGGTAACCTCGAGGACAGCTGCGACAGCTGCTGAGATAGCCACAGAATCGCCCTCGCCAACGAAGTGGCGCGCCGACGGATCGGGGACCCCTGCAGAAAGAAACACCGCGGACTCTGCCCTCAACTGTCCCATTCGGCGAGTTCCCATGCTGCATCAAATACCCGCAGAGCGCGGACACCCTTTAATTGCGAATCTAACCACTCGAGATGCGAACGCCACGCCGGCCTGATTCCGTGATGGTCATAGACGAGACATGGGAAACGGCCGTGTGCTGAAGCAGTGGCCTTGGCATGCACGTCGTTCAAGAGCTCAGCAGTGGGGACACCGACCACGGGGTAAGCCTGAAGCTCGAGGCCATTTGGCAGGGTAAGCGCCATAGCTCGGTGAGCGCCGATCCCCTCAAACCGCCCACCAATCCTCTCGACTTGGACGCGCAGAGTGCCTGCGATCTCTCGGTGACGCGTTGCGACGCTCCGGCTACGGAGAGCCTCTGTGCGACGGACCACTTGGTCGACTTTCAAGGGGATTAGCTTTCCCCCGAGGTCAAGGTCTGCAGCGCCCAGTTGCAGGGCGTCGCTCAGGGAAAGGTGGCGAGTTGGCTCGTGGCCCGGCCAGATTACCCGAAGTATCTGGATCCCCTGCGCCAAGCTACGCCCCAGTTCTTGTTTCGTCCACTTACTTCCAAAATAATCCTTTGTGTCCAACATGATAACGACGTCGCTGTCCGCGAGCCTATGCCACAGCATTTCCTGAAAAACATCACCCGGCAGGATGTCGTGGGTGTCCAAGAAGACGTCGAATCCTCTTGCGCTGAGTTCGTCATGCAGCTGCACCGCGACTGTGCGTGATTCGTCGCGCCGATAGCTGACGAACACGCGGCGCTGACGCCGGAGCAAGCCGAGGCACTCAAGTGCAAGCGCAGCCAGTGCATCGATCCGAGCGTTTCCTGGCTCGTCGAAGAAAGCATTGATTGCCTGCAATTCTGGCGGGATGGTCTCAGACACATGGCCGCCCGAGGGAACTACTGGCACAATCGGTACGCAGGCAGCTTCTAGGTCGACGACGAGGTCCGCGTCGATTGTGGGATCACCGCCAAAGTAGAGCGCTGCCATGGTGGCGCGGATATTCCACGCCTTTGCATCCGCAGCGCTGCGGACTGCGAGGTCGTCAGGCACGACCATGCCATACCCGCCAGTCACCGCAGCAATGCGTGCGGTGAGCAGAGCCAACGCCTCCGGCGGCGGGCATCCCAACAGAATAAGTTCGTAATCAGCCATTTCGGCACTATAGCGCATCCAGCGATACATGCGACACTTCTCCTGCAACTGAGGCAGGAAGGCTTTGAACCCAAAGTTGATTGACTTTCACTTCGCACCCTCTATGCGGTAAGAACAGTGTTACACAGCAGGGGAACCAAGCATGGCGCGCCGCGTATTTTTTAGCTTCCATTATCAGCGCGATGTCTGGCGCGTGAATCAGATCCGTAACCTCGACCAAGTGGTGGGCGTCGCTGCGGCTGGCTTTGCTGATGCCTCACTTTGGGAAGAAGCTAAGAAGAAAGGCGATGCCGCGATCAAAGCCATGATCGACGAAGGTCTGAAGAACACGACGGTGACCGTGGTGTGCATCGGTGCAGCAACTTCTGGCCGCAAGTATATTGACTACGAAATCAGCCAGTCAATCGCGCGCGGGAATGCCGTCATCGGCGTGCAGATCCACCATCTCAAGGATTCCGGCGGCAATACGGATACAGTTGGCGCAACGCCCACGAAGCTCACGGCAGCGAACGCGAAAATCTACAAATACGTGGACCACGCATCTCTCAAGAAATGGATAGATGATGCGGCCACCGCCGCTGGCAAGTAGGATTTCTAGGACGGTCAGTCCGCACGAAAACGTGGCTAGAAGACTCGCATAGCCAAAATGCGGCTAGGCCAATTGGATGCTCAGAGCCAGGCACTTTGTCTAGGGGGCTCACGCCCCCCCCTCGAACTTCACCACTGGGATGCCGAGCTTCTTGGCCTTGTCGGCAAGGTTTTCCTGGATGCCATTGCCCGGGAAGACGAGGACGCCCACGGGGAGCACATCCAGCATGGCGTCGTTGCGCTTGAAGGGTGCGGCCTTTGTGTGTTTGTTCCAGTCAGGCTTGAAAGCGATCTGGGTGACGCCCCGGGCTTCGGCCCATTTGGCGGCGATGAGTTCGGCGCCCTTCACGCCACCCCCGTGGAGAAGGACCATGTCGGGGTATTTGGTCCGGACCTGGTCGAGCTTGCCCCAGATCAGGCGGTGATCGTTGAAGTCGGCCCCGCCGGTAAGGGCAACCTTGGGGCCTGCGGGCAGCATCACCTCGGTCTCGGCGCGGCGCTTGGCGGCCAGGAAGTCGCGGCTGTCAATCAGGGCGGCGGTCAGGTGCTGATGGTTCACCTTTGAGCCGGTGCGGGGCCGCCAAGTCGAGCCCGTATGACGCCAGAACTCGGAGGCAGCGTGATCGCGCATCATGTCCATGCAGTTCCGGCGTTCGGTGAGGGTCAGGCCCTCGGCAGTCAGACGCTCGAGTTCGGTGGATTTCACCTCGGAGCCGTCCTGCTCCCGCTGGAGGCGGC
>CAZKJZ010000197.1:2588-4024 GCA_964553145.1 uncultured Frigidibacter sp. | reverse complement strand
CGTCGGTCCCGTCCGGCAGATAAAGCCAGGACCGGTGGAAATAGGGCGCCCTGGTCCCGATACCGGCGGCAATCAGCATTTCGGCGGTCTCGATACTGTCGGTCTTGACGGCAATCCCGGTCTGGACCGCGCCGCCGCAGGCGAACATCTTGCCCCCGACCTTCCAGGCATCATGGCCGCCGCCCCAGGGGTCGGACCATTCCGCGCCCGGCAGGGTGGCGCAGATCCGGTTGGCAAGGGTGCGGGTGGCGGTGGGGTCCATGCCACCAGCCTGCCACCCCCGGCCCGGTCCCGCAAGAAAGGCTTTGCCTTTCCCGGGCGCCCCGCGCTATGGAAGGGGCATGAACAGCAACAGCATCACCCGGATGTGCTGCATTACCGGCTGACATCGTCAGGCGGGCTGTTCCCATGTTTTCCCCAGCGCGAACATCGGCACCCGCCAGCGGCCAGGCCAAGGCGCAGGGATTGGGACCATGGTAGAGATCAGTCTTAGAAACACCAGAACGCGCAAGGTCGATCCGTTCACGCCGATCGACGCGCGGAACGTGCGCATGTATGTCTGCGGCCCGACCGTCTATGACCGCGCGCATCTGGGCAATGCCCGGCCCGTCATCGTCTTTGACGTGCTCTACCGGCTTCTGCGCCATGTCTATGGCGCGGACCATGTCACCTATGTCCGCAATTTCACCGACGTCGACGACAAGATCAACGCCGAGGCGCAGCGCCGCAAGGGGCTGGGCGATCCGCGCAAGCTGGAGGATCTGATCCGCGAGCGGACCGAGGAAACCATCGCCTGGTATCACGCCGACATGGATGCGCTGGGGGCGCTCAGGCCGAACCACGAGCCGCGGGCGACCGATTTCATTCCCCAGATGATCGCGATGACCGAGGGGCTGATCGCCTCGGGCCATGCCTATGCGCGCGACGGTCATGTGCTGTTCCGCGTGCGGTCTTATGCCGATTACGGGCGCCTGTCGGGCCGGTCAGTCGATGACATGATCGCGGGGGCCCGGGTCGAGGTGGCGCCCTTCAAGGAAGACCCGATGGATTTCGTCCTGTGGAAGCCGTCGGACGACGGGCTGCCGGGCTGGGACAGTCCCTGGGGCCGGGGGCGGCCCGGCTGGCATATCGAATGCTCGGCCATGGCCCGCGATCTGCTGGGCGAGACGTTCGACATTCACGCAGGCGGCATAGACCTGCAATTCCCGCATCATGAGAACGAGATCGCCCAATCCTGCTGCGCCCTGGCGGACAAGGACGATCCGTTCGGCCGCAGCAAGTTCGCCCGTTTCTGGCTGCATAACGAGATGCTGCAGGTCGAGGGCAAGAAAATGTCCAAGTCGTTGGGCAATTTCTTTACCGTCCGGGACTTGCTGGACAAGGGCGTGCCGGGCGAGGTGATCCGGTTCGTGTTCCTGTCGACGCATTATTCCAAG
>CAZKJZ010000197.1:0-2488 GCA_964553145.1 uncultured Frigidibacter sp. | reverse complement strand
CCAGCCAAAGCCCGGGGCAGGTGACCCGGGCGCCGCGACCGGCGGGGATAATCCCGGCCGTGCGCCAGCACGGGCTGCGCCTGCCTGCCCCGCTGGCAGGCGCATTCGCGCCCGCCTCAGGCAGGCGCCGCCCGTGCCCCAATCGTCCGGTTCCTCACATAACCCCTTGGCCTGCGCTTGCGCTTCGGCCAACGGACCGGCGAAAGGTCCACTGGACCTTTCGCTTTTCGGTCCGGGCAGAAAGGTCTGCGCATGAAAGATCGGCTTTACCTTTACGACACGACGCTGCGCGACGGGCAGCAGACGCAGGGCGTGCAGTTCTCGGTGGCCGAGAAACAGCAGATCGCGGCGGCGCTGGACGCGCTGGGCGTCGATTATATCGAAGGCGGCTGGCCCGGCGCCAATCCGACCGACAGCGACTTCTTTGCCGCAAGGCCGCAGACGAAGGCCACCTTTACCGCCTTTGGCATGACCAAGCGGGCCGGGCGGTCGGCGGCCAATGACGATGTGCTGGCCGCCGTTCTGAATGCCGGAACCCCCGCCGTCTGTCTGGTGGGCAAGACCCACGAATTCCATGTCTCGACCGCCCTTGGCATCAGCCTGGAGGAAAACCTGGACAATATCCGCGCCTCGGTCGCCCATCTGGTGGCCCAGGGGCGCGAGGCTTTGTTTGACGCCGAACATTTCTTTGACGGCTACCGCGCCAACCCCGCCTATGCGCTGGACTGCCTGCATGCGGCGCGGGATGCGGGTGCCCGCTGGATCGTCCTGTGCGACACCAACGGCGGCACCCTGCCTGCGGATGTCGGGCGCATCACCGCCGACGTGGTCAGGGCAGGCATCCCGGGCGACCGTCTGGGCATTCACACCCATAATGACACGGAAAATGCCGTGGCCTGTTCACTGGCCGCCGTTGATGCGGGGGCGCGCCAGATACAGGGCACGCTGAACGGTCTGGGCGAGCGGTGCGGGAACGCGAACCTGACCAGCCTGATCCCGACGCTGCTGCTGAAGGAACCCTATGCCAGCCGCTACACCACCGGCGTCAGCCCCGCCGCGCTGGCGCATCTGACCCGGACCAGCCGGATGCTGGACGACATTCTGAACCGCGTGCCCTTGCGCACGGCGGCCTATGTCGGCGCCTCGGCCTTTGCCCACAAGGCCGGGCTGCATGCGAGTGCGATCCTGAAAGACCCGACCACCTATGAACATGTGGACCCCGGCCTCATTGGCAATGAACGGGTGATCCCCATGTCCAATCAGGCAGGCCAGTCGAACCTGCGCGCCCGGCTGGTGGCGGCGGGGATCGCGGTTGACCCCAAAGACCCGGCCCTTGGCCGCATCCTGGACCTGATCAAGCTGCGCGAGGACGAAGGCTATGCCTACGACGGGGCGCAGGGCTCGTTCGAGTTGTTGGCGCGCCGGGAACTCGGCCTGTTGCCCGCGTTTTTCGAGGTGAAGCGCTATCGCGTCACGGTCGAACGGCGAAAGAACAAGCATAACCGCATGGTGACCCTGTCCGAGGCGGTGGTCGTGGTGAAGATCGGCGGCGAAAAGATGCTGTCGGTTTCGGAAAGCATGGACAAGACCGGGTCGGACCGGGGGCCGGTCAATGCCTTGTCCAAGGCGCTGGCCAAGGATCTGGGCCCCTATCAGCGCTATATCGACGATATGAAGCTGGTGGATTTCAAGGTGCGGATCACCCAGGGCGGCACTGAGGCCGTGACCCGCGTCATCATCGACAGCGAGGATGGTCAGGGCCACCGCTGGTCGACCGTGGGTGTCAGCGCCAATATCGTCGATGCCAGCTTCGAAGCGCTTCTGGATGCGATCACCTGGAAGCTCATCCATGACGGGGCGGTCCCGGCGTGAGCCTGCCGCCCGACCTTGCCCACGCCGCCGCAATGGTTCAGGGCGCCGACCCCGACCGGTTTGCCGCCACCATGGCCGCGCCGGTCGCGGCGCGCGCCCGGCTTTGGCCGCTTTATGCCTTCAATCTGGAAGTGGCGCGGGCGGCCTATGCCTCGGCCGAGCCGATCGTTTCGGAAATGCGCCTGCAATGGTGGATCGATCAGCTGGACCGGCTGGGGCAGGGGGGGCGGGCCGATGGCGAGGTAGCCGGGGCGCTGGCGCCCCTGGTCGCCACGGTGCCCGGTCTTGGCGCGGCGCTGGCCACGATCCCCGAGGCGCGGCGCTGGGACTGCTGGTCCGAGCCGTTCGCGGATGCGCCTGGCCTGTGGGACTATCTGGACCAGACGGCGGGCAGCCTGATGTGGGCCGCGGCCCTGTCGCTGGGGGCGGGGCCCGGGCACGAGGCCGCGGTTCGGGACTTTGCCAAAGGGGCGGGGCTGGCCAACTGGCTGGTCGCGGTTCCGGCGCTGAGTGACCGGGGGCGCAGACCCTTGCCCGACACGGACCCTGCCGCGATCGCGGCGCTGGCGGGCGAGGGGCTGGCCCATCTGACCCGGGCGCGAAAGACCGGCCTGCC
>CAZKJZ010000196.1:0-4044 GCA_964553145.1 uncultured Frigidibacter sp. | reverse complement strand
CGGTGATGATCGACTGCAAGACCCATATCGGCTTTGGCAGCCCGAAAAAGCAGGATACGGCGGGCGCCCACGGCTCGCCCCTTGGCCCGGATGAGATCAAGGCGACCAAGGCGATCTATGGCTGGGACCATGACGCCTTTGTCATCCCGGACGATGTGCAGAAGGCCTGGCGCGCCATCGGCGCGCGCGGCGCCACCGCGCGTGCGGAGTGGGAGGCGCGCTTTGCCGCCCTGCCCCCGGCCAGGCAGGCGGAATTCACCCGCCAGATGACCGGCGGCGCACCGAAAAAACTGGCGGCCGCCATCCGCGCCATCAAGGCGGACGCGGCCGCAAACAACCCCAAGGTCGCCACCCGCAAGGCCTCTGAACTGGTGCTGGCCGCCGTCAACCCGATCGCGCCTGAAGTGATCGGCGGGTCGGCCGACCTGACCGGATCGAACTTGACCAAGACCGCCGACCTCGGTGTCTTCAACGCGGACAACCGCAAGGGTCGCCATGTCCATTACGGCATCCGCGAACATGGCATGGCCGCCGCGATGAACGGCATGGTGCTGCATGGCGGCGTGCGCCCCTATGGCGGCACGTTCCTGTGCTTTACCGACTATGCCCGCGCCTCGATGCGGCTGTCGGCGCTGATGGGCGTCCCGACCGTCTATGTCATGACCCACGATTCCATCGGTCAGGGCGAGGACGGCCCGACCCACCAGCCGATCGAACATCTGGCAATCTGCCGGGCCACGCCGAACACGCTAACCTTCCGCCCCGCCGATCTGGTCGAAACCGCCGAAGCCTGGGAGCTGGCGCTGACCCGGGACAAGACGCCTTCGGTCCTGGCCCTATCGCGGCAAAACCTGTCCACGGTCCGCACCAGCCACACGGCCAAGAACCTGACCGCCCAGGGCGCCTATGTGCTGGCCGAAGCCACGGGCAAGCGTCAGGCGATCCTTCTGGCCTCGGGCTCCGAGGTCGAGATCGCGCTGAAAGCCCGCGATCTGCTCGAGGCGGACGGCATCGGCACCCGCGTCGTCTCGGTCCCCTGCATGGAGCTGTTTGCGACCCAGCCCGAAAGCTATCGCAAGCGCGTCCTGCCCGCCGGTCCCGTCCGCGTCGCGGTCGAGGCAGCGGGCCGCATGTCATGGGACGGTCTTCTCTTGGGCGAACGCGGGTCCGAGAAAAAGGCGGGCTTCGTGGGGATGGAAGGGTTCGGCGCCTCGGCCCCCGCCGACCGGCTTTACAAGGAATTCGGCATCACCGCCGAAAAGATCGCCGAAAAGGTCAAGGCGCTGCTCTGATCCTGACATGACGCTTCCCGTCGGCGACCTTTCCGCCGACGGCCCTGCCCCCCGGTCACCCATGAAAATTGCCGCCGCCGCCTATCCGCTGACATGGTTCGACCGGTTCGCCGACTATCAGGCCAAACTGTCAGACTGGGTGGCCCGGGCCGCCGGGGCGGGTGCCGACCTTCTGGTCTTTCCCGAGTATGGGGCGCTTGAACTGGCCTCGCTGGGTGGTGCCGCCGTTGCTGCCGATCAACAGGCCGCCCTGCACGAGGCCGCGCGCCACCGCCCGGCCTCGGACGCAGTTCACGTCGATCTGGCCGCCCGATACGGCGTCCATATCCTTGGCGCCTCGGGTCCGGTCTTCGACCCGGTCGCGCACCCCAAGCGCCCGGTGAACCGCGCCACGCTTTACGGCCCGACCGGCCTGATCGGCCATCAGGACAAGGTCATGATGACCCGGTTCGAGCGCGAGGAGTGGCATATCGCCCCGGGCCGGGGCCTGACCGTCTTTGACACCGGCCTTGGCCGCATCGGCGTCACCATCTGCTATGACAGTGAATTTCCGCTTCTGGCCCGCAGCCTGACGCTGGCGGGATGCGAGATTCTGCTGGTGCCTTCGGCCACTGAATTTCCGGCAGGCTTCACCCGTGTCCGCGTCGGCGCCATGGCCCGCGCACTGGAAGGCCAGATGATCACCGTGCAGGCCCCGCTGGTCGGCCCTGCCCCCTGGTGCGCGGGGGGCGAGGACAATACCGGCCGCGCCAGCCTTTATGGCCCGCCCGACCATGGCTTCCCCCCGGACGGGATCATTGCCGAAGGGACCATGGGCGATGCGGGCTGGACCATCGCCGACATCTCGCTGGACGCCGTACGCCGCGTGCGCCGCGACGGTGGTGTTCTGAACCTGCGCCACTGGCCCGAACAGGAGCGGCCCGCGAAAAAGGTCACAGTCGCCGGGCGGGGGCCGGAATTCGCTTGAAAAACCGGGGAAGGCGGCGCATTTAGGGCGCGCCCCGCGATTGATGCGGGGTAATTCTTATGGAGTGACCATGGCCAAGGATGACGAGCTCGAATTCCCCGGTGTCGTGCGTGAACTCCTGCCCAACGCGACATTCAAGGTCGAGCTTGAGAACGGCCATGAGATCATCGCGACAATGGCAGGCAAGATGCGCAAGAACCGTATCCGCGTTCTGGCGGGCGACAAGGTTCAGGTGACGATGACGCCCTATGACCTGACCAAGGGCCGGATCAATTACCGCTTCAAGTGACATGCCGCGCCTGATCCTGGGATCAGCCAGCCCGCGACGCAAGGAACTCTTGGCGCAAATGGGGCTGACACCGGACGAGGTGCGCGCACCCGACATCGACGAAACCCCGCAAAAGGGCGAAGTGCCCCGTGCCTATGTCGTGCGCATGGCGCGGGAAAAGGCGCTGGCACTCCCCCTTGCGGCGGGCGAGGTGCTTTTGTCGGCGGACACGACCGTCGCCGTCGGTCGGCGCATTCTGGGCAAACCCGCCAACGCAGGCGAGGCGGCGGAATTCCTCTGGGCTCTCTCCGGGCGGCGGCACCATGTGCTGACCGCCATTGCCGTCCGTCGGGGCGACCGCCTCTGGGAACGGCTGGTGGATACCGAGGTCCGCGTCAAACCCCTGTCGGACAACGAAGTGAACGCCTATCTGGCCAGCGGTGAATGGCAGGGCAAGGCCGGGGCCTATGCCATCCAGGGCCGGTTCGGGGCACTGATCCCCTGGCTGAAAGGTTCGTTCACCGGCGTCGTCGGCCTGCCCGTCGCCGAAACTGCCAGCCTCTTGCAGACGGCAGGCATCCCGGTCTTTGCCATGGGGGATGCGGCATGAAGGGTCGTCTGGTGGTTCTGGGCCAATGGCAGGGACGCGAAGCTGCGGCCCTGATGGTCGACGGCCAGCTTGATGACCTGCTGATCGCCCAGGGCGACAGCGACGACAGCTTTGCCCCCGGCGCCATCCTGCGCGGCACGGTTGATCGCCAGATGAAGGGCCAGGGCGGCGTCTTCGTCCGCCTGCCGGGCGGGCATAAGGGATTCCTGCGCGACACTTCGGGCCTCGCCCCCGGGCAGACATTGCTGGTGCAGGTCACGGCCCGCGCCGAAGGCACCAAGGCCCTGCCCCTGACCACGCGCCTCTTGTTCAAGTCGCGCCTGGCCATCGTCACGCCGCAGGCCCCCGGGCTGAATATCTCGCGCCGGATCAAGGATACGGACACCCGCGACCGGCTGGACGGGCTGGCCCGCCACGCAATGGCGGACTGCCCGTTTGGCCTGATCGTCCGGTCGGCGTCTGAAGCGGCGGACGAGGATGAGATCGCCGACGACATCACCCGCCTGCGCGATCTGGCGACCGCCATCATGGCCGACCTGACCGGCAACCCCGAACTTTTGCTGGATGCCCCTGCCCCACACGAAGAAGCCTGGCGCGACTGGTCCGACCCGGCACCGGACGAGGTGGCCGAAGGCCCGGACAGTTTCGCCACCCATGGCGTGGACGAGGCGATCGACGCGCTTTTATCCCCCATGGTCCCCCTGCCCGGCGGGGGCCATATGGTGATCGAGCCGACCCGCGCGCTGGTGGCCGTTGATGTGAACACCGGCACCGACACCTCCCCCGCCGCCAGTCTCAAGGCCAATATCGCCGCCGCCCGCGATCTGCCCCGTCAGCTTCGGCTGCGCGGTCTTGGCGGCATGGTGGTGATCGACTTTGCCCCGGTCCCCAAAAAAGACCGCGCCGC
>CAZKJZ010000195.1:0-4050 GCA_964553145.1 uncultured Frigidibacter sp. | reverse complement strand
CCCGCCCTTGCCCCCGCCCCCCCTTGGCACTACATCCGTTGCAAAAGGGAGGGCGCCCATGGCTTTGCCGGTCCGGCAGCAGGCGATTTACTGGGGCATCGCGGCGGCGGTCTTTCTGACCCTGCTGTGGGGGCTTGGCAGTGTGCTTTTGCCCTTCATGGTCGGGGGGGCCGTGGCCTATTTCCTCGACCCGATCGCCGACCGGCTGGAGCGGGCGGGCCTGTCGCGGGCGGCGGCGACAGCCGTCATCTCGGTCGTGGCGCTTCTGGCTTTCATCCTCTTGGCGCTGCTGGTCGTGCCGATGCTGACCCGCCAGCTGGTGCAGCTGATCAATTCCGCGCCGACGATCCTCGGCGATCTGGAAACCTTCCTGACCGCGCGCTTTCCCCATATCATGGACGAAAATTCGGTCGTCCGCGATACGTTGCTCAGCCTTGGCCGCACCATCCAGTCCAAGGGCGGGGCTTTGGCCAGCGGGCTTTTGTCCTCGGCCATTTCGGTCATCAATGCCGTCGTCTTCATGGTCGTCGTGCCGGTCGTCGCCTTTTACATGCTTCTCGACTGGGACCATCTGGTCAGGCGCATCGACCATCTTTTGCCCCGCGACCACCAGCCGACGGTGCGCGCCATCGCGCGCGACATCGACAAGGTTCTGGCGGGTTTCGTGCGGGGCCAGGTGTCGGTCTGCCTGATCCTCGGGACGTTCTATGCCGTGGGGCTGATGCTGGTCGGCTTGCAGTTCGGGCTGATCGTCGGCGCCATCGCCGGGATCATCACCTTCATCCCCTATGTCGGCGCGCTGATCGGCGGGTCGCTGGCCATCGGGCTGGCGCTCTTTCAGTTCTGGGGCGACTGGACCCAGATCGCACTGGTCGCGGGCATCTTTGCCGTCGGCCAGTTCCTGGAAGGCAATATCATCACCCCGCGCCTGGTCGGCAAATCGGTCGGGCTGCATCCCGTCTGGCTTTTGTTCGCTTTGTCGGCCTTTGGCACGCTTTTCGGCTTTGTCGGCATGCTGGTCGCCGTGCCGGTGGCCGCCGCCATCGGGGTTCTGGTCCGCTTCGCCTCGGCCCGCTATACCGGCAGCCTTCTTTACCGGGGCCTCAGCGGTCAGGACGACGGCTGATGGCCCGGCAACTGGCGTTCGACCTGCCGGTGCGTCCCGCGCTGGGGCGGGGGGATTTCTTTGTCGCCCCACCGAACGCGCTGGCCCTGGCCCTGGTCGAAGCGCCGGAGCGGTGGCCACAGGGCAAGCTTTTGATCCTGGGGCCTGCGGGGGCGGGCAAAAGCCATCTGGCCGCCGTCTGGGCCGGGGCGGCGGGTGCTGTCACCATCATGGCCAAAGACCTTGGCGAAGACAGGGTGCCGAACCTCTTGTCGCGGGCCAGCCCTGCGGTGCTGGTCGAGGATGCCGACCGGCTGGCGGGCGATCCTGGGCGCGAGACCGCGCTTTTTCACCTTCACAACCTCATCCTGGCCGATGGCGGGCAGCTTCTGATGACCGCCCGCACCGAACCGCGCCTCTGGGGCCTGACGCTGCCCGACCTCCAAAGCCGGGTCGAGGCGACGGCCATCGCCCGGTTTGATCCGCCCGATGACGCGCTGCTGGCGGCCGTCCTGCTGAAACAGTTCACCGACCGGCAGATCGCCCTGCCCCCGACGCTGATCCCCTATCTTCTGGGCCGGATGGACCGCAGCTTTGCCGCCGCGCGCGATCTGGTCGCGGGGCTGGACCGGCTGGCCCTGTCGATGGGCCGCCCGGTGACGCGCGCGCTGGCCGCGCTTTACTTTGATCAGGCGTCTGGACGCGGGTCCCCGGGCGCGCCATGATCACGTCACCCATCTGTTACAATTTGTGCCGATATACCCGTACATGACCCAGGCCAATTTCCTGAAATCCCCCCTGCCCGCCCCCGCCGAACTTCCTGCCGAGGAAATTGCCGGGCCGCACCGTTTTTTCAACCGCGAGCTTTCCTGGCTGGCCTTCAACTGGCGGGTTCTGGACGAAAGCCGCAATCCGCGCGTGCCGCTTCTGGAACGGCTGCGGTTCCTGTCGATCTCGTCCACGAATCTTGAAGAATTCTACACGGTCCGCGTTGCGGGCCTGCGCCAGCTGGCGCGGGCCGGGAATGCCATGCCCTCGGACGACGGACTGACCGCCGCCGCCCAGATGAAGCTGATCAACGAGGATGCGCGCCGCCTGATGGGGGCCCAGCAATCGATCTGGAACCAGCTTCGGCGCGACCTGGAAGGCGCAGGCATCACTTTGTTGTCGCGCGGCAAACTGACCAAGGGCGACGAGGCTTTTCTGGCCGATTATTTTCTGAACGGGGTCTTTCCGGTTCTGTCGCCCCTGGCGATCGACCCGGCCCACCCGTTCCCCTTCATCCCCAACACCGGCTTCTGCCTTGCGCTGGAGCTGGAGCGGGCCACCGACGGGCGGCGGATGCAGGCGATCCTGCCGATCCCGCAGCAGATTCGCCGTTTCGTCGCCTTGCCCGGCGACAGCCGCTTTCTGCCGCTGGAAGAGCTGTTGCTTTTGCACCTCGGCTCACTCTTTCCCGGCTATCGCGACACCGGGCATTGTGCCTTCCGCGTCCTGCGTGACAGCGACCTCGAGGTCGAGGACGAGGCCGAAGATCTGGTGCGCGAGTTCGAGACCGCGCTGAAGCGCCGCCGCCGGGGTCAGGTGATCCGCATGACCATCACGGCGGGCGCCCCCGACAGCCTGCGCGCCCTGATCATGGAAGAGCTGGATGTCAGCCCTGACGAGGTGGTCGAGGTCAAGGGCATGGTCGGCGTCGCCGATGTCAAGGAACTGGTGCTGGACAGCCGCCGCGATCTTCAGTGGACGGCCTTTGCCCCGCGCGTGCCGGAACGGGTGCTGGACCACGACGGCGACCTTTTTGCCGCGATCCGCCAAAAGGACATGCTGCTGCATCACCCTTATGAGACCTTCGACATGGTGATCCGCTTTCTGGATCAGGCGGCCCATGATCCGAATGTGCTGGCGATCAAGCAAACGCTCTACCGCACTTCGCAAGACAGCCCGATCGTGTCGGCCCTGTGCGAGGCGGCCGAGGCCGGGAAGTCGGTAACCGCCCTTGTCGAGCTGAAGGCGCGCTTTGACGAGGCCGCCAACATCCGCCAGTCACGCCGGCTGGAACGGGCGGGGGCGCATGTCGTCTATGGGTTCACCAACCTCAAGACCCATGCCAAGATTTCAACGGTCGTGCGGCGCGAAGGCGATCAGCTGGTGACCTACACCCATTACGGCACCGGCAATTATCACCCGATCACCGCCCGCATCTATACCGACCTGTCGTTCTTTACCTGCGACGCGCCGCTCGGCCGGGATGCGACCAAGATCTTCAACTACCTTTCGGGCTATGTGCAGCCCGAGGGGCTGGAAAATCTGGCCATCTCGCCGATATCGCTGAAGCCCCGGCTTCTGGAGCTGATCGCCGCCGAGGCCGACCATGCCCGCGCCGGGCGGCCCGGCGAAATCTGGGCCAAGATGAATTCGGTCATCGACTCTGACGTGATCGACGCACTTTATGCCGCCAGTCAGGCAGGGGTGAAGATCAGCCTGATCGTGCGCGGCATCTGCGGCCTGCGCCCCGGCATCAAGGGCCTCTCTGACAATATCCGCGTCAAGTCGATCGTCGGGCGGTTCCTGGAACACAGCCGCATCGTCTGTTTCGGCAATGGCCAGGGGCTGCCGTCGAAAAAGTCGCGCGTCTTCATCTCGTCCGCCGACTGGATGGGCCGCAATCTGACCCGCCGGGTCGAGACGCTGATCGAAATCATGAACGACACGGTCAAGGCGCAGATCGAAAACCAGATCATGGCCGCCAATCTGGCGGACGAGGCGCAAAGCTGGGTTCTGCAGCCCGATGGCCGCTATATCCGCGACCTGCCCGAGGCGCGGGACGATCTGTTCAACTGCCACCGGTTCTTCATGGAAAACCCGTCCCTGTCGGGCCGCGGGTCGGCGGGGGCCAAGGATGTGCCCCGCCTGGCGCACAGCCGCGACTGAGGGCGGGGCAG
>CAZKJZ010000194.1:2535-4081 GCA_964553145.1 uncultured Frigidibacter sp. | reverse complement strand
GGATGTTCAGCCGCATGGCGGCCATCAGCATGCCGGGGGTGATCTTGTCGCAGTTCGAGATGCAGACCATCGCGTCGGCGCAATGGGCATTGACCATATATTCGACCGAGTCGGCGATCAGTTCGCGCGAGGGCAGCGAATAGAGCATGCCGTCATGGCCCATCGCGATCCCGTCATCGACTGCGATCGTGTTGAATTCCTTGGCAACGCCGCCTGCTGCCTCGACCTCGCGCGCGACAAGCTGGCCAAGGTCCTTCAGATGGACATGGCCGGGGACGAACTGGGTAAAGGAATTGACGATGGCGATGATCGGCTTGCCGAAGTCGCCGTCCTTCATGCCGGTGGCGCGCCACAGGCCCCGGGCGCCGGCCATGTTGCGGCCATGGGTAGAGGTGCGGGAACGATAGGCGGGCATGGCGGGTCCTTTGCAGCGGGTCGGCATCGGTCATAGCCGGTTTGCAGGGAAAACAGAAGTGGGTGAGGGGCGTTTGCCCGGCCTGCAACCCGCAGTGCCATATTGCGGACCATGGCGGCGCGGTGCTAGGGCTGCCGTGAAACCTGTCGGATCGGGTCTGATGCAGCGCGTTCTGTTTGCCCGGATTGAATTGTGGATCGTCCTGCTGCTGTTGCTGCTGGCCGGGGTGGGCGCCGTCATTTTCGGCGGCATGGCCCTGCTGGCCGAACGCACGCCGCTGGAAGCGGGCCGGGTCGAGCGGCTGGCCCATACGGTTGCCGAAACGCCGCTGACGCTGCGCGAGCTGATCCGCAAGAAGGATACGCGCATTGCGCTGCGCACGGGCAAGCTGGCGGGCAAGGCGGGCTGGGTGGTGGCCGGGGACGGCAAGGCGCTGGCGGGCGAGGGCTATCTGTTGCTCAGCCGCTATGACGGCGATGCCGGTTCGACCGTCGTGGAACTGGTCGATCTGGCCGACCGGCAGGTGCGCTATCGCTGGCAGCCCGACGCCGACGGCCTGTTCGCGGACATCCCCCGCGACCCGCGCCTGACCAAGGACACCGAAACCTGGAACCGCTGGTATTTCGAGGCCTATCATCCCTTGCTGCTTCCGAACGGCAATCTGATCATCAAGGGCAACGGCTCGCCCCTGTTCAGCCTGGATCACTGCAGCCGGGTGGTCTGGTCCGAGCAAAGCGCCATCTACCATCATTCGACCGAGGCGGACGCCGATGGCAATCTGTGGATCCCGATCCGCATCCAGCCGCCGAACCCCGACTATGGCCCCGATTTTTCCGAAGACGGGCTGGCGCAGGTTTCGCCCGAAGGTAAGGTGCTGAACCGGATTTCGCTGGTCGATCTGTTCCTGCGCCATGGGCTGGAGGTGTTCGTTTTCGGCACCGGCCCGGTGAACAGCGATCCGCTGCATCTGAACGATATCCAGCCGGTGCTGGCGGACGGGCCGCATTGGAAAAAGGGCGATCTGTTCATCAACCTTCGCCACTATTCGATGGTGCTGCTTTATCGCCCCTCGACCGATCAGATCCTGTGGTACCGGAACGGCCCGTGGCTGGGTCAGCATGATGTCGATAT
>CAZKJZ010000194.1:0-2435 GCA_964553145.1 uncultured Frigidibacter sp. | reverse complement strand
GACTTGAATTTCATCGACTTGGGCTTGGCCGGAGTGCTGAGAAACTCTGCCAGATTGAACGGCGTTTTCGGCGTGGAATATCCCATGATCTGCACCTTTTCTGTTGCTTCAGACTGAAACAAAGCGGCGAGGTGGCCCCCGCCGCTTTGTCTCCCGACGATCGCAGGTCCTGCGGGGCGGCCAATCAGGTAGGCCGCCGGGCGGAACAGCGTTGCCGGGAACACATATGTCTGGCGGCCGTTGCGATGCGGCCGCCGGCTGTCACGCCTTGATGGTCAGCGGCAGCCCGGGCAGGGTCGCGCCGCTGCGGCCAAGATGCAGGAAGAACTCCCGCCATTCATAGCCGCCCCGTGGCGGTCGTTCCCCGACCGGTCCGCTGGTTGCAGAACCGTCAGCGCCCGTAGGTGCTGCGGGTGAGAGAGCCAATGGCTGATCGGAAAAGGTCACAGGTTCCCGGAACTTTCGCCAGCCTTTGCCACTTCGGGGGTGGGGTCCGCCATCTGCTGCTGGTCAGGGGTCGCCTGTTGCTGTTGCTGGGGCGACGTCTCGCCGTTCTGGGTCTGAGGGGCTTGATCGGCCTGCGGTGTGTTGGCTGCGGTCGGGTCGGTCTGTTCGGCACCCATGAGAGGGTCCTCCATGACACCGCGCAGGACTACTGAACGGCTGACAGAGATATGGGGGCGGGACGCGGGGAATACCATGCGCGCTGGGCAGGTATCTGTGATGCCGTTGAAAAGGTTGAAGACAATCTTTGCTACGGTCCCGGGGTGTCGCGCTTTGCGCCGGACGGCGGGCGACGGCAGGCGGAAACTGGCGATCCCGGGAGGACTCGAACCCCCAACCGACTGCTTAGAAGGCAGTTGCTCTATCCTGTTGAGCTACGGGACCGCTGCCCCCCAATAACCGCCCGGGCACCTCGCAGGCAAGGGGCGGATGAGGGCGGGGCGGGATCGGCTGGGTTTCCCCATGGGCGACAGTGCGGGCCATGGGGCGGGTTGGGGGCGGGACAGGTGCCAGTGACCGGGGGGGCAGGAAATCCGCTTCGCATTTGCCGGAAGGGCCGCTAGCGTCGGTTTCGGACCTTTGGGCAGGCACGGAATGCAACGTCTTCTTTTTGCGCGGATCGAACTTTGGCTGGTCATGGCTTTGGCCATTCTGGGCCTTGCCGGGACCATTCTTTTCGGCGCGGCGGTCCTGATGGCCGAACGGACCGAGGAGGAGCCGGGTCCGCTGACCGGCACCGCCCACCGATTGGCCGAAACGCCGCTGACCGCCCTGACCCTGTGGCGGGCCAAGGATGACCGGCGGGCGCTGCATGTGGCCAAGCTGGGTGAGCGGTCGGGCTGGACGCTGGCCGATGGCGCCAAGGGGCTGGCGGGCGAGGATTACCTCCTCCTCAGCCGGTTTGACGGGGCGCGGGATCAGGCGCTGGTCGAGCTGGTCGATCTGCGGGATATGGGTGTTGTCCATACCTGGGCGCCCGATGCCGAGGCGCTGTTTCAGGGGGTGCCCGCCAATGCCGATCTCGCGGCCAAATGGAACCGCCATTATTTCGAGGCGGTCCATCCGCTACCGCTGCCGGACGGCGGGCTGATCCTCAAGGACCATTACACGCCCCTGTTCGCCATCGACGCCTGCGGCAAACGCCTGTGGGTCGAACAGACGAACATCTATCACCATTCGACCGAGGCCGCGGCCGATGGCACCCTGTGGGTGCCCGCACATCTGATGCCCGCCAAGCCGATCTATGGCGCCCATTTCACCGAGGATGCGCTGGCGCATCTGGCGCCCGACGGTACGCTGATCGACATTCATTCGCTGGTTGACATCTATCAGCGCCACGGGTTGATGGCGCAACTCTTTGGTGCGGGCACCTATGACGATGACCCGCTGCATCTGAACGATATCCAGCCGGTGCTGACCGACGGTCCCTATTGGCAGAAGGGCGATCTTTTCATCAGCATGCGCCGGGCGTCGACCGTCATGCTCTATCGTCCGGCCACGGATGAGGTCCTGTGGCGGCAGCAAGGCCCGTGGATGGGCCAGCATGATGTGGACATTCTGGATGACCACCGGATCGCCGTCTTCAACAACAATGCGATCAACCGCGGGCGCGGACCCGAGGTGGTGGGCGCGAACGAGGTGCTGGTCTATGATTTCGCGACCGGCGCGATCAGTTCGCCGTACAAGCAGGCGCTGGCCGATCTGCAGGCCGAGACGCACAGCGAAGGGCTGGACGATCTGACCAGCCAGGGCAACCTGCTGGTCGAAGAGGAAAACACCGGCCGCCTGCTGATCCTGGCGCCGGACGGGCGCCAGCTGGCCGAATATGTGAACCGGGCGGCCAACGGCACGGTCTATACGACCAGCTGGAGCAGGGTGATCGACCGGGCCACGGGCGACCGGCTGCGGCAGGTGCTGGCAGGGGTGTCGTG
>CAZKJZ010000193.1:0-4104 GCA_964553145.1 uncultured Frigidibacter sp. | reverse complement strand
TTCATGCTGCAGGTCTATGACCGGGTTCTGCCCAGCCGGTCGGAACCGACGCTGGTGATGCTGGTGGTGCTGATTGCGGGCCTTTTTGCAGCGATGGGTCTTCTGGACATGCTGCGGGGTCAGGTGGGCGCGCGGGTGGGCGCGGCCTTGCAGGAGGCGCTGGATGAGGCAGCCTTTCGCGCCACGCTGATGCCGACGGCGGCCACGGCCAGGCTTGCCGCAACCGCGCTGCAGGATGTCGAGGCGGTGCGCAAGTTCCTGTCCTCGCCCGTCGCATTTGCGATCTTCGATCTGCCGTTCGCGCCGTTCTTTCTGGTGCTGATCTTTCTGTTCCATCCCTATCTTGGGGTCCTGTCGGTGGTCGGTGGCGCAGTTCTGGTGGCGCTGATGCTCTTGAACCAGCGCGCCAGCCGCGCGGCATCGGATGTGGCGATGCGCACGGCGGCGGGATCGGCCCGGGTGGCCGAACAGATCCGCCAGCAGGCCGATACGGTCAAAAGCCTGGGGATGGTCAGGGCCGCCACCGGACGCTGGCAGCGCGAGCGAACATTGGCGCTTGAGGCCGAGCTTTCGCTTGCGGACAGCAATGGTGGCTACGGCGCCAGCACCAAGGCGCTGCGTCAATTCCTGCAATCGGCGATGCTCGCCCTGGCCGCCTGGCTGGTGATCTCGGGTCATATGACCTCGGGCGGGATGATCGCCGCCTCGATCCTGTTCGGCCGGGCGCTGGCGCCGGTCGAACAGTTGGTCGGCGGCTGGTCGATGGTGGTGCGGGCGCGCAAGGGCTGGCAGTCGCTGAACACGCTTCTGGGGGCCGAGGCCGAACGACCGCCGCAGACCGACCTGCCAGCACCCGAGGCGCGGCTGGTGGTCAGCGACCTGACGCTGGTGCCGCCGGGCGAGGCCCGGCCAACGCTGGCGCGGGTGTCGTTCCGGCTGGAGCCTGGTCAGGCCATGGGGGTCATCGGCGAAAGTGCTGCCGGTAAATCCTCGCTCGGGCGGGCGCTGGTCGGACTCTGGCCCCCGGCTGCAGGCGAGATACGGCTGGGCGGCGCCCGGATCGACCAGTATGATCCCGAGGCCTATGCGCGCTATGTCGGCTATCTGCCGCAGGATGTCGTTCTGTTTGACGGCAGCGTGGCCGAGAACATCGCCCGGCTGGACCCGGACGCCGGGTCCGAGGTGATCATCGAGGCAGCGCGCCTGGCCGATGCCCATCAGATGATCCTGAACCTGCCCAATGGCTACGATACGCCGGTCGGCCAGGGGGCAGTGCGGCTGTCGGGCGGCCAGAAGCAGCGGGTCGGTCTTGCGCGCGCACTCTACCATGATCCGGTGGTCGTGGTGCTGGACGAGCCGAACTCGAATCTTGATGCGCCGGGATCGGACGCGGTCAATGCCGCGATCCGGGCGCTGAAGGCCAGGGGCCGCATCGTCATCATCATGGCGCACCGGCCTGCGGCCCTGGCCGAATGCGACATGGTCCTGTTGTTGAAGGCCGGCCAGGCTACGGCCTTCGGGCCGCGTGACGAAGTGCTGCGGGCGGCGGTCGCGAACCATGCCAAACTGGCCCCCGCTGTCCGCCCCGTCACCGGAGGCGCATGATGAGCCGGACCATTCGCACCCAGACGCTCTGGGGTCTTACGACTATCGCCCTTCTGGTTCTGGGGATCGGGGTCTGGGGCACGCTGGGGTCGCTGGCCGGGGCGGTGATTGCCTCGGGCCAGATCGAACCGGAAAGCCGCGCGCAGGTGATCCAGCATCCCGACGGCGGCGTGGTGGCCCGGATCGCGGTCAAGGACGGCCAGAAGGTCAGCGCCGGGGATGTGCTGCTGACCATCGACGGCACCCAGTTGCGGGCCGATCTGGCGGTGATCGAGGGACAATTGACCGAGCTAGAGGCGCGCGCCGCCCGGCTGCGGGCCGAAGAGCTGGGGCACGGTCAGGTTGCCTATGGCGACAGGCTGGTTGGCGCCGCCCGCGCCGACGCCGCCGTCAGGGCTGTCCTCGTGGCACAGTCCGAGCTTTTTGAAGCCCGGGCGCGGACCTATCAGCAGACAATCAAGGGCACCCGCGAACAGCAGGCGCAAAAGGCAGCTGAAGCCAGGGGCCTGAAGGCCCAGGAGGACGCGCTGGCCGAACAGCTGGGCCTGATCGAAGAGGAGTTGGCCGACCTGCAGGGCCTGCGCGCCAAGGGACTGGTTGGTGCGCCGCGCGTGGCCGACATGCAGCGGATGCGGGCCAGCCTGACCGGCCAACGTGCCGCGACCGAGGCGTCGGTCGCCGCCAGCCTTGGCCAGGTCGCCGGGCTGGAGGTCGAGGTCCAGCGCCTGACGGCGGTGCGCCAGCAAGAGGCGCTGACCGAGTTGAACGAGGTCGACACCAAGCTGGCCCAGCTTTCCGAGGAGCGCAAAGCGCTGATGGCGCGGGTCGCGCGGCTGGATCTGCGGGCGCCGCGTGACGGGATCATCCATGGCCAGCAGATCCATGCGCTTGGCGCCGTCATCCGCCCGGCCGACCCGGTCATGTATGTCATTCCCCAGGACGATCTTCTGACCATCACCGCCCGCGTCGATGCCACCCATGTGGATTCGGTCTTTGCCGGGCAACCCGCCGCCCTGCGCTTTCCGGGCTTTGATGCCCGCACCACACCCGAACTGATGGGCAAGGTGATCCGCGTGTCCGCCGACGTGATCAGCGACCAGCGCACCGGCGCCCAGTTCTACACCGCCGAGGTCGCACCCGATCCTGGCCAGCTCGACCAGCTCTCCGGCAAGGCCCTCCTCCCCGGCATGCCCGTCGAGGTCTATATCCAGACCGGATCCCACTCTCCTCTCAGCTACCTCCTCAAACCCTTCCTTGATTATCTCGCGCGCGGATTCAGAGAGTGAGGCCGCGCACGGGCGCGGCGGACGGCCCCTGCCGTTGGCGTCAGGGTTGGGGTCGTGGGATGGGCGCGCGACCACAGGTCAACCGGCCAGAACATGGCACACCATACCAGAACAAGTATCTGGAATTAATAATAAAAACTCAACACGCACTGCACTCCCCTCTTCGCCACGTCCCCGCCATCTGCTATCCTTTCTCCTATGGGAAAGCTCGATCGCCTCGGCCGCGCAACATTCCATCACATAGCCGCGCAAAGCGGCGTGTGCCCGACGAATCGCGAGATCAGATGGCTGAAGCACATCGAACGCCACGGGCCGCAATCCTCGGTCCATCTGTTCGAGTTGACCAGAGACACGCATCGCTGTCTGGATAGCGCGCTCCGTGATCTGCAGAAACTTCGGGCTGGCGGCTTTCTCTGTCTTCCGCCGCAGCAGCGCGCCACTGAACGGGCTGAGTTCAAGCCCTATATCTACGACCTGACGCCGAAGGCCATGGGCTGGCTGGCGGACCGTGGCCTCAAGGATCAGGCGCTGCGCCCGACGGGCCCTTGGTGGCATGCCTGCGAGGTGGCTTCGGTGACCAGTTCGATCGACATAGCAGCAGGGCGTGCGGGCGTGCGCTTTATCCCTGCCCACGATATTCTGGCACGCAAGGGGGCGACGCTTGCCGTTCCAATCGGTGGCAAGCGGCTGATCCCGGATCAGCTCCTCGCGCTGGACTATGGCGGCAGCTTCCGCGCCTTTGTGCTGGAGGTCGATCAAGGGACAGAGCCGGGCCGCTCAGACCGGGCGCGCAAATCGATTACAGAGATGCTTGGGCAGTATGACAGGCTGTTCGCGGAGGATCGTTTGCGTCAGCACTATGGGTTGCGCTGTCCTGTGGGTCTGCTGCTGGTCACCAACGGGCCGGGACGGCTGCAGCTTGTCCGCTCCCTGGCGTGCGCCTTCGGCAGCGCCCTGAACAGTCACCTTCTGCTGCAGAATCTGAGCGACCGGCCAGAGCCGTACAGGGCAGAGGACTGCCTGGGCGGTTGGGAACGGCCCGACGGCAGGCCGTTTGACCTGCGACTGCCGACGACGGCTCACACGAAGTCGGGTTAGCTCTGCCACCGCTCCGACGGGGCGCTGCCCCGGACCCTCAAAAAAACCCGCCCTCCCCTTGCCTAGTTGTTTGATCCCACGGTTTGATGGTGCGATCCTTTCGCAGGAATGGAAG
>CAZKJZ010000192.1:0-4137 GCA_964553145.1 uncultured Frigidibacter sp. | reverse complement strand
ATGGACACCGAATGGCACCGCATCACCTGCTTCAACGGTCTCGGCAAGACCGTCGCCGAGCACTGCGAGAAGGGCATGAAGGTCCTCGTCCACGGCCGCATCCACTACACGAAGTGGACCGACGCAACCGGCACCGACCGCTACGGCTGCGAGATCATCGCCGAGAAGGTCGACTTCCTCAGCCGCCCCAAGGCAGCCGAGAACGAAAACCCCGAGCTGGTCGACCGCGACGACGAGATCCCGTTCTGAAAAGAACGGGGTCTCCCCCGAAACGGCCCGGCGGGGAACCCGCCGGGTTAAGCTGACTTCGGCCCAAAGCTGCCACTGCCGGTCGTATCTTGGCCATGGAGGTGGCGGCCCGAAGGCTGGCGGTTGCGGAGATGGGCTAGCCATCCCCGCAACAAGGGGTTCAGTCGAACAAACCTGCCTCGCTGCAATCGCCCATCACGCGCAGGGTGACTGTGGCCTGCCCTTTTCGGGTGGTCCGGCGTCAGTCTTAGTGCGTGACGCTGGCTTCTAGGTCGGCGAGAGTGATGTTTTCCAGGGCTTCGGTCAGCGCAGCTTCGGCCGCAGAGAAGGCGCTGGACAAGAGCTCATTCCCGGCCTGTTCGACCGGACAGGTCGGGTGATCCTTTGAAAGGCCGATCGACAGGACCGAACCGGTGGACAGGGCGGCATGTATCTCGGACAGGCGGATCTCGGAGGCCGGGCGCGCCAGCCGCCAGCCTCCCGCCCGGCCTCCGGTCGAGTCCACAAGTCCTGCCTCGCGCAATGGCCCCATGATCCGGCGCACCACTACCGGATTGGTGCCCAGCATCAGAGCGATCGTCGCCGAGGTCTCGGTGCCGCCCAAGAGATGCATATGCACCAGTACATGCAGCATCCGGGCCAGTCGCGTATCCTTCATGATACCGTAACTTTCAGTGTTGCGCGCTCTGTCACTCCTGATATTGTAACGATAATTGTTGCGGTTAGAAAGGGACCTTTCATGGAAGCTCTAACGGTGATGGCGGGGGATTTGCGGCTGACGGGGATCGCCTGCGGGAAGGGGCCGCTGGTCCTGATGCTGCATGGCTTTCCCGAAACAGCAGAGGCGTGGACGGCTCAGCTCGCGTCGGTGGCCCAGGCGGGTTATCGCGGAGTAGCCTTGAACCTGCCAGGCTTTGCCGACAGCGACAGGCCAGCAGAGCTTTCGCGCTATCGGTTGGACGCCTTGGTTGAGACGCTCGTGGCGGCCTTGGATGCCTGGTCGGTTCCCACTTGCACGGTGGTGGGCTCGGACTGGGGCGCCACGCTGGCATGGGCGGCAGCGCAATTGCGGCCCGACAGGTTTCGTGCCGTCTTGGCGATCGGTGTCCCGATGATGGGCCGCCCGCCCGTGCCGCCCTCTCAGATCTTTCCGCAGACGGAAGAGACCCTGTTTTATACTCTATATTTCCAGAGCCTGGGCCTGGCCGAGATTGAGTTCGAGGCCGACATATCCCTGACCCTACGCAAGATCCTGCACGCGGCCTCGGCCGAGGCGGGGCCACGTCAGCCTGGCGATGGGACGCCGAATCCGTTTGCGATGGTCTCGCGCAGCGCTGGCTTGCTGGCGGGGCTGCCTGATCGCGGTCTGCCAGGATGGTTGACGCCCGAGGTCTTTGAACGCTGGGTGGCGGCATTTGCCCGAAGCGGCTTTGCGGGCGGGTTGAACTATTACCGCAACCTCGATGCCAATTGGCAGGTCATGCCTCAGACGCCGGTCGAGGTGCCAGCAGCCTTCGTGATCGGCGCGCGGGACCCCGGCCTCTCGATTCCCGGGATGGAGGCGATCATCGCTGGAATGCCCGCGCTGGTGCCGGGGCTTTTGGGATCGGAGATGATTGAAGACTGTGGCCATTGGGTATCTCAGGAACAGCCTGAGGCCCTTAACCGAAAGTTGTTGACCTTCCTGGCCCAGATCGAGTGAGCATGGGGGCTGAGGGTGTGGTATTAAGTGCAACGCTTCAAGGCCCGGCAAAAGGGTCAGGCAGTCTCAGTCGATCGGAAAGCTCCTAACTGACCGAGAGGTGGGAAACAGGCAGGAGACCGAAGCTCCAATGGCCGCATCTTTGAAGAGAGGGCTTCCATGACCGGAGGACAGCTATTCAACCAGGTCAATCACACTTCCACTTTCGAGCAGTCCTACAGGATCGATTGCACCCTTCGAAGGTCCGCTTTCCGCCCTGCGCGTCGACCAGGCCGTTCCGGACGAGAGTGGCCTCAGAGCCGACTTTTGCCACCAGCGGGTAAACACGCCGGGCCAATGTCTGCATACCTTTTTCGCGACGACGTTCGAACCTAGATAGATACGATGAAAAATCTCATCGTCCTGTTTGCCGCCTTCGCGGCTGCCTTCGCATCATCTGGTCAAGCGCAGACCATTTCCGGGACGGCTTCCGTGATCGACGGCGATACGATCGAAATCCACGGCCATCGGATTCGCCTCAGCGCGATTGACGCTATCGAAAGCCGACAGCCCTGCATCCTGGCGGACGGCAAGCATTGGAACTGTGGCCGTGACGCCGCTTTTGCGCTGTCCGACAAGATCGGCCGCGCCCCACTTGCCTGCGAAGTGAAGGACATCGACCGATATGGTCGCTCCGTTGCTGTCTGTGACCTCGATGGAGAAGATATCGGCGCCTGGATGGTCGAAAATGGTTGGGCGGTTGCCTATCGGCGCTATGGCACAGAGTATGTAGCCGCCGAGGGCCGCGCGCGAGGGGCCGGGCTTGGCATCTGGCAGAGCGAATTCGATATGCCATGGGATTGGCGTAAGGAGCACCGCTGATGCGTAACGTCAGTCGTGCCGTCACATGGGTGCTTCTGAGCGGTTCCCTGGCCGTTGCTGAGCCGGAAGCCGTGCCGCAGAGTCCGACTAAAATGCTGAAGCAGTTGGTCGTCGCCGGTTCCTGGTCTTGCAGTCCAAGATTGACCTGCAACGAGATAGCCAGTTGCGAGGAAGCCGTCTGGCTTTTGCAGAGCTGTTCTTGGGGCGGAGCACTTGATCGCGACAACGACGGTATGCCCTGCGAGACCATTTGCCCGGGAGGTTGAAGGCCGGCCCTTGAGGGGCTCGTCGTCGTCCCGGCTCAGCCGATCCAGAGTTCGAGAGAGGTTTCTTGCTTCGTGACGGGTTGAGGGTCGGGGAGAGTGGCTTCCAGGCGCCCGTCGTGGAGTGTGACGCATGGGTGTTCAGGAAATACTGGATCCGGTTCGGGCGGGGAAGGGGGGCTGGAAGGTCGATGTCTCGCAGGGCGAGCGCAACGGGCGGGTTTCGTCCGAATGGTTCAACCGGCCTGATGACGAGCGGTATCTTTCGCTTGATGATCTTTGGGCCTCGGTTAGGGGCCGGTCCGAACGTAGCCGGTCCCGTGTCGTCGCGACGGCCGACATCCGGGTGGAGGCTGCGCGTGACAGCGCTGAGCGGCTGCATCTGGTCCTGCCGAAGGCCCATGAGCCGGTGGCACCGACGCACTGGGCTTTCGGCCAGCTTGCCAGCATTGTCGGCGCTCCGGCATCCTACCTGCGGCAGCTGCCCGCTCCGCTTGCGGGGATCAACCTGCAATATGGTCTGACCAACCACCGCGCCGAGCAGGTGAAGACCTTTGAGACCGAAGATGGCCGGACGGAACTGCGCGCGGTGACCGGCCCCGACTATGGGCGCATCCACGACCATGAGCTGGTCGGGGCGGTGCAGCGGATCGCGGGCAATGGAACCGGGGACACGCGTCGGAAGGTGCCGGGAGTCCTCGATTGGTCGACCGGGGTCTACAACCCCGATGTCGAGATCAGCCGGGACACGACGACGCTCTATGCCTCGGACCGCGATGTCTTCCTGTTCCTGGTCGACGATCACAATCCGATCGAAGCGGGCCGCCTGCCGGATGGCTCCCCCGATCTCTACTTCCGGGGCTTTTATTGCTGGAACTCCGAGGTAGGCGCCAAGACCCTCGGCATGGCGAGCTTCTACCTGCGCGCCGTCTGCCAAAACCGCAATCTCTGGGGCGTCGAGGATTTTCAGGAAATCACCATCCGACATTCGAAATATGCCGCCTCGCGCTTCGCGCAGGAGGCAGCACCAGCTCTGACGCGGTTTGCGAACTCCTCGCCTCA
>CAZKJZ010000191.1:0-4147 GCA_964553145.1 uncultured Frigidibacter sp. | reverse complement strand
GGCAACAGCGGCAGGCGGGTCGCGACCACGCCGGTCGCGTCGCGGACCGCGTTCAGGATCGCGGGCGTCGTCGGGATCAGCACATGTTCGCCCAGACCCTTGGCGCCAAAGGGGCCTTCGGGATGCGGCACTTCGATGATCAGGCTTTCGATCGGGGGCACGTCGCCGATGGTCGGGATCAGATAGTCATGCAGATTGTCGGTGCGCCCGGGCAGATATTCCTCCATCAGCGCCATGCCGATGCCTTGCGCGATGCCGCCTTCGATCTGGCCCTCGATCAGGGTCGGGTTGATGGCGCGGCCCACATCATGGGCCGCCGTGATCTTCAAAAGCCGCACCGTACCCAGCGCGGGATCGACCGCCAGTTCCACCATCTGCGCGCCATAGCCGTAAAGTGCATAGGGCGCGCCCTGGCCATCGGCATCCAGCGCCTGCGTCGGCGGGTCATAACTTTCCTCGGCCACCAGCACATAGCCCTGCGCATCGGCCGAAAGCGCGGTCAGGTCCAGTCGCTGCCCACCCGCCAGAACCGCGCCCGGCGCCAATGCCAAAAGCGTGCCCTCACCCCAGTTCCCCAGCCGCAGGATCGCGGCCCGCAAGGACCGCCCCGCCGCCTCTGCCGCCCGCCCGCTGACGAAGGTCTGGCGCGAGGCCGAGGTCTTGCCCGCATCCGGCGTCAGGCCCGTATCACCGCCGATCAGGTCGATGGCCGACAGGGGCAGGCCCAGCGCCGCCGCCGCGATCTGCGGAATGACGGTGCCCGACCCCTGGCCGATATCGGTCGCGCCCTGATGCAGCACGACCCGCCCCGCCGCCGTCAGCCCGATGCGGATGGTCGAGGGGTTGGGCAGAGCTGTATTGCCGCAGCCATACCAGCAAGAGGCGATCCCGACGCCGCGCAGCCCCCCCTGCCCGCGCGCCGCCTGCGCCTCGGCCCGCGCCCGCTGCCAGTGGGGGCGAAGGGCCGTCAGGCAGGGTTCGATCCCTGCGGCGATCAGCCTTTGGCCGGTGGCGGTCGCGTCGCCGTCGCGAAGCGCGTTCCGCAGCCGGAACTCCAGCCGGTCGATCCCGGCCCTGTCGGCCAGCTGATCGTAGAGGGTTTCCTGCAGGGCCGCCGCCTGCGGCACGCCAAAGCCGCGAAAGGCCCCGGCTACCGGCCCGTGGGTATGGATGGCACGGGCGCGGGCCTGGACATGCGGCGTCAGATAGGGGCCGGTTGCGTGAACCGGCACGCGGTTCGCCACCGTCGGGCCCCAGCTGGAATAGGCGCCGGTGTTGAAAAGGCCGTCAAACTCCATCCCGGTGATCCGCCCCGCCGCGTCGCAGCCCACCCGCGCCTGCATCTGCGCCGGATGACGTTTGGTGGTGGAGACCATGCTTTCCGCGCGGCTATAGACCATGCGGGCAGGCCGCCCGGTCTTCAGCGTCACCAGCCCGACCAGGGGTTGCAAGGACAGATCGAGCTTTGACCCAAATCCGCCGCCCACCGCCGACGGGATGATCCTGACCCGTTCGGGCGGCAAGCCAAGGACCGCCGCCGTATCGTCGCGGTCCATATAGGGCGCCTGAGTGCAGGCGCGGATCACCAGCGTCTCCCCCTCCATCCACGACGCTCCGGCCTCGGGCTCGATATAGGCATGTTCGACAAAGGCGGTCTGAAGCGTGCCTTCGACGGTATGGGCCGATGCGGCAAGGGCCGCCCCCGCATCGCCCTTGCGCACGAACCCCTGCACCAGCTGGTTCGCGGGTCGGGTCGGATGCAGCAACAGGTCCGACGCCAGCGCGGCGACCGGATCGGTCAGGGCGGGCAGCTCGGTCCAGATCACCGGAAAGCCGCCGAGGTCGGGGTCGGTCCCGTCATCCTCAAGGGCGATGACCGCCACCGCCTCGCCCCTGAACCGCGCCAGGCCATCGGCCAGCGCCGGCTGGTCGGCAAAGGCCGGGATCACGCCAAAGGAATTGCGGCCGGGAATATCGGCGGCGGTGAAGATCGCGGCAACGCCGGGGTGCCTGGCCCGCCACCCCGCCAGATCGCCAAAGGCAAAGCGCGCATGAGGATGCGGCGAGCGGATGGCGCGAACCAACAGACCGCCCCGCTGCCAGAGGTCGGCCCCGAACAGATCGCGCCCCTCGACCTTGGCCGCCCCGTCCAGACGCGGGACCCGGGCGCCGATGCCACCCTCCGGCGCAGGCGCGCCCGCGTCCCGGACTTGATCCGGGGCTTCTGCCGGGCCAAGGGGCCCCGGCCCTGGGGCCGGGGCGCGGGTTTCGTATGAAGCGGCCACAGGCTGCGGGCGCACCCGTTCGGTCCCGGGGACAAGGCTGGCCACAGGCGCCCTCCCTCCCCCTTGTGGGGAGGGGTGGGGAGGGGGGCTTGCGGGCCATGGCGCGGCGCCCCCTCCCCACGAAGGGGGAGGGGAGGCGCTGATCTTTGGCGTCGCCCCCGCACCCGCCGCGACCACGGCAGCGATGATCTTGCGATAGCCGGTGCAGCGGCACAGAACGCCGCCCAGCGCCTCTTCGACCTGCGCTTCATCGGGCTGCGGCACCCGGTCCAGAAGGGAGGCGGCGGCCATCAGCATGCCGGGGGTACAGATGCCGCATTGCGCGGCGCCATGGGCCAGAAAGGCCGCGCGCAGCCGGTCGAGCGTGGCGCCCTGCCCCTCGACCGTCTCCACCGCACGGCCTGCCACGCGGGCAAAGGGGGTCAGGCAGGCGCAGACCGCCACACCGTCCAGCCGCACGGTGCAGGCGCCGCAATCGCCCGCATCGCAGCCGACCTTGGTGCCGGTCAGGCCGCAGTCGCTGCGCAAGACCTCGGACAGGCGGCGGGTCGGCGGGGCGCTGACGCTGCAGGGCGCGCCGTTCAGGGTAAAGCGGATGTCAACCATCGCGCGCCCCCGTCAGATCGCGAACCGCCCGCCGCACCAGTTCCGCCGCAGCCCCCCGCCGATAGCCGGCCGTTGCCCGCACATCGTCCACCGGCGACAGGGCCGCCGCCACGTCCCTATCCCGGACCAGCGCCGCCGCATCGGCCAGGGGTGCACCCCGCAGCGCCGCCTCGACCGCCGTCAGGCGGACGGGCACCGGCGAACAGGCCCCGACCGCGATGGCGATGTCGGCCACTCTCCCCTCGCGCTCTACCAGCCGCACGGCGACCGAGGCGATCGAGATCACCAGATAGGCCCGCGCGCCCAGCTTCAGAAACCGGGATCGGCCCATCAGCCGGTCGCGCGGCACCTTGATGGCGACCAGCAATTCATCCGCCGCCAGCGCCGTACGGCGCGGCCCCAGCAGGAACTCGGTCAGCGGCAGATGGCGGGTGCCCTTGGGCGAGTGCAGCTCGACCAGTGCCCCCAGCGCCAAAAGCGGCGGCACCCCATCGGCGGCGGGCGAGGCATTGCAGAGATTGCCGCCGATCGTACCCGCATTCTGGATCTGCCGCCCGCCGATCTGGCCCGCCGCCTGTTGCAGGGCAGCGGCGGCGGGGGGCAGGCTGGCCCCGGCAATAGCGGCCCAAGAGGTGCAGGCGCCGATGCGCAGGCCCGCGGCGGTCAGGTCGATGCCGGCCAGCCCGTCAACCTCTGTCAGGTCCAGAACCGGCCCCGCCAGCGCGGCCGCCGTGGTCGCGGGATAAAGGTCGGTACCGCCCGCCAGGGGGCAGAGGCCCGCGGCCCTCAGCCGCATCGCACTGGCCAGATCGCCCGGCCGCTCATATCCGCTGCCTTCGCCCATCCGACCCGGTCACACCCCTCAAAGATCGTATGTATGCAAATTATTCTGCGCCCCGCGCCGCCGCCCTGTCAACGGCCTTGCGCTTCATCGTTGCAGAGAGGGGCCAGGAAAGCTATCCCATAGCTGTGGACGCGCGACAGACATCTTATGTGCTGGACGATCAGGTGGGCTTTGTGCTGCGCCGGGTAACGCAGCGCCATCTTTCGCTGTTCACCGCCGCCATCCCGCAGGTCACGACGACCCAGTTCGCCACGCTGGCAAAACTGGCCGAGCTTGGCCCCCTGTCGCAGAACCGTCTGGGCCGGGCGACGGCAATGGATGCGGCGACGATCAAGGGCGTGGTCGACCGGTTGCGCGCCCAGGGGCTGGTGCAGACGCTTGCCGACCCCGGTGACCGCCGCCGCCTGACCGT
>CAZKJZ010000190.1:0-4190 GCA_964553145.1 uncultured Frigidibacter sp. | reverse complement strand
TCTTCCTCGGCATTCTGCACTTCGCGCTGGCTGCCGGGCATGTTGGCCCGGTCGCGGCGGTAAAGGCATTTGACCGAGGTCGCGCCCTGGCGGATCGCCGTGCGGACACAGTCCATCGCCGTGTCGCCGCCGCCGATGACGACGACGTGCTTGCCACTGGCATTCAGGACGCCCGAGTCATACTCGGCCACCTCGTCGCCAAAGCTTTTGCGGTTCGAGGCGGTCAGATAGTCGATCGCGCGCACGATCCCCTTGTTGCCCGAACCGGGGCCGGTCAGGTCGCGGGTCTTGTAGACGCCGGTCGCGATCAGGACCGCATCATGCTTGCCCCGGATCGCGTCGAACGACAGGTCGGCGCCGACATTGCAGTTCAGCACGAATTGCACGCCGCCCTCTTCCAGCTGGGCGATGCGCTTCATGACCACATCCTTTTCCAGCTTGAAGCCGGGGATGCCGTAGGTCAGCAGCCCGCCCGCGCGGTCATAGCGGTCATAGATCGTGACCTGCACCCCGCTTTTGCGCAGCACTTCGGCGGCGGCCAGCCCCCCCGGCCCGGCGCCGATGATGCCGACGCTTTCGGTCCGCTCGGTCGCGGGGCGGATCGGTTTGACCCAGCCCTGTTCCCAGGCCGTGTCGGTCAGGTACTTTTCGACAGCGCCGATGGTCACCGTGCCATGGCCCGATTGTTCGATGACGCAGTTGCCCTCGCACAGCCGGTCCTGCGGGCAGATGCGGCCGCAGATTTCCGGGAAACTGTTGGTGGCCTGCGACAGATCATAGGCCTCTTGCAGCCGGCCTTCGGCGGTCAGGCGCAGCCAGTCGGGGATATTGTTGTGCAAGGGGCAGTGCGACTGGCAGTAGGGCACGCCGCACTGGCTGCACCGCCCGGCCTGTTCCTGCGCCTTGGTCGCGGCGAACTGGCGATAGATTTCCCCGAAGTCGGCTGCCCGTTCGGTCGCTGTGCGTTTTTCGGGCATCTCCCGCGCGCGCGAGACAAATTGCAGCATTCTGTTCTGCGCCATGGCGTCCTGGCTCCGGTCCCTTGGGTTGCGGACGCAGGGTTACATCGAATGGCGAGGGATTAAAAGTCAGCTATGCTGACCTATATTTCGGTTTTTATGTGATGAAACTGCCTTGTCCGGCGGTTGAGCTGCATAAATAGGTATGCAATTATTACCTATTGTCAAAAACCGACGGAAAGCGCCAGCAAAGCCGCCCCACCAACGATGATTCGCCACCAGCCGAACAGGGCGAAACCATGCCTGGTGATGTAGGACAGGAACCATTTCACCACGATGACGGCGGTGATGAAGGCCACGACAAAGCCGATGGCAATCTCGCCCAGTGCGGCGCTGTCCAGCACATCGCGGTTCTTCCACATGTCAAAGACAAAGGCTGCCAGCATCGTCGGCATCGACAGGAAGAAGGAAAATTCCGCTGCCGTCTTGCGGTCCGCCCCCAAAAGAAGCGCGCCAACAATGGTTGAACCCGACCGCGACACGCCCGGGATCAGCGCCAGACATTGCGCCAGCCCGATGCCCAGCGCGGTGCGCAGGGGCAGGGCGTCGGTCGCATGGTGGCGCGGTGTCAGCGGCAGGCGGTCGACGACCAGCAGAATGACCCCGCCCAGTACCAGCATGGACGCAATCAGGCGCGGGCTTTCAAACAGCACCTTTTCGATCAGGTCATGGGCCAGAACCCCGACAATCGCCGACGGGACAAAGGCCAAGAGCAGTGACACCAGAAAGCGCATCTCGCGCGGGTCGCTCCCCAGCCCCCGGATCAGCTGGATCAGCCGCGCGGCATAGATGCCGAACACCGCCAGAATCGCCCCCAGCTGGATCACCACCTCGAACGCCTTGCCCGCACTTTCAAAGCCCATGAAATGGCTGGCCAGCAAGAGATGGCCGGTGGACGAGACGGGAATGAACTCGGTCACCCCCTCCAGCGCACCCAGAAGGATGGACTCAAGCGTCGAATTGGCCATGACGGGCGCTCCGATTGGTCAGCGGTAGTCGGACAGGTCGGTCGTACTGCCGATCAGATCGGCCAGCCGACGGTTGCTTTCGGTGAAATGGCCACGAAACCGGCCCTTAACGTAGTCGGTCACCGGTCGGTAGCGCGACAGCGACGCCTGAAATGGCACACGCTTGGACAGGCCGCCCACCAGCTTGTAAAGCCCGCCAGGCGTGCGGCCCAGCGTCACGATCGGATTGGCATTCAGAACGCTCGACTGCACATGATTGACCCTGCGCAACAGCGGCACGGCATGTTCTGGGTAGCTGGCGGCATAAGTACGCCGCGCGCCGGGCACCAGCCCCTTGTAGAGGTCATTGTCGCAAAAGGCCGCCAGCCGCGCCACGGCGCCGTCCATGTCGGCCTTCAGGCTTTCCTGGGTCATGACATGCACATTTTCAGCGCCGAACAGCCGGTGGTAATGGGCGATCAGCCGGTCATATTCGAAATGTTCGGCCCGAAAGCCGTAAAAGGCCAGCTCGGTCGCGCCGTCAAAGAACTGGCGGGGCGTCAAAGTGCCGCCGCGCTGCAGATACTGCATATAGGCCGAGGGCAGCGCCTTCATCTGTGACCGGATCGAGATCAGGATGCGCGCATCCGGCGCGATGGCCTTGATCCGTTCGGCATAGACATCCGATTCCAGCCCGCCGTAAAGAAACTGGCCAGACAGGATTTCGGACGAGACGACGGGCACCTCGCCCGGCTGCAGCGCCTTGCACCCCTGCGCGATCAGGTTCTGCATCGGCTGGGGCGAAAAGCGCAAACCATGCGGGCCGACGATCAGGTCAAAGACCTCTTGATGGCCGCACAGCTGCCGGAACCCGTGGTCGGGCTTGAACAGCAGGTTCTGCATCCAGGTGGTGGCGGTCTTGTGATAACCGATGTGAACTAGCAGTCGTGACGGCACGTGTGATCCTGTCGCCGGTAATGGCCGCCGCACAGACAGCAGAATTCACGCGGCAGGTAAAGCCCTGCCGGTGATATCCGGTCAGCCCTGTTTCTTCAGATTGCGGGCCGAGGCCTTGATCGCATCATATTGTCCCGAAGGACGGAACCGCCACAGATAGTCCGGCAACACGCTGGCCATGGCGGTCGGGGCAATGCCCAGATCGGCCAGACCAGCCGCACCGGGGGCAACGACATTGTCGGCCTGCAGGCTGCGCACCTGATCTGTGGTCAGGATCCGGTTCGGAACCAGACGCAGGGTCAGGGCCGAACCCACATCCAGGAACCAGCCGATGACACTGCCGACCCACAAAGGCAGGTTCAGCACCAGACGCCGACGACCGATCGCGCCCAGCATCCGGCCCATCAGACCCTTGAGCGTATCCACATCCGGCCCGCCCAGCTGATAGGTGCCAGCCGGTGCGGCCCCGGTCAGGCCCTTGACCGCCGCACGCGCCACATCCTCGACATAGACCGGCTGGAACCGCGTTTTGCCGCCGACGATCGGCAGGACCGGACCCAGAAGCGACTGGGTCGCAAAGCGGTTGAAGAAGTGATCGCCCGGCCCGAACATGACCGAGGGGCGCAGGATCACGGCGCCCGGAAAGGCGGCCAGAACCGCCGCTTCGCCCTGGGCCTTGGACTGGCTGTAGAGACTTTCGCCCGCCGCATCGGCCCCGAGGGCCGAGACATGCACCAGATGGCGGGCACCCTGCGCCGCCGCCAGCCGCGCGATCCGCGCCGCCGCCTCGACATGGACCGCGTCAAAATTATTGACCCCGCCCGCATCCATCGTGCCGACGCAATTCACCACCGCATCCGCCCCGGCCATTGCTGCGGCGACCGAAGCGTCATTGCGGATATTGCACAGGACCGGCTCGACCTGGCCAACCGCGCCATAGGGTTTGACGAACAGGGCCTCGTTCGGGCGGCGGCAGGCCACGCGCACGCGCCAGCCTTCCTTGGCCATCAGCCGGGCGATCTGCCGCCCCAGAAAACCTGAACCGCCATAGATCGTGACAAGCTTGGACATAGGTTGGCCCCTGCAGGAAAGGTTCCCGCCCTGATTAGCGCCAAGCCCCCCATCGGACAAGGCGCAAACGTGGTGCGATTTTTATGCCAGCCCCTGTTGACAGCCCCCAGCCGCCCCGGTACATCGCCCCCCACGACATCGGCCCAGATGGCGGAATTGGTAGACGCGCTGGTTTCAGGTACCAGTGCCGCAAGGC
>CAZKJZ010000189.1:0-4194 GCA_964553145.1 uncultured Frigidibacter sp. | reverse complement strand
GCCACATCCAGCGCCAGATTGATGTTTTCCGACCAGATCGAGGCGGCAAGCCCGTAGCGGGTGTTATTGGCCAGCTCCACCGCCTCGTCCGGGGTGCGGAACGTGGTCAGCGTGGCTATGGGGCCAAAGATTTCCACTTCGGACAGAAGATTGGCGGGGGCAACGTCGGTAAAGAAGCCGGGGGCGAAATAGCTGCCTTTGGCGGGCAGCGCGCAGGCGGCCTGATGCAGGGTGGCGCCCTGATCCTGCCCCTGCCGGACCAAAGCCGTCACCCGGGCCAGTTGCACCGGATCGACCAGCGCGCCCATGTCGGTCGATTTGTCCAAGGGATCGCCGACGCGCAGTCTGTCCATCCGCGCCCTGAGCCGCCGGGTGAAATCGGCGGCGACGGATTCCTGCACCAGAACCCGGCTGCCCGCGCAGCAGACCTGCCCCTGATTGAACCAGATCGCATCGACCACGCCTTCGACCGCGCCATCAAGATCGGCATCGGCAAAGACGATGAAGGGCGACTTGCCGCCCAGTTCCAGTGTCAACCTCTTGGCCGTTCCGGCCGTCGCCTTGCGGATGGCGCGGCCAACCTCGGTCGAGCCGGTAAAGGCGATCTTGTCCACCTCCGCCGCGACCAAAGCCGCCCCGGTTTCGCCGTCACCGGTGACGATATTGACCACGCCCTTCGGCAGCCCGACCTCGGCACAGATTTCCGCAAAGGCCAAAGCAGTCAGCGGCGTATATTCGGCGGGCTTCAGCACCACCGTATTCCCGGCGGCCAGCGCAGGCGCCACCTTCCAGGCCAGCATCAGCAGGGGGAAGTTCCAGGGGATGATCTGGCCGCAGACACCGACAGGCCCCTGCCCCGGGAACTCATCCTCCAGCATCTCGGCCCATCCGGCATGGTGATAGAAATGCCGGGCGACCAGCGGCACGTCGATGTCGCGGGTTTCGCGGATCGGCTTGCCGTTATCCATCGTCTCCAGCACCGCCAGAAACCGTTCGCGTTTCTGCACGGCGCGGGCCAGCGCATAAAGCCACTTTGCCCGTTCATGCCCCGCCAGCCGCGACCAGCCCGGCAGGGCGGCACGGGCGGCGGCCACGGCAGCGGCCACATCCCCGGCGGTGCCCTGCGTCACCTCGGCCAGCACCTCGCCCGTCGCGGGGTTCCGCGCGGCAAAGACCATGCCCGACGCGGTGAACCTGCCACCGATGAAATGGCCAAAGCGCCCGCGCGCCGTCAGCCATTTCGCCACCTCGCCATTCGCCTCGGGCGCCGGGCCGTAGTCCATTGTCTTCAGTATCTCGGTCACGCTGGGCATCGGTCCCTCAGGCCATGGCATGGCGGTTGGCGGCGGCATAGCGGCCGGTCAGATGATGGTCGATCTGGCGTTCGATGTCCGCCAGCATGGACGAGGCGCCCAGCCGGAACAGGTCCGGCGACAGCCAGTCATTGCCCAGTTCCTCCTTCATCAATATCTGCCAGGCGATCGCATCCTTGGCCGACTTCATTCCGCCCGCAGGCTTGAAGCCGATCCGGTATCCGGTGCGCGCGCCGTAATCGCGCAGGGCCCGCACCATGGTCAGCGACACGGGCAGCGTCGCATTCACCGGCTCCTTGCCGGTCGATGTCTTGATGAAATCGGCGCCCGCCTGCATCGCTACCATGCTGGCCTTGTAGACATTGCGCAGCGTCTTCAATTCGCCGGTCGCCAGGATCGCCTTCATATGTGCTGGCCCGCAGGCCGCGCGCATCGCTGCCACCTCGTCATAAAGCGCCTGCCAGTCGCCGTTCAGCACCTGGGCGCGGTGAATGACGATGTCAATCTCCTCGGCCCCTTCCTCGACCGCATAGCGGATCTCGGCCAGCCGGACCTTCAAGGGCGTCAGCCCCGCCGGAAAGCCGGTCGCGACCGAGGCGACGGGGATGCGCGTGCCCCTCAGCGCCCGGACAGCGGCAGGCACCATCGAGGGATAGACGCAGACTGCGCCCGTGGTCAGATGATCCAGCCCCAACCCGTCCATCGCCGCGTCCGACAAGGGCCGCCGCGCCTTGGCACAAAGCCGCGCCACACGGTCGGGCGTATCGTCACCCGACAGGGTCGTCAGGTCGATGCAGCGGATCGCATTCACCAGCCAGGCCGCCTGCCATTCCTTTTTCACTGTGCGCCGCGTGGTCAGGGTGGCGGCGCGGCGTTCGGCGGCCTGCGTGTTGACGGCAATCGCGTCGAACCAGTCGGTCTGCAGGGGCACACCGGCATTGCGGGGAAAATTTGCGGGCGCGGCGGTGGCTTCTGCGCTTGTCCCTGTCATCCTGTTCCTCTGCGGCGGGGCCCCTGGCCAGACCTTAGCCCAAGGGTTGGTTCCGATCAACGGATTAACCTGACCATCTGGTCAAACTTTCCCGTCCCGCGCGACAATTCCGGCCCGGGCCCGCGTCAAGTGGTTGACAAGGGCCCGGGAATCGCGCCGAAACAGGCTGGGCTGTGTGTATGGGTTTCGGATGCCGGGTGGGGCAACAGGTCAGGACAAGGTGCATTTCGCGATCGAGCGTCTGATGCAGGCGCCCGACGGCTGGCGTTCGCTGGTCCGCACCATGGTCGCCCGCTGGCCCGAGGCCCCGGCGACCGAACTGATCTATACGATCGCCTCGGCCTCGTCCGAGATCGAGGCCATGTTCGCCGATGGCAGCCCCGCACGCGACAGTGCCGGCCACGGCTGGCGGATTGCCGCGCTGCTGGGCGTTGACCTCTATGCGATGCAGTCGATCGGCCTGCCCCACGACCGGGCGGGCGATCTGAGCCGCTATTGGGCGATTGATCCTTATTTCCGGGATTTGTAGGGCGGACGTGCCTGAGTGAACAGAATACGCCTGCCAAAGCCCGGGGCACGTGACCCGGGCGCCGCGACCGGTCCGAGAAGCACCGTCCACGTGGCGAAGCCACGGGGACAGCCCCCGCCCTTGGGGCGGCGGGGGCATTCGCCCCCACCAGGGCGGGCGCTGTCCCCGCCCAATCGTCCGGTGCTGCGGATGACCCCCACCGGCCCGATCCTGTCGGATCGGGCGTTCGCCGCTGATATCGTGCCACCGGCACGATATCCGGGCGCGGCTCACCCTGCGGCTTGCGCCTCCGGCCAACGGACCGCGCGACGTGCCACTGGCAGGTCACCTGATCGGTCCGAAGAAACAAGCCCTCACCCCTTCGGCTTGCCCGTCCACGTCTTCAGCCAAGCCTGAAAACGGCCGACCATACCCCGCGCGCCCGCCCGCGCCGCGTCGGCCTGGGCATCGATCCCGGCCAGAACGTCGCTGACATCGGCCACCGCGGGGTCGACCGTCCGTTCGCGGAACTGCAGCCACATGCGGCGGATCATCAGGGCGATCAGCGCCAGCACCGCCAGGATCAGATAGTTCAGCCAGGGAATGATCCGCGCATCCGGCCCCTCGACCGGACGGATCTTGATCGCATTGGGATAGATCGACAGGAACGGCAGCCGCCAGCCGTAATGGGTCACCATCACCCATTGCGGCGCCTCGCGGGTGGATTTCAGGTTCGACGCCTCGGCCTGCAGGTTCGAACTGTCATATTTGAAATAGGGCGGCCAGACCCAGCCGGTATCCTCGTTGCGGTAGACGACCACCGAATCGTCGGCATAGGCCGCGTCGATGAACCGGATATCGCGCTTGGTGCTGCTTTCCGAAGTGCCCGTGTCGGGCGAGGCATAGGCCCAGGCATTTTCCCAGCTGAGTTCGGTGATCCGGTTCGACGTGTTGGTGATGCGCACCACATCATGACTGGGCAGCGCATAGTTCAGAAACAGCGCCACCACCGCCAGCCCGGCCAGCCGGAAGGCCCATTTCAGACGCGTCCGCCCGCCGCTGCCCGGCGGATAGCGGAAATGCAGGACCAGCCCGCCCGCAAGCACAAGCACAAACAGGATGATCCAGAACCAGTAGCCAGACATGGGTGCCCCCCTAATGGGTATTCACGTAGTAAGCGATCGCCGCCACCGCAATGGTCGGCAGGATATAGACCAGCCACAGAAGTTTCTTGCGCAACCCATGCTCATAGGCGGCCATGCCGCCACGGATAAAGGCCTCGCGCTCGGCGGCCCCCTGCCCCTCGGGCGGGGATGCATCCCATTCTTTCTCCAGCGCTTCGCGCCGGACCGACCGGGAATAGACCCACAGGGCCAGATAGA
>CAZKJZ010000188.1:0-4221 GCA_964553145.1 uncultured Frigidibacter sp. | reverse complement strand
CCGGCCAGGGTCAGCGCATCGGGAAACTGGCCAAAGACCGCCCAGCCCAAGAGGATCGCCACCACCAGCGAGACATAGCGGAACGGCGCCACCACGCCGATATCCCCGACCCGCATGGTCATGATCACCGTCAGATAGCCGACGATCAGGAAGCTGGCGGCACAGACCAACTGGAAACCCTGCCAGCCGCTGACCGGCGACAGGGGGATGAAGGGCAGGACCAGCACCGCGCCACCCGCAACCGACAGGGCGGCGACAAAGGCCACGGTCGCCGACGGAACCGCCGCCGACAGGCGCCGTGTTGCCAGATCGCGCAGGACGACGCAGGCGACGGTGATCAGCCCCAGCACCGACCAGCGGTCGAACCCTTCGGTCCCCGGGCGCACGATCAGCATCACCCCAAAAAAACCCACCAGGATCGCCGCCAGCCGCCGCCAGCCAATCGCCTCGCCGAAAAAGAGCGCCGCACCCAAGGTCACCGCCAGCGGCAGCGCCTGCAGGATCGCCGACAGGTTGGCGATCGGCATATGTTTCAGCGCGACCAGGAAACTATAGGTGCTGGTCACCTCGCCCAGCGTCCTCAGCCCGACCCACAGCCGGTCGCCCGGCGGCAGGGCCAAGCGCAGGGTCCCCGTCCTGATCCCGATTGCGGCCAGCGCCGTCGCCGTCAGCCCGCCCCGGATCGCGATCGCCTGAAAGACCGGCAGATCGACCGTCACCGCCTTCATGAAGGCATCATTGACGGTAAAGGCCACCATCGCCGCGCACATCAAAAGGACAGCGCGCAGATTGTCGGATTGTCCGGAACTCTTCACCTGGCACCTCTTGGCCTGCCGACCGGCAGTCCCGCCTGAGTGCCCGTCCCCGCGCGGCAATGCAAGGGACCGGGGCGTCCGGTTTCTGCAGACGAGCGGTATGTCTTGAATTCCCCCCCGGTCCGGCGTATCTGCCGCCTGTTACAGATCAGGCCAAGGACGGCGGACAATGGCGAACCCCCTTCAGTTTCTTCAAGAGGTCCGGGCAGAGACCGCCAAGGTCACCTGGCCCACCCGCCGCGAAGTCCTGCTGACGACCGTCATGGTCTTCATCATGGCGGCACTCACCTCGATCTTCTTCTTTCTGGTCGATACGATCATCCGGTTTGGCCTTCAGTCGGTGCTGGGCCTGTCGGGCTAAGCCACCGCCGGGGTTGAATTCCCGTGCAGTCACCGCTAGATGGGCGGGACTTTGACGGGACCGGCGCGCGGCGATTCGGCATGCGCGCTGTTTTTTGTTCGGTCAAAAGCGGGTTATCCCGCTGAATTTCAAGGATTTCCGGCGGCGAACCGCTGGCGAAGCGAGGTCTGGGGCAGATGGCGAAGCGGTGGTATTCGGTGAGCGTCCTCTCGAATTTCGAGAAGAAGATCGCCGAACAGATCAAGCAGTCGGTCGCCGAAAAGGGCCTTGAGGACGAGATCGACGAAGTTCTGGTCCCGACCGAAGAGGTTCTGGAAATCCGTCGCGGCAAGAAAGTCACGTCGGAACGGCGTTTCATGCCGGGCTATGTGCTTGTGCATATGGAAATGTCGGACCGGGCCTATCACCTGGTCACCTCGATCAACCGCGTCACCGGTTTTCTGGGCCCTCAGGGCAAGCCGATGCCGATGCGGGACGCCGAGGTGAACGGCATTCTGAAGCGCGCGCAGGAAAATACCGAACAGCCGCGCAACCTGATCCGGTTCGAGATCGGCGAGAATGTCAAGGTTGCCGACGGCCCGTTCGAGGGCTTTTCCGGCATGGTCGAGGAAGTGGACGAGGCGCACAGCCGCCTGAAGGTCACCGTCTCGATCTTCGGGCGTCCGACGCCCGTGGAACTGGAATTCGCGCAGGTGGCAAAGGTCGCCTGACGGATCGTGGGAGGCTGCGGGTACGCCCGGGCCGCACCACTAAGCAAGGCCCCGGCCAAGTGGTTTGGCGGGGGCGTGTGACAAAGGAGAAGGCCAGATGGCCAAGAAGGTAATGGGCAGCCTCAAGCTGCAGGTCAAAGCGGGGCAGGCCAACCCATCCCCGCCCATCGGTCCGGCGCTGGGTCAGCGCGGGATCAACATCATGGAATTCTGCAAGGCGTTCAACGCCAAGACGCAGGAAATGGAACCCGGCTCGCCGGTTCCGGTGATCATCACCTATTATGCCGACAAGTCCTTCTCGTTCGAGATGAAGACCGCCCCGGCCTCGTTCTACCTGAAAAAGGCCGCTGGCCTGAAGCCGGTGGGCAAGCGCAACCGTCCGAAAGGCTCGGTCAAGCCGGGCCGCGAAGTGGCCGGCACCGTCACCGCAGCACAGGTGCGTCAGATCGCCGAAGCCAAGATGAAAGACCTTTCTGCCAACGACATCGAAGCCGCGATGAAGATCATCCTCGGCTCGGCCAAGTCGATCGGCATCGAGGTTAAGGGGTAAGCCATGGCCAAGATTGCAAAACGCATGAAAGCGGCCAATGCCGTCTTCGAAGGCAAGTCGGCCCTGACGGTCGAAGATGCAGTGAAGCTGATCAAGGGCGCGGCCTCGGCCAAGTTCGACGAGACGCTGGAAATCGCACTGAACCTGGGCGTTGACCCGCGTCACGCCGACCAGATGGTGCGCGGCGTTGTCCAGCTGCCGAACGGCACGGGCAAAACCGTCCGCGTCGCCGTGTTCGCACGCGGCGCCAAGGCGGACGAAGCCAAGGCCGCCGGTGCGGACATCGTCGGCGCCGAAGAGCTTCTGGAAACCATCCAGGGCGGCAAGATCGAGTTCGATCGCTGCATTGCCACCCCGGACCTGATGCCGCTGGTCGGTCGTCTGGGCAAGATCCTGGGGCCCCGCAACCTGATGCCGAACCCCAAGGTCGGCACCGTGACCATGGACGTCAAGACTGCGGTCGAAGCGGCCAAGGGCGGTGAAGTCCAGTTTAAGGTCGAAAAGGCCGGCGTCATCCATGCCGGGATCGGCAAAGTGTCGTTCAGCGAAGACAAGCTGGCCCAGAACGTCCGAGCATTTGTCGATGCCGTGTCGCGGGCCAAGCCGTCGGGCGCCAAGGGCACCTATCTGAAGAAAGTGTCGCTGTCGTCGACCATGGGCCCGGGCGTCTCGCTCGACCTTGCGTCGGCCACCACGCACTGAGGCACAAGAATTCCCCGGGCCTTCGGGCCCCGGGTGAATGGCGGGGCCCGCAAGGGCCTCGTCCTGTCCGAGACGGAGGGCGGGACCGGACTTGATCCGGCCCCATAAGTCCTTCCTGAGATGGGGAACGAGACATGTTTCAAACGGGGCTAAGGCCTCGGGCGATCCTGGCCTCGGGACCATCCGGACCCGAACGCCCGCCAGACGACCGGCGGGCAAATGAGAGCCGGGGGGAAACCCCCATACTTGGAGTGAAACCGTGGATAGAGCGCAAAAAGAGAAAATGGTCGAAGAACTCGGCCAGATCTTTGAAGCCTCTGGCGTTGTGGTGGTTGCCCACTACGAAGGCATGACGGTTGCTCAGATGCAGGACCTGCGCGCATCCATGCGTGAAGCGGGTGGGTCCGTCCGCGTCGCCAAGAACAAGCTCGCCAAGATCGCCCTGGAAGGCAAGCCCTGCGCAAGCATCGGCACGCTTTTGACGGGCATGACCGTGTTGGCCTATTCCGAAGACCCCGTGGCAGCTGCCAAGGTCGCGGACAAGTACGCCAAGGCAAACGACAAGTTCGTTATCCTTGGTGGTGCGATGGGCAACTCGGCCCTGGATCCGGCCGGTGTGAAAGCTGTTGCCTCGATGCCGTCGCGTGAAGAGCTTATCGCTCAGATCGTCTCGTGCATCGGCGCACCTGCGTCGAACATCGCCGGGGCCATTGGCGCGCCTGCTTCGAACATCGCGGGCATCCTCTCGACCATCGAGGAACGCCAGGCGGCGTGAGCAACTGATTGCCATCGTGGGGTTGTTACCCTGACGTTGGACCCTTAACTTAGAACGGAACAGAGAAATGGCTGATCTGAACAAACTCGCCGAAGACATCGTCGGTCTGACCCTTCTTCAGGCACAAGAACTGAAAACCATCCTGAAAGACAAGTACGGCATCGAGCCGGCCGCCGGTGGCGCCGTCATGATGGCTGCTGGTCCTGCTGCGGCTGCCGAAGCCGTTGAAGAAAAGACCGACTTCGACGTCGTCCTGACCGACGCGGGCGCCAACAAGATCAACGTGATCAAGGAAGTGCGCGCGATCA
>CAZKJZ010000187.1:0-4221 GCA_964553145.1 uncultured Frigidibacter sp. | reverse complement strand
GCCGTCTCGCCCAGCATTTCCTCGATCCGGATCAGCTGGTTATATTTGGCCAGCCGGTCCGACCGCGCCAGCGAGCCGGTCTTGATCTGACCGCAGTTGGTGGCGACGGCAAGGTCGGCGATGGTCGAATCCTCGGTCTCGCCCGACCGGTGGGACATGACCGACGAATAACGGGCGCGGTCGGCCATGCGCACGGCGTCCAGCGTTTCGGTCAGCGTGCCGATCTGGTTGACCTTGACCAACAGCGAGTTGGCGCAGCCCTGCTTGATCCCGTCGGCCAGACGGCGCGGGTTGGTGACGAACAGGTCGTCGCCGACCAGCTGGCACTTCGACCCCAGCACATCGGTCAGATGTTTCCAGCCCGCCCAGTCATCCTCGGCGCAGCCATCCTCGATCGAGATGATCGGATAGTCCTTCACCAGAGCCGCCAGATAGGCGACATTTTCCTCGGAGGTCAGGCTCTTGCCTTCGCCCGACAGGACGTACTTGCCGCCCTTGTAATATTCGGTCGACGCGCAATCCAGCGCCAGGCAGATTTCCTCACCCGGCTTGAAGCCCGCCTTTTCGATGGCCTTCAGGATGAAGTCCAAAGCATCGCGGGTCGACGACAGGTTGGGGGCAAAACCGCCTTCGTCACCGACACCTGTGGCAAGGCCCGCCGCCGACAGCTGTTTTTTCAGCGTGTGGAACACTTCCGACCCCATCCGCACCGCTTCGCGGATATTGGCGGCGGCGACCGGCATGATCATGAATTCCTGGATGTCGATCGGATTGTCGGCATGTTCGCCGCCGTTGATGATGTTCATCATCGGCACCGGCAGGATGCGGGCATTGGTGCCGCCGACATAGCGGTAAAGCGGCTGGCCGGTAAAGTCCGCCGCGGCCTTGGCCGCCGCCAGCGACACGCCCAGAATGGCATTGGCGCCCAGACGGCCCTTGTTCGGGGTTCCGTCCATCTCGATCATCAGCCGGTCCAGCGAGATCTGGTCAACCGCATCCATGCCGACCAGATTGTCGGCCAGCTCGCCATTCACGGCGGCGACGGCATCAAGAACGCCCTTGCCCATGAAGCGCGTCTTGTCGCCATCGCGACGCTCGACCGCCTCGTGCGCGCCGGTCGAGGCACCCGAGGGCACAGCGGCGCGGCCCAGCGAGCCGTCTTCCAATGTTACATCCACCTCGACCGTGGGATTGCCACGGCTGTCGAGAATTTCGCGGGCATGAATGTCGATGATCGTGCTCATGGGTCTCTCCTGACGGCAGTTCGGGTTCCGCCTAAACCGGACCGGACGGCGAGGCAAGTTGGTCTTAGCGCGCTTGCGCCGCGTTGGAAAGGGTTAGCGCTCGCGCGCGCCGCTCGCGGGCCAATGTATAAAGCCCCGACAGGATGATCAGCGCCGCCCCGGTCAGGGTCAGCGCGTCGGGATGTTCGTGAAAGACCAGCCGCCCGATGACCAGCGCGAACAACAGCCGGGTATAGCGAAAGGGGGTGATGACCGGAATATCGCCCGCCCGCATCGCCGCCGTGATCGCCCAATAGGCCGCCATGCCAAAGACCAGCGCCCCGCCCAGATAGGCCGCCTGCACGCCCGTCGGCGTCACCCCGCCGCCCGACAGGGCCAGCATCAGCCCGCCCAAAAGGCCGACGGCGGCAAAGCCCCAGGCGCCGACCTGCATCGTGTCGACCCCCTTTGCGATCGGCCGCGTCGCCAGGTCGCGCACCGTCAGGCCCAGGGCCGCCAAGACCGCCCAGAGCGCCTCGGGCCGGAAGCCCGCCGTGCCGGGGCGGATGACGATCATCACCCCCAGAAGGCCAAGGGCGATGGCGCTCCACCGCCGCCAGCCGACCGTCTGGCCAAAGACCAGCGCCGCGCCCGCCGTCACGGTCAGCGGCATGGCCTGCAGGATCGCCGATACGGTCGCCAGCGGCACCAGGGCCAGCCCCAGCACAAAGCCCCAGGTCCCGATCATCTCGGCCAGATTGCGGATCAGGACCGGCCGGTCGAAAAAGGCGCGCGACAGGGCCGACCGGCCCCGCATCTCGGCCAGCGCGGCAAAGACCGGGGCGCCGACCAGCCCCATGATCAGCAATATCTCGCCCGGCGGCAGGCCCGCCGCCGACCATTTGATGAACATATCCTCGATGGCAAAACCCGCCATCGCAGCCACCATCAGGCCGATGCCGCGCAGATTGTCCGACATGTCAGCCCTTCTTCAGCGGAACGCCGTAAAGCTCCAGCCGGTGCCCGGTCAGCCGGTATCCCAGCCGCGCCGCGATCCGGTCCTGCAGCGCCTCGATCTCGGGGTCGACGAATTCGATGACGATGCCGTTTTCCGTGTCGATCAGATGGTCGTGGTGGGTGCGCTCCGCATCCTCGTACCGCGCCCGCCCGTCGCCGAAGGCGACCTTGTCCAGGATCCCCGCCTCGTCGAACAGTTTCACCGTGCGGTAGACCGTGGCCAGCGAGATTTTCGGGTCGACCGCGCAGGCGCGGGCATAAAGCACCTCGGCATCCGGATGATCGGGGCTTTCCTCGATCACGCGCGCGATCACCCGGCGCTGGCCGGTCATGCGCAGCCCCCGGGCCTCGCAGCGTTCGATGATCGATTGGGGCATGGCGGCCTCGTGCTTTCCTTCCCCCTTATAACCTCGGTGGCCAAAGGGGAATTCGGATTTGTGACGGGGGGCGGAAATTGCCCCCACAGGCCCGCTTGACCTTGCCCCCGCGCCTGCCTATAGGCATCGCACGCCGGGCCAGCGCCCGTGCGGCGATGCGCGGTTGTAGCTCAGTTGGTTAGAGTACCGGCCTGTCACGCCGGGGGTCGCGGGTTCGAGCCCCGTCAACCGCGCCATCACCCCGAAAAGCCCCCGTCACGGGGGCTTTTGGTTTTTGGGGCCTGACGATATCTCCCTAATCTCGCCCCCCCGCCAAAGCCCGAGGCCCGCGCCTCGGGCGCCGCGACCGGCTTCCGCAACACCGTCCACGTGGCAAAAGCCCCCCAAAGCCCGGGGCCCGCGCCTCGGGCGCCGCGACCGGCTTCCGCAAAACTGTCCACGTGGCGAAGCCGCGTGGACCGCGCCTCCCTGCCGCGCCACGGGCGCGGCGTTCTTCGGGGAAACGTGCCACTGGCACGGTTCTTCCCCCTCATCACCCCATGGGGGCGGCGGGCGCTTCGCGCCCACCTGGGCGGGCACGGACCACGCCCAATCGTCCGGCTTTGCGGAGAACCCCTTGGCCTGCGGCTTGCGCCTCCGGCCAACGGACCGGGTGAACTGCCACCGGCAGGTCCCCTGATCGGTCCGGAAAGAAAGAAGCGACATGGCCCCCGGGCCCGGTGGTCGTTGCCCTCCACCCGCCGGGCTAAAGACCCAAAGCCTGCAACAAATTAACCAGCCAGCCGAACTTGTCGGGAAAGGTCTTGGCCAGCCACAAGAGCACCGTGCCGTGATTGGCAAAAAGATCGATCGCCGCCCCGCCCAGCCCCGTGACCCCGGCCACAGTTCCCGCGACAATGGCACCCTTCACCCCCGCCCAGGATTTCCCGGCAATATCCTTCGCCTCGGCCCGGACCCAGCGCAGGGCCACGGCGCCAAGCCGCGACAGGACATTCTGGGCCGAGGCCAGAAGTCCCCGCGCCACCAGCGCATCCCCCGGCGCATCGCGCGCTGCCCCGACCTGCTCCACCAGACTTTCGGGAATGGCATCGTCGATCTCGGCCCGGCCCGACAGGGCCTCGGCAATCTCGGCGATCCGCTGCAGGCTGCTGGCCACGGCGCCGGGGTCGACCGGCGGGGCCGCCGGATCGTCGCGATAGGCGCGCCATTCGGGGAATCGTTCCAGAAACAGCGCCAGTGCGGCGGCAAAGGTACGCAACTCGGCCGCATCGGCATCGGACATGGTCTCGCCCGCCGCCCCGGCTTGCGCAATGACGCGCTGGCCATGAACCCCCATGCCCACCGGATTGGCCTGCCCATAGGTCGCGCCCATTGCATGGTCAAAGCGCGTCAGCGCCCGCGGCATGGTTGGCATCTGATTGTCCAGACGCGGCCGCAGATCGGCCAGATCGGCCAGATAGTCGCGCAAGGCCTCCCACCCCGCCCGCGCCAGCACCCGCCCCCGATCGTCCAGCGCGTCCCCCGGCATCGCCGGACGCAACATCCCGCCCTCCTCCTCCACCTGCAGTGGCGCAGGGGCAGGATCGGGCAGGGCGACCGGCGCA
>CAZKJZ010000186.1:0-4246 GCA_964553145.1 uncultured Frigidibacter sp. | reverse complement strand
CGGGGGTGCAGGACAGCGGCTTGCCGGTCCCGCCCTCTCCCCGCGCCAGATCGCGTGCCGTATCCGAAAGCCGGTCGTAAAGGCTGCCCGCCGCCCGACCTGCCAACTTCATCCGTGCCGGATGCAGCCGGTCCGTGCCGCCGTTGATCACCTGCAGAAAGGCGGCGCCATAGCTGTCCAGCTTTTTCGCGCCGACGCCCGACACGTGCGCCATCTGGTCCAGCGTCTCGGGCCGGGTCTCGGCCATTTCGATCAGCGTCCGGTCGGGGAAGATGACATAGGCGGGCACCCGCGCCGCCTCGGCCAGGGCCCGCCGCTTGGCTTTCAGCGCCGACAGAAGCGGCGCATCCTCGTCGCTGACCAATGTCCGCACTACCGTTGCCGGCCCGGCCCCCGCCTTGCGGATCGTGTCACGGCGCAGCGTGATGCCTGCCTCGCCGCGCAGGATCGGGCGGGCGGCCTCGGTCATGCGAAAGGCGCCGTGGCGTTCGGGGTCGGGGCGGATCAGGTCGCGCCCGGTCATCTGGCGAAAGATCGCCTGCCATTCGGGGCGCGCAAGGTCGCGCCCGCAGCCGAAGGTCGGCAAAAGGTCGTGCTGGCGCGCCGCGATCTTGTCGGTGCGCTGACCCAGAAGCAGGTCGATCAGGTGTCCCGCGCCGAAACTTTCCCCCGTCCGCAGGATCGCCGACAGCGCCTTTCTGACCGGTTCGGTCGCGTCGAACACATCCGGCGGCGTGTCGCAAAGGTCGCAGGCGCCGCAAGGGTCCGACGCCTCGCCGAAGTAGGACAGCAGCAGCTGCCGCCTGCAGCCCGTCGCCTCGGCCAGACCCAGCAGGTGATTGAGCCGCGCGTGATCGGCGGCCTTGCGTTCCGGCGGCGCCAGCCCTTCGTCGATCTGGGCGCGGCGCAGGCGAATGTCTTCGGGGCCATAAAGCGTCAGGGTTTCGGCAGGCGCCCCGTCCCGGCCCGCCCGCCCAATTTCCTGATAGTAGGATTCGATCGACTTCGGCAGATCGGCATGGGCCACCCAGCGGATATCGGGTTTGTCGATCCCCATGCCGAAGGCCACGGTGGCAACGACGATCAGCCCATCCTCGCGCTGAAAGCGGCCTTCGGTCTCGCGCCTTGCCTCGGCCTCCATCCCGCCGTGATAATGGCAGGCCAGATGGCCTTCGTCGCGCAGGGCCTGGGCCAGGCCTTCGGTCTTGGCGCGCGTCGCCGTATAAACGATGCCCGACTGGCCGCGCCTTGCGGCGGCAAAGGCCAGGATCTGGCGGCGCGGCTGGTCCTTGACCCCAAAGGCCAGGTGGATGTTCGGCCGGTCAAAGCCGCGCAGAAAGGTGGCGGGCGGCACCCCGTCAAACAGCCGTGTGACAATCTCGGCCCGGGTTTCTTCATCCGCCGTGGCGGTAAAGGCGGCCAGGGGCACGTTCAGCGCCCGGCGCAATTCACCGATCCGCAGGTAGTCGGGGCGGAAATCATGGCCCCACTGGCTGACGCAATGCGCCTCGTCCACCGCGATCAGCCCGGTGCCGATCCGGCGAAGCAGAGTCAGTGTCCCGCCCGACGCCAGCCGTTCCGGCGCCATGTAAAGCAGTTTCAGCCGTCCCTCGTCCAGCGCCTGAAACACGCCCTCGGTTTCGGCATCGGTATTGCCCGAGGTCAGCGCCCCGGCCTCGACCCCAGCCTCGCGCAGGGCCCGCACCTGGTCGCGCATCAGCGCAATGAGAGGCGAAATGACGACCGTAACCCCGCCCCGCATCAGTGCGGGCAACTGGAAACACAGCGACTTGCCGCCGCCCGTGGGCATGATCGCCAGCGCATTCCGCCCCGCGGTCACCGCATGGACGATCTCGGCCTGGCCGGGGCGAAAGGCGGAAAAGCCGAAGACCGAGGCCAGAAGCGCCTCGGCTTGCGGGAAGACAGGGTCAGGGGGTGCCAAGATCAGCCGTAGAAAAAGCCGACGTTGTTGGCCAGGGTGCGCTGAATGATCAGGATGACGACAAAGGCCACCATCGGCGCAAAGTCGATGCCCGGCGTCTGCGGCATGAACCGGCGGATCGGCGCATAGATCGGCTCCAGCATCCGCCCCAGCCCGTACCAGATCTGCGCCACCTGCGGCTGACGCAGGTTCAGGACCTGAAAACTGATCAGCCAGGACATGATGATCTGCACCACCATCACCGCCTTCATCAGGTTCAGAACCAGCATCAGCGCATCAAAGATCGAGGCCATTGCACACTCCGGCAAACGGGTTTCGCACTTGGTAAGGGTTGGGGCGGCCCCGCGCAACCCGGTAACGCGACGTTGGCCGTTGACCTTTGGGGCAGGACCGGCATGGTCGGGCCAAACCGAAGGTGCCCCCATGTATCCGTTCGTCCGCCTGATCAAGGAAGTCTGGAAGGCCAGCCGCCAGCCCGCGCTTGGCCTTTTCGACACGCATCTGTCGCACCATATCTGCTGGCCCTGGGACATCGACCCCTGGATGGAGCTGAACAACGGCCGGACGCTGACCCTTTACGATCTGGGGCGCGTGCCCCTGTCGATCCGCACCGGCTTTCGCCGGGCCGTAGCGGGAAAGGGCTGGGGACTTGCCGTTGCAGGCAGCACGATCCGCTACCGCAAGCGCGTCCGCGCCTTTGACCGGGTCGAGATTCGCAGCCGCTGCCTGGGTTGGGACACGCGCTTTCTATATATGGAGCAAAGCATGTGGAGGGGTGCCGACTGCACCAGCCATATGCTGCTGCGCTCGGCCATCACCTCGCGCGCGGGCATCGTCAACCCGGCCGAGGCGGTGCGCGCCGTGGGCCATGCGGGCGACAGCCCTGCCCTGCCCGCCTGGGCCAAGGCCTGGATCAGTGCCGAGGCGGAACGCCCCTGGCCGCCCTTGATGTGACTGTGGTCCGATCCAGTTGAGGCCCGCCCATGGCGGGCCATTCCCTACCTCTCGCAGCCCGTGCTTACGCACGGGCCACTCGGGTGCCTTCGGCGAGGATATTTGGACCACAATGAAACCCACCCTTTCATTGTGGTCCAAATATCCTGGGGGTATGGGGGCAAAGCCCCCATCCTCTGACTTGCCTCGCACCTGCTTTTCAGGCTTGATCGCGCCAAAAGAACGAAGGGCGGGCAGGATGACCATTTCGGCAAGAAAACGCATCTGGGGCTGGTGGTTCTTTGACTGGGCCAGCCAACCCTACAACACCTTGCTGCTGACCTTCGTCTTCGGCCCCTATTTTTCCGAAATTGCCCGCGCCCAGTTTGCAGCGCAGGGCCTGAATGCCGAGGCGGCGGGGGCCGCCGCACAGGCCTATTGGGGATGGGGGCAGACCCTTTCCGGCGTCGCCATCGCCCTGCTTGCGCCGATTCTGGGGGCGATCGCCGACCAGTCGGGGCGACGGATGATCTGGATCTGGATATTTTCGCTTCTCTATTTCGTCGGCGCCTGGGGGCTTTGGTATCTGACCCCTGCCGCGCCCGATCTGGCGCGCGCCCTTTTGTGGTTCGGCGTCGGGCTGATCGGGATGGAATTTGCCACGATCTTCACCAACGCCCTGATGCCCGACCTGACCGATGACGCGGATATGGGCCGGATATCGGGATCGGGCTATGCCTTTGGCTATCTGGGCGGGATCATCGCGCTGGTGATCATGCTGTTGTTTCTGGCCGAAAATGCCACGACCGGCAAAACCCTGATCGGTGCGGGGCCGCCCTTTGGCCTTGACCCCGCCTTGCGCGAAGGCACGCGGTCCGTCGGGCCTTTTACCGCGCTCTGGTATGCGGTCTTCATGATTCCCTTCTTTCTGTGGGTGCGTCAACCTGCCCGGGCGGGCGGCAGGCTGGCCATCGGCAAGGCGCTGGGCGACCTTTGGCGGCTGATCGGCTCGCTGAAGACCCGCACCAGCCTGGCCGCGCATCTGATCAGTTCCATGCTCTACCGCGATGCGCTGAATGCGCTTTATGCCTTTGGCGGGGTCTATGCCTCGGGCGTCTTGGGCTGGTCGGTGATCAAGATCGGGGTCTTCGGCATTGTCGGCGCCATTTCCGCCGCTGTCTTCAGCTGGCTGGGCGGGCGGATGGACAGTGCGCGCGGGCCAAAGCCGGTGATGGTTCTGTCGATGGTCGTCCTGATCGCCGTCTGTCTGGTGATCGCGGGCATGTCGCGCCAGTCGATCTATGGCCTGCCCTTTGCCGAAGGTTCGCCCTGGCCGGACTATATCTTCTATGTCTGCGGGGCGCTGATCGG
>CAZKJZ010000185.1:0-4282 GCA_964553145.1 uncultured Frigidibacter sp. | reverse complement strand
GTCGAATTGCCGATGCCCATTTCCCCCAAAATCAGGATATCGGCGCCCTCGTCCACCGCAGCCGCGCCCCGGTTCAGGGCCTCAAGGCAGTCGCCCTCGCTCATCGCCGGGCCTTGGGTGAAATCGCCGGTCGGGCGGTCCAGCTCCAGCGCGATCACACTCAGATCGGCACCGTTGGCCCGGCACAGCTGGTTGATGGCAGCACCGCCCGCCTGAAAGTTCGCAACCATCTGCACGGTCACTTCCTGCGGATAGGGGTTGACGCCCTGCGCACAGATGCCGTGGTTTCCGGCAAAGACCAGCGCCTGCGCCGCCCAGATTTCGGGCCGCGCCGTACCACGCCATGCGGCCATGAATTCGGCCAGCTCCTCCAGCCGCCCCAGCGACCCCGGCGGCTTGGTCAGGCTGTTCTGCCGGGCGCGGGCCGCATCGGCGGCGGCTGCGTCCGCAGCGGGCAGGCGGGCAGCCAGACCGTTCAGGTCGGAAAGGGATGCCAGTGCAAAGCTCATGTCATTTCACCTTGAGGGGCAGGCCCGCGACGGCAAGGATGACCTCATCCACGGCCGCCGCCACCTGCTGGTTGATCAGGCCCGCCGCATCGCGGAAATCGCGGGCCAATCTGTTGTCCGGCACGATCCCGGCACCGACTTCGTTCGTGACGATCACCACCGGGCTTTTCTGGCGGGGCAAGGCGGCGCAGAGGCCATCTGCCGCCGCCTGCCAGTCGCGTCCGTCCAGCATCAGGTTCGTCAGCCACAGGGTCAGGCAATCCACCAGCCTTGCCCCCTGCCCGTCCGTGGCATCCAGCGCGCCCGTCACATCAAAGGGCGCCGCATGATCCACCCAGTCCGCCCCCCGCCGCGCCCGGTGGGCGGCGATGCGGGCCGCCATCTCGTCGTCACGCGCCTCGGCGGTGGCGATATAAATGGCGGGCGCGCCAAAGGACAGCGCCCGCGTCTCGGCGATGACGCTTTTGCCCGATCGGGCGCCCCCGGTGATGAGTATCGTCTTGCTCATGGGTCCGTCACAAAGCAGAAACGACCGGACCAAGGAAGGGGGAATGCGACCGTGGGGGCCCAAGCCGCGACAGAGCTGACGCTGATCCGCCATGCGCCCGCGCTGACGGAGGGGCGGCTTTGTGGCCGAACGGATGTGGGCGCCGATCTGGGCGATGCGGCACGGATCGCGGCGGTGCGCGCGGCGCTGGCCCCGCCCGCCCGGCTGATCGCCAGTCCCGCGCAGCGCTGTGTCCAGACCTGCACTGCCCTGTGGGGCGCGCCGCAGGCAACCGACGCTGACCTGTGGGAACAGGATTTCGGCGCGTGGGACGGTGCGCCCCTGACCTTGCTGCCCGATCTTGGCCCCTTGCCGCCCGAGGTTCTGGCGCAGCACCGCCCGCCCGGTGGTGAAAGCTTTGCCGACCTTTGCGCCCGTATCGGCCCGGCGCTGAACCGGATCGCCGGTCAGGGCAGTGCCACCATCGTCGCCCATGCCGGAACCGTGCGCGCCGGGCTGGCGCTGGCGCTGGGCGCGGTGCCGCAGGCCTTGGCCTTTCAGGTGGCGCCCCTTTCTGTCACCCGCCTGACCCGGCATGCGGGCGGCTGGTCGGTGGCCTTTGTGAACTGGCAGCCCGCGCCATGATCCGGGTGACGGGCCATTTCGGCGAGCTGATACAGGGCCGCGTCGGCCCGGATGGCCCCGTGGCGCTGATCACGCTGCCCTGCCCGGCGCTGGCGGTCGAGGTTCTGCCCGCCGCTTTGCCCGACCCCCACGGTCTTTTACCCCCGGGGCGGGCGCGGGCGCTTCTGGACCGGCTGGGCCTGCCCGATCCCGGCCCTTGCCGGATCAGCGCCACCATGCCGCGCGGCGGCGGGGCGGGGGCATCGACCGCGGCCCTGGTCGCCTATGCGCGGTTCGCAGGCGCCCGCCAGTCGCCCGACGATCTGGCCCGCGCCTGTGTCGCGGTCGAAGGCGCCAGCGATCCGCTGATGTTTCCCGCGCCGGAACGCCTTCTCTGGGCCTCGCGCCGGGCCGAGGTGCTGGAGCACCTGCCGCCCCTGCCCGCCTTTGACGTGATCGGCGGCTTTTGGGGGCCGAACCGCCGCACCGACCCGCAGGACAATGGCTTTGCCGACATTGCCGATCTGATCGCCCCCTGGCGCGCGGCCGCGATGGCGGGCGATCTGCCCGCGCTGGCCCGGCTGGCCAGCCGGTCCGCCGACCGCACCCTGGCGCTGCGCGGCCCGGCGGGCGATCCGACGCCAGGGCTGGCGCGGGTGCTGGGCGCCCTTGGCCATACGGTCGCCCATACCGGTTCGGCGCGCGGCCTGCTATTCCGCCCCGGAGCGATTCCCCCGGATGCCCCCGCCCGACTGGCGGCGGCAGGGTTCCGGCGGGTGGTGACCTTTCGGTGTGGAGGCTAGGATGACGGGCGCAGGGATCATGCTGGCGGGGCTGGCCATCGATCTGGCCATTGGCTGGCCAAAGGGGCTGTTTGACGCGCTGGGCCATCCGGTCACCTGGATCGGTCGCCTGATCGACCGGCTGGACCAGTGGCTGAACCTGGAAGGCGCCTCCGATCAGGAGCGCCGCACGGCGGGCATTGCCGCCGCCGCCGTGACCATCGTTGCCGCGGCTTTGGCCGGGATGATCCTGCAATGGATCCTGCCCGGCGGTCTGGCGGGGGTGATCCTCTGCGGCCTTGTCGCCTGGCCGCTGATCGCCGCACGGTCGCTTCACGACCATGTCCGCGCGGTCGCACGCCCCCTTGCCGCCGGTGATCTGCAGGGCGCGCGGGCCGCCGTGGCGCAGATCGTCGGGCGTGATCCGGCACGGCTGGACAGTGCAGGCGTGACCCGCGCCACGATTGAAAGTCTGGCTGAAAATGCGTCCGACGGGGTCATCGCCCCGCTTTTCTGGGGCGCGCTTCTGGGTCTGCCTGGCATCGCCGCCTACAAGGCGATCAATACGCTGGATTCGATGATCGGCCACCGCACCCCGCGCCATCAGGCCTTTGGCTGGGCCTCGGCGCGGATCGACGATCTGGCGAACTGGCTGCCCGCCCGCCTGACCGGCCTGATGATTGCCGCCGTATCGGGCGCGCCCCGCGCGGGTCTTGGCCTGATGTTGCGCGACGCGCCCCGCCACCGGTCGCCCAACGCCGGCTGGCCCGAGGCGGCGATGGCCGCCGCACTGGGCGTGCGCCTGTCCGGCCCGCGGACCTATGCCGACCATGTGGCCGACGAACCCTGGGTAAACGAGACGGCCCGCGACCCCGAGGCGGCCGACATCGACCGGGCGCTGGGCCTTAGCCGCACGGCCCTGATACTGGCGGCGGTGCTTCTGGCCGCGCTCTGGCTGATCTGATGCGCGACCATGGCGGCAATATTGATCAGGCGATCCGCCAGTATGGCGGGGGGCCGGACCAATGGATCGACCTCTCGACCGGCATCAACCGGGTGCCCTATCCGTTGCCGCCCCTGCCACCCCATGTCTGGACCGGCCTGCCCACGCGGACAGCGACCGATGCGCTGATCGACGCGGCCCGGACCGCCTATGGCACGCGGGCCGCGATCCTGCCGGTGGCGGGTGCGCAGGCGGCAATTCAGATGATTCCCCGCCTGATGCCGCCCGGCCGGGCGCGGGTGCTGGCACCCACCTATAACGAACATGCGGGCAGCCTGTCGGCGGCGGGGTGGAGCGTGGAAAGCGTGTCTGATCCGGCCCAATTGACCGGTTCCGACCTGGGCGTGATCGTCAATCCCAACAATCCCGATGGCCGTACTCACCGGCCCGAGGCCTTGCTGGAACTGGCCGCCTGCGTTGATCTGCTCGTCGTCGACGAAAGCTTTGCCGACCCCTGTCCCGACCTGTCGCTGGCGCCATTCGATCTGCCCGACAACGTCCTGATCCTGCGATCCTTCGGCAAGTTCTATGGTCTTGCCGGGCTGCGGCTGGGCTTTTTGCTGGGCGCGCCTGCCCGCATTGCCGCTTTGTCAGCCATGGCTGGTCCCTGGCCGGTTTCGGGCGCGGCGATCGAGGTGGGCAGGCAGGCGCTGGCCGATCGCAGCTGGACCGATGCCACCACCGCCCGCCTGCGCGCCGACGCAGCGCGGATGGACGGGATCGCCGCCCGCGCGGGCTGGGGGCTGGTCGGTGGAGCCGACCTCTTTCGCCTTTATGACACGCCGGACGCGGCCCTTGCGCAGGACAGGCTGGCCCGCCGGCACATCTGGTCGCGCCTTTTCCCCTATTCCGACCGCTGGCTGCGCCTTGGCCTGCC
>CAZKJZ010000184.1:0-4402 GCA_964553145.1 uncultured Frigidibacter sp. | reverse complement strand
CCAACGGACCTATGGTCCAAAGCAACGGAAGACAGAGAGCATGGCACTCAAGTCGTATAAACCGACGACGCCTGGCCAGCGCGGGCTGGTTCTGATCGACCGTTCGGAGCTTTGGAAAGGTCGCCCGGTCAAGTCCCTTGTTGAGGGGATGGTCAAGACCGGCGGCCGGAACAATACCGGACGCGTCACCGCATGGCACAAGGGCGGCGGGGCAAAGCGCCTTTACCGCATCGTCGACTTCAAGCGTCGCAAGTTCGACGTGGCGGCGATTGTCGAGCGGATCGAATATGATCCCAACCGCACCGCCTTTATCGCGCTGGTCCGCTATACGGACGGCGAACTGGCCTATATCCTGGCGCCGCAGCGTCTGGCAGTGGGCGATCAGGTGATCGCAGGCGCCAAGACCGACGTGAAGCCGGGTAACGCGATGCCGTTCAGCGGCATGCCGATCGGGACGATCGTCCACAACGTCGAGCTGAAGCCCGGCAAGGGCGGCCAGCTGGCGCGCGCTGCGGGCACCTATGCCCAGTTCGTTGGCCGCGATGGCGGCTATGCCCAGATCCGCCTGTCGTCGGGCGAACTGCGCATGGTGCGTCAGGAATGCATGGCCACGGTTGGCGCGGTGTCGAACCCCGACAATTCGAACCAGAACCTGGGTAAAGCCGGTCGTCGCCGTCACATGGGCATCCGCCCGACGGTGCGTGGCGTTGCCATGAACCCGATCGACCACCCGCACGGCGGTGGTGAAGGCCGCACCTCGGGTGGCCGTCACCCTGTGACCCCGTGGGGCAAGGGCACCAAGGGCAACAAGACCCGTTCGAACAAGGCGACCGATAAATACATCGTTCGCTCGCGCCACGCGAAGAAAGGGCGTTAATCCATGGCACGTTCTATCTGGAAAGGCCCCTTCGTTGACGCCTATCTGCTGAAGAAAGCAGAAAAGGCGCAAGGTTCGGGCAAAAACGACGTGATCAAGATCTGGTCGCGCCGGTCCACCATCCTGCCGCAGTTCGTCGGCCTGACCTTTGGCGTCTACAATGGCCAAAAGCACATCCCGGTCGCCGTGACCGAGGAGATGATCGGCCAGAAGTTCGGTGAATATTCGCCGACGCGGACCTATTACGGTCACGCCGCCGACAAGAAAGCGAAGAGGAAGTAAGCCATGAGCAAGGAAAAGAATCCGCGCCGTGTGGCCGACAACGAAGCCTTCGCCAAGGCGAAGATGCTGCGTACCTCGCCGCAGAAACTGAACCTCGTCGCCGCGCTGATCCGTGGCAAAAAGGTCGACAAGGCCCTGGCCGATCTGACCTTTTCGAAAAAGCGGATCTCGATCGACGTCAAGAAGTGCCTGCAGTCGGCGATCGCCAATGCCGAGAACAACCATGGTCTTGACGTCGACAGCCTGGTCGTCGCCGAAGCCTATGTCGGCAAGAACCTGACGCTGAAGCGCGGTCGTCCGCGTGCCCGTGGCCGGTTCGGCAAGATCATGAAGCCGTTCAGCGAACTGACGATCAAGGTGCGTCAAACCGAGGAGTCTGCATAATGGGTCAGAAGGTCAACCCGATCGGGATGCGTCTCCAGGTCAACCGCACCTGGGACAGCCGCTGGTTCGCCGAAAGCAAGGACTACGGCAATCTGCTTCTTGAGGACCTCAAGATGCGCGACTTCATCCATGAAGAGTGCAAGCAGGCCGGTGTCTCGAAGGTCATCATCGAGCGTCCGCACAAGAAGTGCCGCGTGACCGTTCACACGGCGCGTCCGGGTGTCATCATCGGCAAGAAGGGCGCGGACATCGAAACGCTGCGTTCCAAGCTGGCGAACTTCACCAAGTCGGAACTGCATCTGAACATCGTCGAAGTCCGCAAGCCGGAACTGGACGCGATGCTGGTGGCGGAATCGATCGCGCAACAGCTGGAGCGTCGGGTGTCTTTCCGCCGCGCCATGAAGCGTGCGGTGCAGAACGCGATGCGCATGGGTGCCTTGGGCATCCGTGTGAACGTTGCCGGCCGTCTGGGCGGCGCGGAAATCGCGCGGACCGAATGGTACCGCGAGGGCCGCGTGCCGCTGCATACGCTGCGGGCCGACATCGACTATGCGCTGGCGGAAGCCTCGACGCCCTACGGGATCATCGGCTGCAAGGTCTGGATCTTCAAAGGCGAGATCATGGAGCATGACCCGCAGGCCCGCGACCGCCGCGCGGCCGAGGCTCAGGACGGTCCGGCCCCCCGTGGTCCGCGCCGTGACCGCGACGCGCGGTAAGGAGTAGAGAAGATGCTGCAACCGAAACGGACCAAGTTCCGCAAACAGCACAAGGGCCGCATCCATGGCGAAGCCAAGGGCGGTTCCGACCTGAACTTCGGCGGCTTTGGCCTGAAAGCCACCGAACCCGAGCGCGTCACGGCGCGGCAGATCGAAGCGGCCCGCCGCGCGATCACCCGCCACATGAAGCGTCAGGGCCGCGTCTGGATCCGGATTTTCCCGGATGTTCCGGTCTCGGCCAAACCCACCGAAGTTCGGATGGGTTCGGGCAAAGGTTCGACCGACTATTGGGCGGCCCGCGTGCACCCCGGCCGGATCATGTTCGAGATCGACGGCGTCGCCGAAGACATCGCCCGCGAGGCGCTGCGTCTGGGCGCGATGAAGCTGCCGGTCAAGACCCGCGTCGTGGTCCGCGAGGACTGGTAAGGGCAGGGGGCGACCCCGACCTGAGTGATTGGCCCCTGCCGGAAACGGCGGGGGTTTTTCTTTGGGCGGGTTTCAGCGAGGATCGCGCCCCGGCCCTGCGCCGGGGCCTCTGCCGGTCTGGGAGGCCCCGGCTCAAGGCCGGGGCGGGTAACGCAAGTGGCGGCGGTGAAAAGGCCGTCAGCCGCCGCCTCTTGCGCCGCCCCTCCCCTTGTGGGAGGGGATGGGGGAGGGGGGCCTGTCGCCCCGCCCCAGCGCAGCGGACCCGACCCATGCCCGAGATATCCAACCTGTTCGTCACCCGCCTGTACCGCGCTGCGCTGAACGATCTGGCGCGGCCCAAGGTCGATTATGACGAGATGAATGCCTCGTGCCTGGCGATTGCCGAGGATGACATTGCAGGGCAGGACTGGTGCGAGGCGAACGGCTATCCGGGTTATACGTCCTATGCCTCGCTCAACGACCTGCCCTGGCGGTTCCCGATCTTTCGTGCGCTGGAAAAGGCGCTGGACAAGCATGTCGCGGCCTTTTGCGACGATCTGGGGTTCGATCTGCAGGGCAAGAAGCTGAAGCGCAACGCGCTTTGGATCAACATCCTGCCCGAGGGCGGCACCCATGCCAGCCACATCCACCCGCATTCGGTGATCTCTGGGACCACCTATGTGGCGATGCCCGAGGGGACCAGCGCCCTGAAGCTGGAAGACCCCCGCCTGCCGATGATGATGATGGCCCCGGTGGTGAAGAAGGACGCGGGCGAGGCGTTGCAGCGGTTTGTCTATGTAAAGCCCGCCGTCGGGGACGTGCTGCTATGGGAAAGCTGGCTGCGCCATGAGGTGCCGATGAACATGGCAGAGGAGGAGCGGATCAGCGTCAGTTTTAATTACGGGTGGGCGTGAACCATCATTGAAATGGTATAGTTTCTATCCTATATTGCCCCATGGAGTTCGAGTTCGACCCGGCCAAGAGCGCCGCCAACAAGGACAAGCACGGCATTGACTTCGTCGAAGCGCAGGCTCTTTGGCTTGATGACGGGCTGGCAGAGGTCAGGTCGAGGGCCAATGTGACGGGCGAGTTGCGCTTTCTTGCCATCGGTCGGATCGAGGGCAGGCACTGGACTGCAGTCTGCACCTTGCGAGGTGACGCGATCAGGATCATCTCGGTTCGGCGGGCGCGGAAAGAGGAGGTTGAACATTATGACGGAAACTAACGCCACAAAGGTGCGTGAGACGATCACGGCGGAAGAACTCGACGAAAAGTTCGACAATGGTGAGGACGTCAGTGCCTATTTCGATTGGTCCAAGGCCCGCCGCCCCAACCTTGAACCGCGCAGGGTGAATGTGGACTTTCCGGCCTGGATGGTCGACGGTCTGGACAAACAGGCGCGGCATCTGGGCGTCACCCGCCAGTCGCTGATCAAGATGTGGATAGCGGAGAAGTTGGGGTAGGTGGTTCACGATGCAAGGACTTCCCTCAGCAATCGTCTTAGCGGGCGTAGTCTGTCTTCTGGATGGGACTCCCATGATCGCCAAAGAAATGTCGTTTGACATCATCTATATGAATCACACTAATATCGTTGTGGCTGACGGCGAGATCACCAGTGAAACGCCTCAAAGGTTCCAAGAATTCCTAGATACGAAGCCGTTTGATGGTTTCGCATGGCTCTGTTGCACAAATCCGTTGACAGGGGGACCTCCCCTATCCCCGGACAGAGTTATCCCAC
>CAZKJZ010000183.1:0-4443 GCA_964553145.1 uncultured Frigidibacter sp. | reverse complement strand
TCTTCCAGCGCGGTGCGCACGACCTTGGCCGGGTCGATGACGCCGAACTTGAACATGTCGCCATATTCTTCGGTCTGGGCGTTGAAGCCGAACGACGGGTCGGTCGATTCACGCACCTTGCCGGCAACCACCGAACCGTCCACGCCCGCGTTCTGGGCGATCTGGCGCAGCGGCGCTTCCAGCGCCTTGCGGATGATGGTGATGCCGGCGTTCTGGTCGGCATTGGCGCCTTTCAGACCTTCCAGCTTCTTGGCGGCCTGAACCAGGGCGACGCCGCCACCGACGACGATGCCTTCCTGAACGGCCGCGCGGGTCGCGTTCAGCGCGTCATCGACGCGGTCCTTGCGCTCTTTCACTTCGACTTCGGTCATGCCGCCGACCTTGATGACGGCCACACCGCCCGCCAGTTTCGCCACACGTTCCTGCAGCTTCTCGCGGTCGTAATCGCTGGTCGTTTCTTCGATCTGGGTGCGGATCTGGCCGACACGCGCCTCGATCTCGGCCTTGTCACCGGCGCCATCGACGATCGTCGTATTGTCCTTGTTGATGGTGATGCGCTTGGCGCGGCCCAGCATGTCCAGACCGACATTTTCCAGCTTCATGCCCAGGTCTTCGCTGATCACCTGACCACCGGTCAGGATGGCGATATCCTGCAGCATGGCCTTGCGACGGTCACCAAAGCCCGGGGCCTTGACGGCAGCGATCTTCAGGCCGCCGCGCAGCTTGTTGACGACCAGGGTCGCCAGCGCTTCGCCTTCGACATCCTCGGCCACGATGAGCAGCGGGCGCTGCGACTGGATGACGGCTTCCAGCAGGGGAACCATCGGCTGCAGCGACGACAGTTTCTTTTCATGCAAGAGGATAAGGCAATCGTCCAGATCGGCGATCATCTTGTCGGCGTTGGTGACGAAATAGGGCGACAGGTACCCGCGGTCGAACTGCATGCCTTCCACGACATCGGTCGAGGTTTCCAGGCCCTTGTTCTCTTCGACGGTGATCACGCCTTCATTGCCGACCTTCTGCATCGCGTCGGCGATCTGGCGGCCGATGTCGGCCTCGCCATTGGCCGAGATCGTGCCGACCTGGGCGATTTCATCAGTGTCCTTGACCTTGCGCGCCGCGGCCTTGATCGCCTTGACGACTTCGGCGGTCGCAAGGTCGATGCCGCGCTTCAGGTCCATCGGGTTCATGCCCGCCGCGACCGACTTCATGCCTTCCTTGACGATGGCCTGCGCCAGAACGGTGGCGGTGGTGGTGCCGTCGCCCGCCTCGTCATTGGTGCGGGAAGCGACTTCCTTCACCATCTGGGCGCCCATGTTTTCGAAACGGTCGGCCAGTTCGACTTCCTTGGCCACCGACACGCCGTCCTTGGTGATACGGGGCGCGCCGAACGACTTTTCGATCACCACATTGCGGCCTTTCGGGCCCAGGGTGACTTTCACCGCATCGGCCAGAATATTCACGCCGCGCAGCATCCGGTCACGGGCATCGCTGTCAAATTTTACGTCCTTAGCAGCCATCTTGGCTTCTCCTTAAGGAATATGGGTTTCAGATCGGAAGGGGCCCTTCAGGCAATGATGCCGAGGATGTCCGATTCCTTCATGATCAACAGTTCTTCGCCGTTCAGCGTGACTTCGGTGCCCGACCATTTGCCGAACAGGATACGGTCGCCGGCCTTGACCGACATGGGGATCAGCTCGCCCGAATCCTTGCGCGCGCCTTCGCCCACGGCGACGACTTCGCCTTCGGCCGGTTTTTCCTTGGCGCTGTCGGGGATGATCAGCCCGCCCTTGGTCTTGTCTTCGGACTGGATGCGCTTGACGACAACGCGGTCATGCAGCGGTTTGAACGCCATCTGGTAACACTCCCTTGGGTTTCCAGGTTTGAAAAGGATTAGCACTCGCAAAGAGTGAGTGCCAACGCGGGGTAGTTAGGCAGCACGCGCGCGCCTGTCAACAGCGGCGTGGTGAAATTCGTCCGATTGCCCTTGCCAAAATTTTGCCCCGACCCGGATGGTAAGGCCGGGTCACACATGCCAAGGTTGCCCCATGCCCGTTTCTTGCCGCCTGACCGCCCTTGCCGCCGCCCTCATCCTCTTCGCCGCCGCGCCTGCGGGGGCCGAGGTGATCGGCTGCGCGGGCACCGACCTGATTGCCACGATGGCGCCCGCCGCCCGGGCAGACCTTGATACCGCCGTCGCCGCCCAGCCCTTTGCCCAGGGCAACCACTGGCGCGCGGTCAAGGGCGACGGTACCATCGACCTGATCGGCACCTTTCACCTTTATGACACGCGGATGGAACCCGTCCGCCAGGGCCTGCGCCCGCTGATCGAAAGCGCCGACAGCCTCTATCTCGAGGCGACAGAGGCCGACATCGCCCGGCTGCAGGCCGAACTGGCCAAGCGGCCCGAACTGATCCTGACCCAGGGCCCGACCCTGCCCGAACGCCTGCCCCCGGCAGAATGGCAGGCCCTGTCGCAGGCCCTGTCGGATCGCGGCATCCCGCCCTTCATGGCGTCGAAGTTCCAGCCCTGGTATCTGTCGACGCTGCTCGGCATCCCGCCCTGCGCCATGGCGGCGATGCAGGGCGGCCCCTCGGGCCTTGACCATCTGATCATGCAGGATGCGACGGCGGCCGGGGTGCCGCAAAAGGCACTGGAACCCTATGACACGATCTTTTCGATCTTCGGCGCCTTTTCGCCCGACGAACAGCTGGACATGATCCGCGGCAGCCTGCCGACGATCGCCCAGGCCGAGGATCAGTTCGCCACCATGACCGAAAGCTATTTCCGTCAGGATCACCGCCAGATCTGGGAACTGGGCCGCCTGTCCGCCCTTGCCGCCCTGCCGCCCGCCGACCGGCCGAAGTTCGAGGCGATCTTTGCCCGGATAGAGGATCAGCTGATCACCCGCCGCAACCGGAACTGGATCAAGGTCCTGACCGAGGCCGCCCCCGGCCACCATCTGGTCGTCGCCGTCGGCGCGGGCCATCTGTCGGGCCGGGGCGGCCTGCTGCAGCTGTTGCAGGATCAGGGCTACCGGCTGGAACGGGCGGATTTCTAGCGTCGGCCACCGGTCCGGGACCGGGACCACCCGCCCCGGACCTGATCCGGGGCCTCGCCCCCAACCCTACCGCCCCTGACGCACGAGGTCCCGGGCCAAGCCCGGGACGGGTGGTCGGTATTTTGACCAGTCCCCCCGGTGAACCTGTCGTCCTCACGGACCCTCAGGCGCCAATCCGGGCCGGTGGCCACCACCGTCACCGCCCTGGAAACCCGTCCGCCAACGCCCCGTGACAAGCCCCCCCGACTTGCCTATAAGGCTCGCGAATTCAATCTGATGGACCGCTCTCATGACCACGCTCGTCTTTGGCCACAAATCGCCCGACACCGACTCGACCGGCTCGCCCCTGATCTGGGCCTGGTACCTGACCGAGGTCAAGGGCACCCCCGCCCGCGCCGTCCTTTTGGGCGAGCCGAACACCGAGGCGGCTTTCGTGCTGAAGCACTGGGGTTTTGACGAGCCCGAGATCATCGCCGACGTGGCCGCCGGACAGGCCTGCGTCATCGTCGACACCAATAACCCCTCCGAACTGCCCCCCTCGATCAACGAGGCGTCGGTGACCCAGATCATCGACCACCACCTGCTGGCCGGCGGGCTGAAGACCAAGGGGCCGATCGACATCACCATCCGCCCGCTGGCCTGCACCGCGACGATCATGCATGACCTGATCGGCGCCGACCTGGCCAAGGCGCCCAAGGCGATCAAGGGCGCAATGCTGTCGTGCATCCTGTCGGACACGCTGGAATTCCGCTCGCCGACCACCACCCCGCATGACCGTGCCGTCGCCGAAAAACTGGCCGCCGAACTTGGCGTCTCGATCCCCGCCTATGCGGCAGAGCTTTTCGCCGCCAAGTCGGATGTCTCGGCCTTTTCGGATGCCGAACTGCTGCGCATGGACAGCAAGGAATATAATATCGACGGTCAGGAACTGCGCGTCTCGGTGCTGGAGACGACCGCGCCCAAGACGGTTCTGGACCGCAAGATCAGCCTGATGAAGTCGATGGAAAGCGTCGCCAAAGAGGATGGCGCCGATCAGGTGCTCTTGTTCGTCGTCGACATCCTGAACGAGGAAGCGACCCTGCTGGTCCCGAACGATCTGGTCAAGCGCATCGCCGAAGCCTCGTTCCCCTGCAAGGTCAGCGGCGACACGGTCGTCCTGCCCGGCATCATGAGCCGCAAAAAGCAGATCATCCCGGCGCTGAAACTGTAAGGCCCTTTGCCATTGCAAAGCCTGACCCGTTCGAATGGGTTCACAGAACTCACCAAAGCCCGAGGCCCGTGCCTCGGGCGCCGCGACCGGCTGGTGAAGCGCGCCCTTGCGGCCCTAGCCGCGAGGGCTGCCCCCGCCCCCCGGGCGGCGGGGGCATTCGCCCCCACCGGG
>CAZKJZ010000182.1:0-4463 GCA_964553145.1 uncultured Frigidibacter sp. | reverse complement strand
CGGCCAGCCGCGCCAGAACCGCGCCCGCCGCCATCAGCGCCAAAGCCACCGCCCCCCTGCGCAACCACAGGCCGCGCGGCGGAGAGACAGGCGCGGGCGGCGGGTCCATCTGGCGCATCAAAAGCCGTTCGGCCAGATCGGGCAGGCGCGGGCCGAACCGGCCCAGCACCTGCAGCGTCTTCACCATGTCGCGCATCAGCGCCCGTGGCCCGATAGCGCCGCGAACATAATCCTCGACCACCGGTCGGGCGACCTGCCAGATGTTGATATGAGGGTCGAGCGAACGGGCCACCCCCTCGACCACCACCATGGTCCGTTGCAGCAGGATCAGTTCGGTGCGCGTTTCCATCCCGAACCGCTCGGTCACATCGAAGAGGTAAGACAGAAGATGCGCCATGGAAATCTGGTTGGCATCCATACCCGCAATCGGTTCGCCGACCGCGCGCAGGGCACGGGCAAAGGCATGAAGATCACGGTCGGCGGGGACATAGCCCGCCTCGAAATGCACTTCGGCCACGCGGACATAGTCGCGGCGGATGAAGCCCAGCAGAATTTCGGCATAGACACGGCGGGTGTAGGCGTCGATCTGGCCCATGATGCCGAAATCATAGGCGATGATATCGCCGTTCGGCGCGACCTTGAGGTTCCCTTGATGCATGTCGGCATGGAAAAGCCCGTCGCGCAACGCATGGTTCAGAAACAGGCCCAGAACCCGCGCGCCCAGCGCCGCGCAATCATGCCCCGCCGCCTTCAGGGCCCCGACATCACCAAGGGCGATCCCCTCGGCCCAGCCCAGCACCATTACCCGGCGCGATGACAGGTTCCACAAGGGTTGCGGTACGCGAAAGCCCTTGTCGCCCTTGGTATTGGCGGCGAATTCCGAGGCCGATGCCGCCTCGAGCCGCAGGTCCAGCTCGCCCATGACCACGCTTTCGAAATGGGCGATGACATCGGTCGGCCGCAGGCGGCGCGAGGCGGGGGACAGAAATTCGATCAGGCCCGCGGCGAAGTAGAAGGCATCCAGATCGCGGCGAAAGGCCCGTTCGATCCCGGGCCGCAGGATCTTGACTGCCACCTCCTCGTCCGTCGCGGCGACGCGCGCGCGATGGACCTGGGCGATGGACGCGGCGGCGACGGGGTCGGAGAATTCGGAAAAAAGCGCCTCGACCGGATGGCCAAGCTCGGCCTGCACCTCGGCTCGCGCGGCCTCCATGTCAAAGGGCGGCAGCTTGTCCTGCAGCACCTTCAGCTGATCGGCCAGTTCGGCCCCCACCACATCGGGGCGGGTCGAAAGAACCTGGCCGAACTTGATATAGGCCGGCCCCAGCGCGGTGATCGCCCGCGTGACCGGTGGCAGGCCTGCGTCGCCGGGGTAGCCAAGAAAGCGAAAGGGCCAGCCCAGAACCCGCGCGGCCAGACGCAGGCGCGGCGGGGCGTCCATCGCCTCCAGCGCCAGCTTCATCGCGCCGGTGCGTTCAAAGGTGGCACCGGTGCGGATCAGCCGCCAAAGATTGTGGGGACCCCGCATCCTAGATCTTCCAGCCCGAATGCAGGGCCGCAATGCCCATCGACAGGTTGCGGTAGCTGACCTGACCGAAGCCCGCGTCCCGGATCATGCGGGCGAATGTGTCCTGATCGGGGAACTTGCGGATCGATTCGACCAGATACTGATAGGATGCGCGGTCATTGGCGACGATCTGGCCCATCAGCGGAATGACGTTGAAGGAATAAAGATCATAGGCCTTTTGCATCATCGCATTCGGCATCTGGCTGAATTCCAGCACCATCAGCCGCCCGCCGGGCCGCAGCACACGGTAAGCCTCGGCCAGGGCGTCGGCGATGCGGGTCACGTTCCTGATGCCGAAGCTGATCGTATAGACATCGAAACTGGCGGACGGAAACGGCAGGGCCATCGCGTCGCCCGCCACCCAGTCCAGGCTGGCCGCCAGATTTTCCGCCTCGGCCCGTTTGCGCCCTTCGGTCAGCATGGCGGCAGTCATGTCGCAGACGGTGGCATGCCCGGTCTTTGCCCGCCCCAGAAAGCGAAAGGCCACATCGCCCGTTCCGCCCGCCACATCCAGAAGGCGCTGGCCGGGCCGGGGCGCCAGCCAATCCATCATCGCGTCCTTCCAAAGGCGGTGAATGCCGACCGACATCAGGTCGTTCATCACGTCATAGCGGTTGGCCACGCGGGTAAAGACGCCATGCACCATCCCGGCCTTGTCGGCCTCGGGCACGGTCTGGAAACCGAAATGGGTGGTGCTGGTCGTGTCCTGGGTCATGGCCGGGCCTTTGCTGTGCAGCCTTCCTTATACGGGGCCGGGGCTGCTAGACAATGCGGCGTAGCGTTTGAGGAGGCACCATGCCCGAACTGCCCGAGGTCGAGACGGTGCGCGCGGGGCTGGACCCGGTGATGACGGGCCGGTTGATCGTGCGGGCGCAGGTGAACCGGCCCGACCTGCGCTTTCCCCTGCCGGACCGGATGGCTGACCGGTTGACGGGCGCGCGGGTTCTGCGGCTGGGGCGGCGGTCGAAATATATTCTGGCAGACCTGTCGACGGGCGAGACATTGCTGATCCATCTGGGCATGTCAGGCCGGATGCTGGTGTCGCAGCCCCCCACCCTCTCCCTCCCCATAAGGGGGAGGGAAGCGCAGGATGGAAACGTCGCCACCGGCGGCCCCCTCCCCCTTGTGGAGAGGGATGGGGTGGGGGGCTTTCACTTCACCCACCCTGCACCCGAAAAGCATGACCATGTGGTTCTGGAGATGGAGGGCGGCGCGCGCGTCACCTTCAACGATGCGCGCCGGTTCGGGGCGATGGACCTTATGCCGACCGACGGCGCCGCCGGGCACAGGCTGTTGCGCGATCTGGGGCCGGAACCCCTGGGCAACCAGTTCGACGGGGCTTATCTCGCCGCGCGGTTCAGCGGCCGCACCATGCCGGTCAAGGCCGCCCTTCTGGATCAGCGGATCGTGGCGGGCTTGGGCAATATCTATGTGTCCGAAGCGCTGCACCGCGCCCATGTCGATCCGCGCCGGGCGGCAGGAACGCTAAGCGCGACCGAGATTGCCATTCTGGTCCCCGCCATCCGCGCCGTCCTGGACGAGGCGATCGCCGCAGGCGGGTCGTCGCTGAAGGATTTCCGCCGCGCGGATGGAGAGTTGGGCTATTTCCAGCATTCCTTCCGCACCTATGACCGGGCGGGCGCCCCCTGCGCCATGCCCGGCTGCGGCGGGCAGATTGAACGGATCGTGCAATCGGGCCGGTCGACCTATTTCTGTCCCTTGTGCCAAAGGTGACTTCCGGCCCGTGCCTGCGCCTGCTAGCCATGGGCAACCCCGAAAGGCTGCCCCATGACCTATCAGACCCTGATCCTTGAACAGCACGGACCCGTTGCCCTGATCCGCCTGAACCGGCCCGAGGCGCTGAATGCGCTGAATTCGGTTCTGTTGTCGGAACTTGCAGGCGCATTGGCTGCACTTGACCGCGACCCCGCCACCCGCGCCATCGTGCTGACCGGGTCGGAAAAGGCCTTTGCCGCGGGCGCCGACATCCGCGAAATGGCCGACAAGGATTTCGCGGCGATCTTCGCGGACAACCTTTATGCCGACGAAACCGCCCGCATCCGCGCCACGCGAAAGCCGCTGATCGCGGCTGTCGCGGGCTTCTGCCTGGGCGGGGGCTGCGAGCTGGCACTTTTGTGCGACTTCATCATCGCCGCCGACACGGCGAAATTCGGCCAGCCCGAAATCAACCTCGGCATCATTCCCGGCATGGGCGCGACCCAGCGGCTGACCCGGCTGATCGGGCGCGCGAAGTCGATGGACCTGCATCTGACCGGCCGGATGATGGCCGCGGACGAGGCGGAACGCGCTGGCCTGACCGCCCGCACCGTGCCCGCCGCCGAGCTGATTCCCGAGGCGCTGGCCGCCGCCAGGAAAATCGCCGAAAAATCGCAGGTCGCCGTCAAGGCGGCCAAGGAGGCCGTCCATGCCGCCGACGATATGGGTCTGCAGGCTGGCCTGGCCTTTGAGCGGCGGCTGTTTCAGGCCTTGTTTGCCACCGCCGACCAGAAAGAAGGGATGCGCGCCTTTGTCGAAAAGCGGCCCGCCGCCTTTACCGACAGATAGGCGCATTTCCCTGCTTGCCCTCTGTTGACTTATCCCCGAGTCGCGCCTATTAGCGCGGCTTCAGATTTACTCGAACCGAAATCGGAACCGAATACATGGCCAATACGCCCCAGTCCAAAAAGCGCGCACGCCAGGCTGAACGTCGTCAGGACGTGAACAAGGCGCGCCGTTCGCGGATCCGCACCTTCCTGCGCAAGGTCGAAGAGGCCATCGCCTCGGGCAACCAGGACGTCGCCTCGACCGCACTCAAGAACGCCCAGCCCGAACTGGCACGCGGCATCACCAAGGGCGTTCTGCACAAGAACACCGTCGCGCGCAAAATGTCGCGCCT
>CAZKJZ010000181.1:2804-4465 GCA_964553145.1 uncultured Frigidibacter sp. | reverse complement strand
ATGTGCGACAGCGCGACATCGGGATAGTCCTTGTCGTGGACTTCCTGCACGACCTCGCGCCACAGGATGCCCGATTCCATCACATTGGCCTTTTCCATCGAACAGACCTTGTTGCCGCGGCGGCGGGCGAGTTCAAACGCCGAACGGGCGACGCGGGCAATCTCGCTTTCGGTATAGCGCTGGGTGTTGATGCCCACGCGCTCGCCGCCTTCGGTGAAGATGCCGCGCGGTTCGCCGAAATAGACGCCCGAGGTCAGTTCGCGGACGATGACGATATCAAGACCCGCGACTACCTCTTTCTTCAGCGACGAAAAGTCGGCCAGCGCGTCAAAGCACTGGGCGGGACGCAGGTTGGAATAAAGGTCCATTTCCTTGCGCAGGCGCAAAAGCCCGCGCTCGGGTTTCACGCTGAAATCCAGCGCGTCGTACTTTGGGCCGCCGACGGCGCCCAGAAGAACGGCATCCACCGCCTGCGCCTTGGCCATCGTGTCGTCATGCAGCGGCGTGCCGTATTTGTCATAGGCGCAGCCGCCGACCAGATCTTCGGACAGATCAAAGGCGATGCCGCGCTTTGTGTCGAACCAGCCGATGATCTTTTTCACCTCGGCCATGACTTCGGGGCCGATGCCGTCGCCGGCAAGGATCAGGATGGAAGGGTTGGCCAAGGCGAAACTCCTGTGGAAATGACGCCAAAGCGCCTAGCCAAAGGGGGGCGCGGGGTCAAGCGCGTTGGGCATCACGGCCTGTGATGACATCCGTCACGAAGTTCGACGTGCAGGGGCGGCGCGGGCTGGCTAAACCGGGGAAAAGGACGGGAGAACCTACGATGACCTATGATCTGGCCATTGGCGACAGAAGTTATTCCAGCTGGTCCCTGCGCGGCTGGCTGATGTTCGAAAAGTTCGGGATAAAGGTTCGGGTGCATGCCGGTATCCTTTACAGCGACGATCTGCAGCGGCTTTTGGCGGACTTCAAGCCCGCACGACAGGTGCCCGCGATCCGCACGCCCGAGGGCGAAGTGATCGGCGAAAGCATCGCCATTCTGGAGACGCTGGCCGAACGGCACCCCGATGCGGGCCACTGGCCGCAGGACCCCGCGGCACGGATGATGGCGCGCTATATGGTGGCCGAGATGCATGCGGGTTTTGGCCAGTTGCGGGGCGATTGCGCCATGAACCTTTTGACCAGCTATCAGGACAGCGCCCCGCGCCCCGAGGTTCTGGCAGATATTGCCCGGCTGGAGCTGATCTGGTCGCGTGCACGGGCGCGGTTCGGGGCGGGCGGGCCGTGGCTTTTCGGCACCTATTCGGCGGCGGATGCCTTTTTCGCGCCGGTCGCCACCAGGATCGCCACCTACAACCTGCCAGTCGGACCCGAGGCGCAGGCCTATGTCGCGGCCCATCTGGCCGACCCGTCCTTTCGCCGCTGGCGGGCGATGGGCCGGGCCGATCACCGGGTGCAGCCCTCATACTACAAGCCCTTCGCCGAACGGCCATGGCCCGGCCCTGCGCCGATGGCCGCTGAAATCGCTGAAGGCCCGTCGGTCAATGCCGCCTGCCCCTATTCGGGCAAGCCGGTCACGGATTTCCTGCGGATGGATGGCCGTGTCTGGGGCTTTTGCAACGCCTATTGCCGCGACAAGACCCTGTTCGACCCCGAGG
>CAZKJZ010000181.1:0-2704 GCA_964553145.1 uncultured Frigidibacter sp. | reverse complement strand
GTCGGCAATCTGACCAATGGCTGTATCGAGGGCGATCTGGCGCTGCATGCCGAAACCGTGCGAGGCGAGGGCCGGGCCCTGCATCTGCGCTACGGCGAAGGCTCGCCCTTTGTCGATATCCGCCTGCCCTGCGGCGGGGCGCTGGACCTGTGGCTGTTTCCGGCGCCGGACGGGCAGGTGCTGTCCGGGGCGCTGCACATACGCGCGGTGAGGCAGGCGTTCGGGCTGGCGTTCGACACGGCCAGTGGGCAGGTTTCAGTGACAGGACCCGCTGCCGGATGGCAGGGGTCGGTCTTTCTGGTGGCAGAGCATCCGGCCCTGCGGTTCGTCATTCTGGGCGAAGGGGCCGAGGCGGCGCATCTGGCCGTGCTGGCGGGGGCCTTGGGCTATGAATGCCGGGGGAGGGGGCCGGACGCTGGCGACCTGTCGCTTGATGACCGGACGGCCGTCATCAGCTTTCTGCATGACGATGACCGCGAGGCGGCGGCCTTGGCCGCCGCGCTCCACTCGCCCGCCTTTTATGTCGGTGCCCAGGGCAGCCGCAGGCTGGCGGCGGCACGGCGCGACCGGCTGGCGGCCTTGGGCCTGACCGGTGACGCGCTGGACCGTCTGGTCGCGCCGATTGGCCTTGTCCCCTCGGGGGGAGACGCACGGCTGTTGGCCGTGTCGGTTCTGGCCGAGGTGCTGGCGCGGGCCAATGGGCAGGAATCGACCGAGTGACCGGATCGCAGGCGCCCAAGCCTGCGGTTCCTGCCGCTAAAGGCCCAGCCGGGTGATCGCCGCGTCAAAAGGCGCCCAATCGGTCAGCCGCAGCCGAACCGGAAGGGCCAGAACCTGGGGGCGAAAGGCAGGGGGCAGCCGGACGGCGTCTTTCTCGGTCGTGACCAGCTGCGCGCCCAGCATCTCGGCCTCGGCCTGCAGGCGGCGCAGGATCGCGGGTGCATAGGGCTGATGGTCGTCAAAGGCCCGTTCGCCGACCAGATCGGCGCCCAGCGCCCGCAGCGTGGCAAAGAATTTCGCAGGCGTACCGATCCCGGCAAAGGCCAGCGTGCGCAGGCCCTGCCAGTCCATGCCGGTGGCCAGCGGTTCCAGCGCGCCCTGCAGGCGGGGACAGGGCAGGACAGCAGCCCAGCGGTGGGCAAAGGTCGACTGCGCCTCGGCCCCGCCGATGGTCAGGACCAGATCGGCGCGGGCCAGACCGGGGCGGACGGGTTCGCGCAAGGGGCCCGCAGGCAGGCAGAGACCATTGCCGAACCCCTGTCCGGCATCGGCCACGACCAGCGACAGCGCCTTGGCGACCGACGGGTTCTGATGGCCATCATCCATCAGGATCACCTCGGCCCCGGCAGCTGCCGCTGCGCGTGCCGCCGCAGCCCGGTCCCGCGCCACCCAGACCGGGGCGAAGGCAGAAAGAAGCAGCGGCTCGTCGCCGACATCTTCGGCGCTGTGGCGGCTCGGGTTGACCTGAACCGGGCCGGTCAGGCGCCCGCCATAGCCCCGGCTGATCACCTGCACCCGATGGCCGCGCGCGGCCAGCCGTTCGGTCAGGGCGATGACCGTCGGGGTCTTGCCGGTGCCACCTGCATTCAGATTGCCGACACAGATGACCGGGACGCCGGGGTCAAAGGCCCCCGCCGCACCCCGGGCGATCCGCCGGGCGGTGGCGGCCGCATAAAGCGCGCCCAGGGGCTGCAGCAGCCGCGCCTTCCAGCCCGGCCGGTCCGGCGGATTGAACCAGAAGTCGGGAGCGCCGCTCATCGCAGGGCCTCGGCGCGCGCGGCGCCGTCCTTGGGCAAGGACAGGCCGGACAGGATCGCGCCCACCAGCTGTTCGGCAGCATCCGCACCGCCGGTTGTCGCGGCCCAGGCATTATGGGCCAGGGTCGCGGCCCGGTCAGGCGCGATCAGTTCCGATATGGCGGCGGCAAGCCCCGCGCCATCGACGACGACCCGTGTCCCCCGCGCCTCGGTCAGGCGGCGATAGGCCACCGGATGCGCCTCGATCCTTGGCCCGTGGACAACGGCTGATCCCAGCGCGCCGGGTTCGTTCGGGTCGCGGCTGACCCCGCCGGACAACGTGCCACCCATGAAGGTCACCGGCGCCAGCCGGTACCAAAGGCCAAGCTCGCTGCAGCCATCCGTCACCAGAACCTGCACCTCTGGATCCGGCTCTTCATCTGCGGCGCGGTCGGCCGTAATCAGCCCGCGCTCGCCCAGCGCCAGCGCCAGCGCCGGGCCGCGTGCCGGATCGGCCGGGGCGATGATCAACAGCAGGCGGTGGGCATGCTGCATCGCATGGATATGGGCACCGATCACCGCCTCTTCCTCGCTTTCGGGGCAGGCGACGGCCAGCCAGACCGGACGGGCGCGCAGAAGATCGGCAAAGACCTCGCGTTCGGCCTCGTTGCAGGGCAGGGGCTCGACCGGCTCTTCCAGGGGGCCGCTGACCTCTACCGCCAGCGTTCCGCCGCCCAGACGCCGCAGCGCCTTTACCGTTTCCGAATCGCGGGCGAAAATGCGGGTAAAGCGCGACAGAACCGACGCGGCCATGCCGCGCTTCCAATGGGCGATGTCGCTGGCGCGCAGATGGGCATCGGCCAGGATCAGGGGAATATTGCGCTCATGCGCCTCGGCGATCAGGGCGGGATGCAGCGAGACTCCGATGAACAGCGCCCCGTCGGGCCGCCAATGGTCCAGAAAGGCCC
>CAZKJZ010000180.1:0-4472 GCA_964553145.1 uncultured Frigidibacter sp. | reverse complement strand
TCGGGCAGGAACTTGCCCGAAAGGGCGATGGAATGATTGTCGTGGCGGGGGTCCATGACCACGTCAGAGGGCAGTTCGCCGGTCAGCCATTCGCGGATCTCGTCGCGGGCGTCGGCCAGCTCCTGGCCCGTCAGTTCGGCGATATATTCGATGAAGGCGCGCTGGTCGCCGTCGACTTCCTCCAGCTCCGCCTCGTCCGCGTCGGGCCAGCGGTCACTGATCGCCTCGTAAAAGGCGGGCCAGTTTTCCTGAACATGATGCCATTTCATCGGGCCCTCCATTCCGCCTGCCATGGGGCAAGTCTGCACCCGAACGGCGGCGGCGAAAAGGGGGTCAGCGGGGCTGGCCGACCGTCGGGGCGAAAAGTCGCGGCAGGGTCCAGGCGCCAAGGACGGCAGCCAGGCACTGGACCAGGATATAGGCCGGGGCGTCGGCGGGCCGGATGCCTGTGAATGTGTCGGTCAGGGTCCGGGCCAGCGTGACGGCGGGGTTGCCGAAGATGGCGGACGAGGTGAACCAGTAGGCCGCCGCGACCCAGGCGGCGATCAGCCCCGGCGCCTGCGGCCCGCGTGCCCCGGCGATGACCATCAGAAGCGACAGGGTGGCGACCGCTTCGCCCAGCCACAGGCCGGGGGTGGCGCGTACGATTGTGCCGGTCTGCAAAAGCGGCAGGCCGAACATCGCATGGGTCAGGGGCACGGCGGCCAGCGCGCCCGCGATCTGGGCGGCGGCAGAGGTCAAGGCCCGGCCCGCAGGCTGCCTGCCGCAGAGCGTCAGCCACAGCGACACCGCCGGGTTGAACTGCGCGCCCGACAGGGGCGCAAAAAGCTGGATCAGCACATAAAGCGCCAGCCCGGTCGCCCCGGCATTGGCCATCAGGATCAGGCCGGTCTGGCCGGGGGCCAGACGCTCGCCCATGATGCCGGCGCCAAGGCTGGCCATGACCAGAAAGAGCGTGCCGATCCCTTCGGCCCAAAGCGCGCGGCCCATCAGATATGTCCGATGCGCGCCAGTTCGGCGGCCCAGCCCGCAGCACCGCCCTGCCAGACCGGGCTGGTCAGAAAGGCCGCTGCCCGCCGGGCCAGCCGGTCGTGCGCCTGCTGGAAGGCCTGCGGCTGGTCGGCGGGGGCTGCCGCTGCCGGGTCCTCGACCCCCCAATGGGCGCGAAGGGGGGTGCCGTGCCACATGGGGCAGACCTCGCCCGCCGCATTGCCGCAGACGGTGATGACGATGTCCATGACCGGCGCATCCGGCAGGGCGAATTCGTCCCAGCTTTTGGACCGCAGGCCTTCGGTCGGATAGCCAAGGTGCGACAGAAGTGCCAAGGCCTCGGGATGGACCTTTCCCGCCGGGCGCGAACCTGCGGAAAAGGCGCGGATGCCGCGCGGGGCGCCATCACGGTTCAGGATCGATTCCAACAGGATCGAACGGGCAGAATTGCCGGTGCAGAGGACAAGAATGTTCATGCCCCGCCCTGTGCCAAATCAATGTAACGACCGTGTGACGGTCAGTTCATCATGTTCTGCGTTGCCCGCGCGCTGCCCGACAGGTCATCGCCAATGCCTGCGACCGTGTTGCAGGCGGCCAAAGCCGACAGGAACGCCAGAAGGATCAGTTTTTTCATGCCTTACTCCTTGTACCACCAGACTTCGGGCTGAAAGCCCGGCCAATCACCGTATATCGGAAGTTTTTCGGGATGGTGAAGATGCTTTGAATGGGCCAGACGCCCGACCTTGGAATACCAGACCGGGATCACATAGCGACCGGCCAAAAGGACCCGGTCCAGCGCCTGGACGGCGGATGTAAACTCGGCCGGGTCCGATGTGCCGACCATCGCGGCGATCAGCGCATCGATTGCCGGAGAGTTCACGCCCATCAGGTTGCGGGTGCCGGGCGTCGCCACCCCGGTCGATCCCCAGTAAAGCGTCTGTTCATTGCCGGGGCTGAGCGACAGCGACACCGTATGCCAGGTCATGTCAAAGGCATAGTTGGTGACCCGTTCCTTGTACTGCGGCCCGTCCACCGACGTGATCTTGGTGGTGATGCCGACCTGCTTCAGCGCCTCGACATAGATATTGACCACGGCCTCGGCATCGGTCGAACCGGCGGCGAGCAGAATTTCGAATGTCAGGGGCTTGCCTGCCGCATCCTTCATCACCCCGTCCTGCACCGTCCAGCCCGCTTCCTCCAACAGGGCCATCGCCTTGCGCAGGGTCTTGCGGTCGCTGACGTTGGCCGCGTCGCCGACGGGCAGGTCATAGCCCTCGATCGTGCCGGGCGGCAGGTCTTTGGCGAACGGCGCCAGCAGTTCGGCCACCCGGCCGGTTGCCGGGCCATGGTCGGTGCCGAGGATGGAGTTCGAGAAGTAAGAGGTGATGCGCGGTTCGGTGCCGCCGTTCATCGTCTTGTTGATGAAGTCGAAATTGAACAGTTCGGTCATCGCCTGCCGCACGCGCCAGTCGGCAAAGACCGGGTTGCGCATGTTCATCACCAGTCCGGTGATACCCGAGGGGCGCTGGTGGGGGATTTCTTCCTTGACCACATCGCCAGCGGTGACAGCGGGGAAGTTGTAATTCGTCTGCCATTTGGCGGCATTGGTTTCGCGGAAGGCATTGGTCTCGCCCGCCGTGAAGGCCTGAAAAAGAATGTCGCCATCCCCGAAATAATCATGGCGGATTTCATCCAGATTAAACCGGCCCCGGTTGAACGGCAGGTCCTTGCCCCAATAGTCGGGATTGCGGCGGTAGGTGATGGATTTGCCGGGGTCGACGGCGGCCACGACATAGGGGCCCGAAGCGATCGGAATATCAAGCGTGCTCTCTTCGATCGCGCGCTTGTCCCAGTCGGATTTCTTCAGAATCGGTCGCAGGCCCATCAGCATCGCCAGTTCGCGGTCCTTGACCGCAAAGGTGATCTTCACCTTGCGCTCGCCGGTCTGTTCGATCTTGGCGACCTTCTTCCAGGCGGTCAGATAGCGGGGATGGCCACGGGTGCCCAGCGTCTCGAAACTCCAGATCACATCCTCGACCGTGACCGGGCTGCCGTCCGAGAATTTCGCCTCGGGCCGCAGGGTGAATTCGACCCAGGTGCGGTCGGGATCGGTCTCTATCGATTCGGCCAAAAGCCCGTAGAGAGAGAAAGGTTCGTCCAAAGTGCGGCCCATCAGGCTTTCATAGCTGTAGACGGTCAGCCCATAGGCGGCAGTACCCTTGATCGTGAAGGGGTTCAGGCTGTCGAAGCTGCCCGGTTCGCCGAAATGAATCGCGCCGCCCTTGGGCGCGTCGGGGTTGGCATAGGGCAGGGCCACAAAATCAGGTGGAAGGGCGGGGGTGCCATACATAGCTATGCCGTGCTGCGGTTCGGCCCATGCCGTGGCGCTGCCAAGGGCCGTCAGGAAAAGGGCGGCCAGGGCGGCCCGGGTTGATCTGGAAAAGATGCTGCTCATGCTCGGCCCCCGACGGTTTCTTGGTTGGGGCCAGACTAGCCGCGCTTTCCAGCCTTTTCAAACTTTTAGCTTGGACATGGGCGTGGTTACGCGTATAAATGCCCCACTGCTCGATAGGTTTCTTGCCTGTATGAAACCTGCCTCAATAACTGAACGCCCGCCTTGTGCGGGCGTTTTTTTCTTGGGGATGCCGGGTGTTGCCCCGGCGCGGGCCATGATGCCGGTCGGGCGAATCGTCGGGGCCCGGCTTTTTCCACTCGCCCTTCGCTGCGGCGGCATCTATCTTTGCCGCGTTGCAACAAGCCGAGGCAGGAATGACGCTTAAGGGAAAGCTGGCCATCGTCACCGGGTCGAATTCGGGTATCGGCCTTGGCGTGGCCGAGGAGCTGGCGCGTGCGGGCGCCGATCTGGTGCTGAACTCCTTCACCGACCGGGACGAGGATCATGCCCTGGCCGCCGATCTGGGCAGGCGCCACGGGATCACGGCGCGCTATATCAAGGCGGACATGTCGCGGGGCGATGAGTGCCGGGCGCTGGTCAGCAGTGCGGGCGGCTGTGACATTCTGGTGAACAATGCCGGTATCCAGCATGTGGCGCCGATCGAAAGCTTTCCGGCCGAAAAGTGGGATGCAATCCTGGCGATCAACCTGACCTCGGCCTTTCACACCATTGCGGCGGCGCTGCCCGCCATGCGCGCGCGGGGCTGGGGGCGGATCGTCAATATCGCCTCGGCCCATGGGCTGACGGCCTCGCCGTTCAAATCGGCCTATATCGCCGCCAAGCACGGGATTGTCGGCCTGACCAAGACCGTGGCGCTGGAGGCGGCGGGGCAGGGTGTCACCTGCAACGCCATCTGCCCGGGCTATGTGCTGACCCCCCTGGTCGAGGCGCAGATCCCCGACCAGATGAAGGCTCACAACATGGACCGCGAGACGGTGATCCGCGAGGTGATGCTGCAACGCCAGCCCTCGCGCCAGTTCGCGACGGTCGAACAGATCGGCGGGACGGTGGTCTATCTGTGTTCGGG
>CAZKJZ010000179.1:0-4540 GCA_964553145.1 uncultured Frigidibacter sp. | reverse complement strand
GCGACCGGGCCAACATGCCCGGCAGCCAGCGCGAAGTGCAGAATGCCGAGGAAGAAGGCGTCGAGTTCGTCTGGCTGGCCGCCCCCAAGGGCTTTACCGGCGCAGGCCATGTCGAAGGCGTGATCGTCGAACGGATGCGCCTGGGCGCGCCCGACGCCACCGGCCGCCAGTCGCCCGAGGTGATCGAGGGCGCCGACTTCACCGAACCCGCCGATCTGGTGATCAAGGCCCTGGGGTTCGAGCCCGAGGATCTGCCGACCCTCTGGGGCGTGCCCGACCTGCCGGTCACCCGCTGGGGCACGGTCAAGGCGGCCTTCGGCACCCATGCGACCACGCTACCCGGCGTCTATGCCGTGGGCGACATCGTGCGTGGCGCCAGCCTGGTCGTCTGGGCCATCCGCGACGGCCGCGAGGCAGCGGCGGCGATGCTGGACTATCTGGCGCAGGGCGCCCAGGTCGCGGCAGAGTAGAGATGTTGCACCGCGCCGCGCCTTCTTCCGGACCGATCAGGGGACCTGCCAGTGGCAGGATGCTTGGTGCTTTGGCTGGGGCATGGGCGCTCTTTACGGCTTTCGCAGTCGCAATTTACACGGCGTCGTCTGCCTTTGCCGAAGATAGTATTTCATCGCGGCCAGAAAACTGCAGACCCCTGCTGACAATTCAGAAGCGTGGGTGCGTAGTGGAGACAGTCTATCACTGCTCTGTTGGCGGCGAGGATGTTTACAGAAGCGAGAAATATTCCGCAGCTGGTCTCGACTTTATATCTATATCGGACAGAAGTCATAATTTCATACTTTATGCAGAACCGACCGGCGAATTTCATGTAGACGTTGACCGAGAAAGAAGTTGGTCAACGCCCATAGATGGCGTTATTCGCGATGGCGAGGGCGAGGGGCATGAGGTTGGAACCATGTTCGTCTATGGGCTTTCTAAGTCCTATGATCTTGACGCGCAAATAAAACACGAACCAAAATCAATTAGCATTGATGGGAAGAGCCTTCATCTTTTCAAGACAACTGTAAGGGTAGTGTTCCCCCAACCAATGCCCACATTCAATTTCGCCACCGACAATTACTATGATCCCGCCTCGGGAGTTTTGTTCGAGGGCGCGACCAAGGGCAGCCCTTTCTCTAGTGAGGATGAAATTCCCGAAGACCCGGCAAGCATTAGCGCGCCGGGCGAGGTTGGTTTTGAATCCAGGACACCCGTTTTTGACTGTGGCAATCTGTCTTGGCTCGATCTTCCGCAAAAGGAGTCGCACGGATGAAAACCACCCTCGCCCTTCTGCTCCTTGCTTCCTCCCCCGCCTTTGCCGGGGTGAAGTTCAGCGTGCCCGAAGGGTGCACCGCCTATATGACCGTCCAGCATGCGAATTGCGAAGTCTCGCAGCATTATACCTGTCAGGCCGATCCCAAGGGCGACCAATGGTCGGTCTATATCGGTCAGGACGGCCCCTATTACCAAAGCCGGATCGACGCCGAAACACGCTGGCTCGAAAGCCGCGACGTGATTTCCGGCGCCACCGACAAGATCGGCGCCGAAACCGACGCCGCCTCGTTCACCACGCTTCTGGCGACGGGGCGCGACAGCTATGATTTCACCACCGTCAGTTCCACGGGCGAGGTCCTGCGCTTTGCGGGCTTCGACCAGCTGACGGGCCGCAAGCTGAAAATCGACGGCGTGCCGCTGGAGGAGACGGAATTCAAGGTCGAGGCCTTTGCCCAGGACGGCAGCTTCATGAACCGCCGTACCGGGCACCAGCTGATCAGCCGCGATCACCGGCTGTTCTTTGCCGACGAGGAACGCTTTGAAACAACCGAGGGCGAGGAGATCGAGAGCCGCGCCACGCCGATGACCTTTGCCTTTCCCGGCGACAAGGGCTTTCTGGCCGCCGAACCGCAATTCGGCTGCAATCAGATGATGACCGGCGACTGGCCACCTGCACTGGTCCCGGCCAGCTACCCGCAGGGGGGCAAGTGATGGTCGAAGGCCATTGCCTCTGCGGCGACGTCCGCGTGCGCGTCACCGAAGCGGACCACCGTGTCGGCGCCTGCCATTGCCGCATGTGCCAGCGCTGGTCGGGGGGCCTGTTTCTGTGTTTTCACGCGACCAAGGTCGAGGTGCAGGGCGAGGTTGCGCTTTATCAATCCTCGCCCTTCGCCGAACGCGCCTTTTGCCCGCGCTGCGGCTCGCATCTGTGGATGCGGGATACGGCCCAGCCGGATGGGTCCTATGACCTGATGCCCGGCCTCTTTGACGAGGCCGTCGGCTGGCCGATGCGCAGCGAAATCTATACCGACCGGGCCTTTGCATCGGTCAAACTGACCGGCGACCACCGCCGCGCCACACGCGCGGAATATGAGGCCAAGAACGCCCATATCGAGGGGGATATGCCGTGAGGGCCCTCCAGTCGAAGGCATTTCTCCTCGCATCACTAGCCGGTGCAGGCTCCGCAATCGCGCAGGATGACAATCAGGTTTTTCTTGACGCAACCTATCTCGGTGCCCCGACAGACTGGTGCGCGGCACATGCTGGCATTCCGACCATCGTGAAGATGGACGGGCCGGACATCGTCGCGGGACCAACGGATTTCCCGCGAAGAGTGCGTGTGAACAGCGGCGGCAAAGTTCGCGATGTTGTTATCGGCGAGTATATTGGATCATTCAATCATTCCAGCGACTTCGCCGGACCGCATGCGACCGTGATTGGCAGATTCTCGGCTGAATTCCAAATTTGCTTTAGCGTCTGGGACACTCCACGCGCGACCGGCAATTGGCATTTGATGGGAAAGGACGGATCGGAGGAGGAGTCGGGAGCATTTGAGAATGAACATGTCTCCTCAATGTACCTTCCATTTTTTCGCGGCGTGAGCGGCTTGTCGGAACCGCACTACGCTCAATTTGGCGACCGACGCCTTTTCACCGCCACCCGACCAAAGACAACGACCACTCAGACATTCGCGGCTGATCCGGATAAGGAGTAACACAATGACGAACTACGACGCCGGTTGGGTTCAGACCGAAGAACAGCGCCGCCGCTGGCTGGCCGAAAACGGCCTCTACCGTGCCGAAGACGAACATTCCTCGTGCGGTGTCGGTCTGGTTGTCGCCATCAACGGCAAGGCCAGCCGCAAGGTCGTGCAGAACGGCATCGAGGCGTTGCGCGCCGTCTGGCACCGGGGCGCGGTCGACGCCGATGGCAAGACCGGCGACGGGGCGGGCATTCATGTGCAGATTCCCGTCCGGTTCTTTTACGATCAGGTGCGGCGCACCGGCCACGAACCGGATACGAAAAAGCTGATCGCGGTCGGCCAGGTCTTTCTGCCGCGCACGGATTTCGGCGCGCAGGAACGCTGCCGCACGATCGTGGAAACCGAAGTGCTGCGCATGGGCCATTATATCTATGGCTGGCGCCATGTGCCCGTCGACACATCGGTTCTGGGTGACAAGGCCAATGCGACCCGGCCCGAGATCGAACAGATTCTGATCCGCTGCGAAAAGCCCATCGACCAGGACCAGTTCGAACGGGAACTCTACATCATCCGCCGCCGGATCGAACAGGCGGCCATCGCGGCGCAGGTTGCGGGCATGTATCTGTGCAGCCTGTCCTGCCGGTCGATCATCTACAAAGGCATGATGCTGGCCGAGCAGGTGGCGGTCTTTTACCCCGACCTGATGGACGAACGGTTCGAGTCCGCCTTTGCCATCTATCACCAGCGCTATTCGACCAACACCTTCCCGCAGTGGCATCTGGCCCAGCCCTTCCGGATGCTGGCCCATAACGGCGAGATCAACACGCTGAAGGGCAACGTCAACTGGATGCGCAGCCATGAAATCCGCATGGCCTCGTCCACCTTTGGCGAGGCGGCCGAGGATATCAAACCGATCATCCCGTTCGGCACGTCCGATTCCGGCGCGCTGGATGCGGTCTTTGAGGTGCTGGTCCGCGCGGGCCGGAGTGCGCCCATGGCCAAGACCATGCTGGTGCCCGAAGCCTGGTCGAAATCGGCGGCCGAAATGCCAAAGCCCTGGGCCGACATGTATGCCTATTGCAATTCGGTGATGGAACCCTGGGACGGCCCCGCCGCCCTGGCCATGACCGATGGCCGCTGGGTCGTCGGCGGTCTGGACCGCAACGGCCTGCGCCCGATGCGCTATGTGCTGACCGGCGACGGCCTCTTGATCGCCGGGTCCGAGGCGGGCATGGTGCCCGTCGATGAAATGACCGTGCGCGAAAAGGGCGCGCTGGGGCCGGGCCAGATGATTGCCGTCGACATGGTCGAAGGGCGCCTCTTCCATGACCGCGAGATGAAGGACAGGCTGTCCGCCGCCCAGCCCTTCGGTGACTGGGTCGCCAAGGTCATGGACCTGAATGCGATCATGAAGAACGTCCCCGAAAAGGCCCTGTTCGAAGGCGCCGAACTGCGTCGCCGCCAGATCGCCGCCGGCTATACGCTGGAGGAGCTGGAGCAGATTCTGGCGCCGATGGCCGAGGATGGCAAGGAAATGGTCGCCTCGATGGGCGATGACACGCCGCCTGC
>CAZKJZ010000178.1:0-4550 GCA_964553145.1 uncultured Frigidibacter sp. | reverse complement strand
GCACCCTTTTTGCCGAGGTGTTTCAGGACAATCCGGGATCGGCCCGGGTGCTGGTGAATGCCGGTTTCGACTATCTGGGCGATGCCGAAGCCTGGTCGGTGGCGCGGAGTGCCAAGGTCGCAACCTGGACCTATGTCCGCCGGATGGGTTGAGGGGCGCGCAGCCGATATCAGACCGACATTGCCAAAGCCCGGGGCAAGCGACCCGGGCTTTGGCGCGTGACGTGACAATATATCAGACGCCACCGCACGGGTGGCTTACAGCGTCACTTTCAGGAAACTGTCGCGCAGCGCCATCGACCAGGTTTCGCTCATCGCGCGGAAATCCTTGTCGCCCGCCTCGATCCGCCGCTGCATCGTCACCCGCAGCGCATCGCGGGCGATGACCGCCAGATCCAGTGGCATCCCCACCGACAGGTTCGACCGCAGCGTCGAATCCATCGACAACAGCACCGCCTTTTGCCCGTCGGCCAGCGAGGTTTCGGGCCGGATCACCCGGTCGAGGATCGGTTTGCCGTATTTGTGCTCGCCGATCTGCAGAAAGGGCGTATCCTCGGTCGCCTCGATGAAATTGCCTTCGGGATAGATCAGGAACAGGCGCATCACCCCGTCCTTGCGCTGCCCGGCGACGATCATGGACGCCGACGCGCCCTGACGCATCACCGCCAGCTTTTCGTCGATCGACAGGCGGACCCGCGACAGGGTGCTGCCGATGATCTCGGCCACCTTCAGCATGGTCGGCGCCAGAAGGATCGAGGTTTCGGGCGAGGCTTCGGGCGCCTCGGCGGCCTCGCGCAGTTCGGCGATGGTGGTCTGGGTCACCGACAGGCTGCCCGCCGTCATGATGGTGATGACCCGCTCGCCGGGGACTTCAAAGGTGAACATCTTGCGATAGGTCGCGATATTGTCCAGACCGGCGTTCGTGCGCGTGTCCGACAACAGCACCATGCCTTCGTTCAGAAGAAGGCCAACACAATAGGTCATGTCTTACGTTCCGTCCTTCTCCCCGCCCCCAGCCTATTGTTGTGCGGCGCTGATCGCAACCTCGACCGACAGATTTTCGGCGGCCGCCCCGATCGCGACGCCCCGGATCGGTGCCGCATCCTGTGCGTCGAACCCCGACCCCAGCCGGATATAGCGGTCGTCCGGGCATGAGCGGTTCGCCGGATCAAACCCGACCCAGCCCAGGCCGTCGACCCAGACCTCTGCCCAGGCATGGGCGGCCTCGTGCGCCTGACCCGAGGCATCGGTAAAGAGATAGCCCGAGACATAGCGCGCAGGCAGGCCCTGATGGCGGGCCAGGGCGATCAGCGCATGGGCATGGTCCTGACAGACGCCCTCGCCCAGGGCCAGCGCCTCGGCCGCCGTCGTGTGGGCGGTTGTCGTGCCGGGGCGATAGGCGATGCGGTCAGCGACGGCCGTCGCCAGCCGGTGCGCCAGGTCCAGCGTGCCATTGCCCCCGGCGCCCGCGTCACGCGACAGATGCGCCAGCGCCTCGTCAACCCGCGTGGGCCGTGTGTCGCGCAGATAGGCGGCGGGCGGCACCTGTTCGCGGTGCCCCCGCAGCACACCCGCCAGATCGGTGGTTTCCACCCGCCCTTCGGCCCGCACGGTCACTTCGGTCAGCGGGCCACGCGCCGACCAGCCTTCGATCCAGTCCCCGGCCCCGTCGCGGAACATCCCCCCCCGGTTGCCGCCTTCGACCGCGATCTTCCAGCTGACCGTCCGCTGCCCGTCGAACCGCGAGGGCGTCAGCCGCAGGCTTTGCACCGCGCTGCGCACCGGCGAGGCGTAAAGATAGGTCGTCACATGCGAAACCGTCAGGATCATCTGGCCTCTCCGCTCAGATAAGCGTCATTCACGAACGAGGCGAGCGTACCCATTTCGCGGATGAACCGGGTCAGGAATTCATGCAGGCCCTCATCAAAGACCTCGTCCACCGTCAGCCGTTCGAAATCCTGCATCAGCGCCGAGGCCCGGGTCTGCGCCGGGGTCTGGCGGCCATATTCGCCGGCCAGCGCCGTCAATGTGTCATAGGCCCCGGTCAGCGATGTATAAAGCGACCGGGGCATCCGCCGGTTCAGGATCAGGAAATGCGCGACCTTGGCTGCCGTGATCTCGCCGCCATAAGCCCAGTGAAAGGCGCGCTGTGCCGACAGGGCCCGCAGAAGCGTCATCCATTGGTGGGTATCAAGGCCCGAGCCGACAAAATCGGCCCGCGGCAGCAGGACGTAATATTTCACGTCCAGAAGCCGCGCCGTATTGTCGGCCCGCTCGATATGGCTGCCCAGGCCGATGAAGTGATAGCCGTCGTCGCGCAGCTTGGTCGCCTCGATCGCGCCCCTGACCATGGCCGAATGGCGCGTCGTCCATTCGGTCAGGCGGCTCAGTTCCAGGCTGGACCGTTCTGCCCGCTCCAGCTGCCGCAACTCCTGAAAGGCGGTGTTCAGCGCATCCCAGACCTGGCTGGTCAGGGCCGTCCGCACGATCCGGCCGTTTTCGCGGGCCCGCTCCAGGCACGAGGCGACGGACGATGGATTGTCGCGGTCAAAGAAGAGATAGCTTTCGATATTGCGCTGGACCGTTTCGCCGTACTTCTCGGCAAAGCCCTGCGCCGTGCCCGAGGCGTGCAGCAGGGAATCCCATTCGTCGCGGTATCCCTGCCCCGCCGATGACGGCAGCAGCGTGATCCGCGACCCTACATCCAGAAGCCGCGCGGTCATTTCCGCGCGCTCGAGATACCGGCCCATCCAGAAAAGGTTCTCGGCGGTTCTGCTCAGCATGTCCGTTACTCCGCCAGAACCCAAGTGTCCTTGACCCCGCCGCCCTGCGACGAGTTCACGACCAGCGAGCCGTCCTTCAGCGCAACGCGCGTCAGGCCGCCCGGCACCAGTTCGATCCGCTCGCCGACAAGACAATAGGGGCGCAGGTCGACATGGCGGGGTGCTATTCCTTCGGCGACGAAACTGGGCGTCGTTGACAGGGCCAGTGTTGGCTGGGCGATATAGCCCGCCGGATCGGCCTTAAGCTTGTCGGCAAAGGCCGCGATCTGTTCCTTGGTCGATTTCGGGCCGACCAGCATGCCGTAGCCGCCTGATCCATGCACCTCTTTCACCACCAGTTCGGGCAGGTTGGCCAGCACATGCGACAACTCGTCCGGTTTGCCGCATTGCCAGGTCGGCACATTCTGCAGGATCGGTTCCTCGCCCAGATAAAAGCGGATCATCTCGGGTACGAATGTATAAACCGCCTTGTCGTCGGCGACCCCTGCCCCCGGCGCCGAACAGATGCTGACCCCGCCCGAGCGGTAGACATCCATCAGCCCCGGAATGCCCAGCATCGATTCCGGCCGGAAACACAAAAGATCAAGATAGGCATCGTCGATGCGGCGATAGATCACATCGACCTTCTTCGGCCCCTCGGTCGTGCGCATCCAGACAAAGCCGCCTTCGACAAAAAGGTCCTGCCCCTCGACCAGTTCCACCCCCATCAGATCGGCCAGGAAGGAATGTTCGTAATAGGCCGAATTGAAATGGCCGGGCGTCAGGATGACGATGGTCGGTTCATGATCGCATTTCGCCGGGGCAACGGATGCCAGCGTGCGGCGCAGAAGTTCGGAATAATTGTCGATCGGCTCGATCCGGTTTTCGCGGAAAAGGGCGGGGAACATCCGCATCATGATCTCGCGGTTTTCCAGCATGTAGCTGACACCGGACGGGGTGCGGCAATTATCCTCGAGCACATAGAAGTCGTCCGGGCCGGTGCGGACAATGTCGATGCCGACGATATGGCTGAAGACGCCCTTGGGCGGCATGAAGCCGGTCACGGCCTTTTCAAAGGCCTCGTTGCCATAGACGAGTTCGGCCGGAATCCGGCCTGCGCGCACGATCTCGCCCCGGCTGTAGACATCGGCCAGAAAGGCGTTCAGCGCCCGCGCCCGCTGCTTGATCCCCCGTTCCATCCGCCGCCATTCGGCCTGAGTAAAGACCCGGGGGAACATGTCGAACGGGATCAGCCGGTCGGGGTCGCCGCCCTCGCCATAGACGGCAAAGGTGATGCCGATGCGGCGAAACAGAGCCTCGGCCTCGGCCTGTTTCATGGCGCGAAAATCGGGGGGCATGGCCTCGGTCCAGTCCTGAAGCCGCGCATAGGGGGGGCGAACCGCGCCCCCGTCGAACATTTCGTTGAAAAATGCATGAACCATTTCCGTCCCCAGTCTTTGGACGAAGTATGACCGGCACTGCAGGAAAGGAAAGGGTTGCCGCGCGCTTCTGCCCGGCAACGGGGCGAATGACTAAAATTTGAGCAAAGGGGAAGGTCCCTCGAACATCGCGCCCCGGACTTGATCCGGGGCCTCTTGGGTCGGCAGAGGCCCCGGATCACGTCCGGGGCGCGGGTGCCAAGGCCCACGGGCATGCGCCCGGGGGCCTTGGCGGGTCAGGGTCGTGCGGTCAGAACCTTTCCAACCCAGCATTGCCGCTTAGCACTTGATAAGCCTTGGTCGAACCGCCGCCGGGGACCGATTTCTTCGAAGAGAGCTCGTCGAAAGGC
>CAZKJZ010000177.1:0-4555 GCA_964553145.1 uncultured Frigidibacter sp. | reverse complement strand
ATCAGCGACCTGACCCAAGACAAGCTGCGCTTTCGCCCCTGACCCCAGGGCGCTATTCGCCGACCAGCATCGCCAGCGCGGCCAGCGTCGCCCCCACCCCCGCCAGCACCATCAGTGGCGGCGCCGTGTGGCCCAGTGCCATCTCCCACAGGATCACCCAGCTGGGCGCCAGATAGGTATAGGCCATGACCTTGGCCGACGGCAGCCGCAGTGCGGCATATTGCAACAGGACAAAGGTCACGGCGCTGGCGAAAAAGGCGGTATAGACCATCGCGATCCAGACGATCGCCGGCAGGGCTGTCCAGCCGGTCGCGGCGATGTCGCGCCACCCCCAGAGCGTCAGCAGGACAGAGCCCGCCACCAGCACGCCAAAGGAAAAGACCAGGGGGCTTTCGCCCCGGTTCAGGCGGCGGACCAAAGGCGTGTAAAAGGCATGGGCAACACAGCCCCAGAAATAGACCGCCTCGCCCCGCCCGACCTGAAAACGCAACAGGGCCGCCAGATCGGCGCGAAAAATCACCCAGACGGCCCCCGCTGCCCCCAATGCCAGCGCCGCCGCGATCCGCAGGGTTGTCACCTGCCGCAGCAAAAGCCAGCCAAAACCGGCCGCCATCACCGGTGTCAGGGTAAAAACGGCCGCAGTTGATACCGGCGACGCCGTTTTCAGCCCTTCGAACATCAGCACGAAATAGGCCGCAAGACACAGGCCCAGCGCCAGATAGCGCCAGGGCGCCCGCCCATCCTGACGCCGAAAGGCGCCGGTCGCCAGCGCCGCCGCGCCCACAAACCCCGCCGCCAGCAAAAACCGCAGGGCCGAAAAGGCCACCGGCGAGATCAGCTTCGCCGCCATCCCCCCCAGCGAGAAGGACCCCGCAATAAGCGCCGAAAAGGCCAGCATGGCCAGATGGCCACGCGCCGCCTCGCTCACAGCTCGGTCATCCCGGCGGTGGCATCCTTGAGATAGGCCAGGAATTTCTGCACCTTGAACGTCCGGTGCAGATCGACATGCGTGACCAGCCACAGGGGCGAGGCCCAGTCGGGCCGCGCCGGCATCACCTCGACCAGGTCGGGGTCCGGGTCGGCATCGGCACTGCGCATGAAACCGATCCCCAGCCCGGCACGCACCGCCTCTTCCATCGCCGCCATCTCGGTCGTGCGGAAGGTGATCCGTTCCATCCCCACGACCGAGCGGAGCCAGCTGAAGAACGGTGCCCGCGACTGCGGATCATCGGTGCCGACATAGAAGTGATCCGGCATCTCGGCCTCGGATTTCGGCAGGCCATAGCGATCGACATAGGACCGGGCCGCATAAAGCCCGGTGCGCAGGCTGGCGAATTTCTGCACCACATAATCGGGGTCCTCGGGCCTGCTGCCCGCCCGGATCGCCACATGCGCCTCGCCGGAATTCAGGCGGAAAAGCCGCATGTCGGTCAGAAAGCGCACCACCAGCCCCGGATGGGCCTTCTGAAACTCGGCGACCAAAGGCACCAGAATGCGCGGCACGCCGGAAATCGCCGTGACGATCAGCTCGCCCGTCACTTCCTCGCTCTGGCCCTTGATCCGGCTTGCCAGCTGTTCGAACCGGTCCGACGCGCCCTGCGCCACCTCCAGCAGCGCGCGGCCCGCGTCGGTGGCGGTATAGCCCCGCGCATGGCGCTGAAACAGCTTCACCTGCAGCCGCCCCTCCAGCGCGTCGATATGACGGATGACCGTCGCATGGTGGACATTCAGCACATCGGCCGCCCCCGAAACGGTGCCAAGGCGCGCCACCTGATAGGCCACACGGATTTCATCCCAGGTCTCAAAAGCCATCTGTTTACCTGCAAACATCTGTCGGAATTATGTGCAAGGCATCAAAGAACGCAAACACTGATCACAATTGGGAACGCCCGGCACCTTTGTGAAGGGGCCGCGACGAATTCGCCCGGCCGCGCCATCGCCCGCCCGCGTGGGGCCTCTGCCGCAGCGCAGCAACCCCGATCACAGGTTTTTGCTGTGCCCGAACGCACAGGTATCTGGTCAACTCCTGGTAATTTAATCCGCGAAATCAAAGCCTAGATCAGTCCCATCCGCAGCGGCAGATCCAATGCGGACCCTGGCCCGGCTTCCTTGAAAAGCGGGCAAACCCATAGGAGACGAAGATGAAACTGCATCATACGCTTACCGCCGCCGTCCTGGCCCTTGCCGCCGGCACCAGCCTGGCCTCGGCCGCCTCGCCCGGCATCCAGCAAATGGCCAACCAGGCCCATGTCAGCGCCGACGCCTACACGCCCGCCGAAATCGCCCGCCTGATCGAGGCGCAGCGCGAAGGTGACGCCGAAACGGTCCGCGCCATCCTGAACCACGCGATCACAGACGGCAGCAACACCGTCGGCAGCGCCGCCAATGCCCAGTTCGAAGGCCTGCTTGGCGTCGAACCCGGCCGCTATACCACCGCCGAACTTGTGGCGCTGGAACGGGCCCAACTGGACAATGACCCCCGCGCCGCCGCCTATATCCTGACCGGCGCCAACCGTGCCGCACCGGCGGATGCCAGCGCCGTCACCCCCGGCGAAGCCCAGATCGCGGCCCGCCTTGGCGTCAATCCGGCTGACTATACGCTGAACGAACTTGGCGCCATGCTGCGCGCCGCCGAAGATTGATCCTGACCACCAGCCACCGGGCGCACGTCTCCCTCGTGCGCCCGGATGCCTCCCGGATCCCCCCCGGCCTGCCCGTCCCGCTTTCATTGTGGCCCAAATATCCTGGGGGAGGCCCCGATCCATCGGGGACGGGGGCAAAGCCCCCTCTGCCTTTCTTGACTCCGCCCCCCGTTTCCCCTAAGCGCACCCCAAATCTATCCCGGAGGCCCATGCTTCCGGTCCCATGGGTCTTGCCCGGGATCGCCGTCCGTCAGCGCGTTGCGCCCACGGGCGCGTTTGTGTTTGGGCCCTGCCGCCCTATCTTGGCAGGAACGGAATTGGCCAAGGAGGGCCGGGCATGTTTGAGAATCTGTCAGAACGCCTTGGCGGTGTCTTCGACCGGCTGACCAAACAGGGCGCCCTGACCGAAGCCGACGTCAAGACCGCACTGCGCGAGGTCCGCGTGGCGCTGCTCGAGGCTGACGTCTCCCTGCCCGTCGCCCAGGATTTCGTGAAGTCGGTCGAGGCGAAGGCAACCGGCCAGTCGGTCGTCCGCTCGGTCACGCCCGGCCAGCAGGTCGTCAAGATCGTCCATGACGAACTGATACGCGTTCTGGCCGGCGACGGCGAGCCCGAAGCACTGAAAATCGACAACCCGCCCTCGCCGATCCTGATGGTCGGCCTGCAGGGATCGGGGAAAACCACCACCACCGCCAAACTGGCCAAACGCCTGACCGACAAGAACGGCAAGCGGGTGCTGATGGCCTCGCTCGACACCAACCGCCCGGCGGCGATGGAACAGCTGGAAATTCTTGGCCGCCAGATCGGCGTCGACACGCTGCCGATCGTCAAGGGCGAAACGGCGGTGCAGATCGCCAGACGCGCCAGACAGCAGGCGACCCTTGGCGGCTATGACGTCTATATGCTCGACACTGCCGGGCGTCTTCATATCGACGACGTCCTGATGGACGAGGTTCAGGCGGTGCGCGATACCGTCCAGCCCCGCGAAACCCTGCTGGTCGTCGATGGCCTGACCGGCCAGGACGCCGTCAATGTCGCCACCGAATTCAACGCCAAGGTCGGCATTTCCGGCGTCGTCCTGACCCGGATGGACGGCGACGGCCGCGGTGGTGCTGCCCTTTCCATGCGCGCCGTCACCGGCAAGCCGATCCGGTTCGTCGGCCTGGGCGAAAAGATGGACGCGATCGACGCGTTCGAGGCGGAACGGATCGCAGGCCGCATCCTGGGCATGGGCGACATCGTCGCGCTGGTCGAAAAGGCCCGCGAAACGATGGAACTGGCCGAGGCAGAGCGGATGGCCAAACGCTTTGCCAAGGGTCTGTTCAACATGAACGACCTCAAGGGGCAGCTCGATCAGATGCTGAAGATGGGCGGCATGCAGGGGCTGATGGGCATGATGCCCGGCATGGGCAAGATGGCCCAAAAGGCCGAGGAAGCAGGCCTGAACGACAAGATGCTGCGCCGCCAGATCGCCCTGATCAATTCGATGACCAAAAAGGAACGGGCCAACCCCGACCTCTTGCAGGCCAGCCGCAAACGCCGGATCGCGGCAGGGGCGGGCCTGGACGTGGCCGAACTGAACCGCCTTTTGAAACAGCACCGCCAGATGGCCGACATGATGAAAAAGGTCGGCAAGATGGGCAAGGGCAGCATGATCAAGGCCGCCATGCAGATGATGGGCAAGGGCGGCGCCGGTGCCGATGCCCTGCCCAAGGATTTCGCATCCATGAACCCCGATCAGCTGGAAGATCTAGCTAAGGGCGTCAAGGAAGGCCTGTCCGGCAAGGGTCTGGGCGGCGGCCTCCCGGGCCTTGGCGGGCTGAAACTGCCGGGCGGCCTGTCGGGCCTGGGTGGTCTGGGGTTCGGAAAGAAAAAGTGATGGCACCCTGCGCCAACCACAGGCTTGCTCTCGC
>CAZKJZ010000176.1:3395-4607 GCA_964553145.1 uncultured Frigidibacter sp. | reverse complement strand
GCTGCCAGCGCTTCGACCTGCGGCGGATCGAGCCCGAGGTGATGATCGCCCTTCTGCGCAGGATCGCCGTGGCCGAAGGGGCGGCGATCAGCGACGAGGCGCTGGCCCTGATCACGCGGGCGGCCGAAGGGTCGGCGCGGGATGCGACCTCGCTTCTTGATCAGGCGATCAGCCATGGCGCGGGCGAAACCGGCGCGGATCAGGTGCGCGCCATGCTTGGGCTGGCCGACCGGGGCCGGGTGCTGGACCTGATCGACATGATCCTGAAAGGGCAGGCGGCGGCTGCACTGGCGGAACTGTCCGCGCAGTACGCCGACGGGGCCGACCCGATGGCGGTCTTGCGCGATCTGGCCGAGGTGACGCACTGGGTCTCGGTCATCAAGATCACGCCCGAGGCGGCGGACGACCCGACCGTTCCCCCCGACGAAAAGGCACGCGGGCTGACGATGGCCGGCAGCCTGTCGATGCGGGTTCTGACCCGCATGTGGCAGATGCTACTGAAAGCGATCGAGGAGGTGGCGCAGGCGCCGAACGCGATGATGGCCGCCGAAATGGCGGTGATCCGCCTGACCCATGTCGCCGACCTGCCCGACCCCGAACAGCTGATGCGCCGCATGGGTGATGCGCCCTCCAGCGCCCCCGCCCCCGGTGGGCGCGGACCTGCGACCGGCGGCGGGGGCGTGACCCATGCACCGCCGCGCGCGATGACCAGCGTGCCGGGGCCAGTCGCCGCCTCGGGGGCAGCCACGGCGCTGGCCATGGCGCCCGACATGGCGCTGGCGCGGTTCGCCACCTTTGCCGCAGTTGTCGAACTGATCCGCGCCAACCGCGACATGAAGCTGTTGATCGAGGTGGAAAGTCACGTCCGGCTGGTCCGCTACAGCCCCGGCCGGATCGAATTCGAACCGGTCGCGCATGCCCCCCGCGATCTGGCGGCCACGCTGGCCGGGCGGCTGCAATCCTGGACCGGCGCCCGCTGGGGCGTGTCGGTCGTGGGCCAGGGCGGCGCCCCGACGATTGCCGAGGAACGGGATGCGGACAAGATCGCCGCCCGCGCGCGGGCCATGGAGCATCCGCTGGTTCAGGCCGTCTTTGCCGCCTTTCCCGGCGCTGAAATCAAGGATATCCGCACATCCGACGATACCCGGACCGAGGCCGCAGGCGCGGCCCTGCCCGAGGTCGAGGATGAATGGGATCCGTTCGAGGAATAGG
>CAZKJZ010000176.1:0-3295 GCA_964553145.1 uncultured Frigidibacter sp. | reverse complement strand
GCCGCGCAGGAAATGCAGGGCAAGCTGGCCGAACTGCAGGAAAGTTTCGACAGGATGATGGTGGTGGGCGAGGCGGGTGCGGGCCTTGTCACCGCCACCTGCACGGCCAAGGGCGAGCTGAAGGCGCTGGACATCAATCCGACGATCTTTGATCCGACCCAGAAAGAGGTGGTCGAGGATCTGATCCTTGCCGCGATCAAGGATGCGCAGAAAAAGGCCGCAGACCGCGCGCAGTCGGAAATGAAGCGTCTGACCGAAGGGCTGGGCCTGCCGCCGGATTTCAAGCTGCCGTTCTAAGGCCAGATGCCCCGGGCGGCTTGCCCGGGGTCAGAACCGGGGCGCGGCGCCAAGGGCGAAGGGGCCAAGAAAACTTTCCCCATCCCTGAAGATCAGCGGCAGCTCCAGCCGCTCGGGGTCGCCCGAGGCCAGGGCGACGGCCTGCAGGCCGTTCGTCAGGCTGCGGGCCATGTCGGGCGACAGGGCGCCAGCCTCGCGCGCAAGGTCCAGAAGGTCGCGCCAATGGGTGGCGCTGATCTTGATGCGGCCTTCCGCAAACCCATTGGCATCCACGGCCAGCTCTCCCTGCGCCGTCAGGCTGATCCGCCCCCAGCCGCCCTTGGCATCGATAGCCCGGATGGCGGTCAGGCGGGGGGTGGCCGTGGTCAGGCTGCGGTCGAGGGGCCGGTCAAAGGTCAGGGTGGCATCGGCGCGCAGCTCCTCCAGCACCGCAGGCAGGCGGCTGGCGGGGTCGATGCGGGAACGCAGCGCCGGCGCCGGGGCAAGGCCGGTCAGGACCAGCGCGGCCTGATGGCTGGCCGGCCCCTCTGACGGGCGGGTGGCAAAGATCAGCTTGTCGGCATGGACCGACAGCTCTGGCCCCGCCGACAGGGTCAGGCCGTGGCCTTCGACCTCGGCATGGTCCAGGGGCAGCGACAGGCTGGCCCCCAGCGCGACCGAGGCGCGCAGGTCTTCAGAGGTCAGGCCCAGCTCGGCGGGGCCAAGCGTCAGGCTTTGCTCATGCGGCCAGACGGCGATCACCTGGTTCGGGCGATAGGACAGCGCCAGTACCTGCAGGAACGGCGCGGACCAGATCGTGGCGCCGCTGGCCGGGTCAAGAAGGCGCGGGTCGCTGATCGTCACGTCAAAGCGCGAGGGGAAGCCGTGAAGCTCGACCCCGCTATAATCGGCGCGGCCTTCGGACTTCAGGGCGGCCAGCGCTGCCTCGGCCCCTGACAGGGCCGCCCGCGATCCGACGACCCAATAGCCGCCATAAAGGGCAGCAAGGCCGAATGTGACAAAGGCAAGCGGGCGCAGCATGGGATCGGGCCTTTCTGGCGGGGGCCGGCAGGGTTATAGAAAGACAGGGCAGGAAGAACCAGAGGACGGATGATGTGACCCTGTGGGTGTTCGGCTATGGATCGCTGATCTGGGACCCGGGCTTTGCCTTTGACGAACGGCATGTGGCGCGGCTGACGGGCTGGCACCGGTCCTTCTGCATGACCTCGATCCATTATCGCGGCACGCCCGAGGCGCCGGGGCTGGTTCTGGCGCTGGATGCGGCGGCCGATGCGACCTGCGCCGGGGTCGCCTTTGGCGTGGCCGGGGATCAGGCCGACGGGGTGCTGGCGGGACTGCGGGCGCGCGAACTGATCTCGGACGCCTACCGCGAGCTTTGCCTGCCGGTCGTGCTGGAAGACGGGCGGCAGGTGCAGGCGGTGACCTATGTCATCGACCGGGCCAATCCCCAATATGCGGCGGGGCTGAGCCTCGAGCGGCAGGCGCGGATCATCGCCCGCGCCTCGGGGGCCCGGGGGCCGAACGCCGACTATCTGCGCAACACCGTCACCCATCTGGCGGCGCTTGGCCTGTCGGACCCCGATCTGGACTGGCTCTCCGCGCGCGTGGCGTCACTGCTGGGCTAGGAGGGGGCTCTGCCCCCCGCCCGTTCCGGGCCCCCCCGGGGATATTTTCAGACAGAAAATGAGGCAGGCGCATTTTCTGTCCCGAAATATCCCCGCCGGAGGCAAACCCGAGCGGCCCCGCGCGTCAGCGCGGGGTCGCGAGACAAAGGAATGGCCCGCCGCAAGGCGGGCCGCAATCGGCTCCGTCAGCCGACCGCCTTGGCCAGCGCCTGGTCCAGATCGGCGATCAGGTCCTCGGCATCCTCGATCCCGATCGACAGGCGCACCACATTCGGCGCGGCCCCCGCCGCAGCCTGCTGTTCGGGCGTCAGTTGCCGGTGCGTGGTCGAGGCCGAATGAATGACAAGCGAGCGCGCGTCACCCAGATTGGCCACATGGCTGAAAAGCTCCAGCCCGTTCACAAACCGCACGCAGGCGTCATAACCGCCCTTCATCGCAAAGGTGAAGAGCGCGCCGGCGCCCTTGGGCAGGATCTTCCTGGCCCGCTTGTTGTAGGGCGAGGATTTGAGGCCCGCATAAGTCACGAACTCGACCCTTGGGTCCTTCTCCAGCCACTCCGCGACCTTCTGCGCATTCTTGACATGCCGCTCCATCCGCAGGGGCAGGGTCTCGATCCCCATCAGCGTATAATGGGCGCCCTGCGGGTTCATGGTCATGCCAAGGTCGCGCAAGCCGACGGCGATGGAGTGGAAGGTAAAGGCCATCGCCCCGAGCGTCGGGTGGAAGGTCAGACCGTGATAGGCCGGTTCCGGCTGGCTGAGGGACGGGAACTTGTCGCTGGCCGACCAGTCGAACTTGCCCGAATCGACGACGATGCCGCCGGTCACGGTGCCGTTGCCGGTCAGATATTTGGTGGCCGAATGGACAACGATCGTCGCCCCCATCTCGATCGGGCGGCAAAGCCAGGGGGTGGCGGTGGTATTGTCGACGATCAGGGGAATGGCCTTGCGGTCGGCAATCCTGGCCAGGGCCGGAATGTCGGTGACATAGCCGCCGGGGTTGGCGATCGTTTCGCAGAAAATCGCGCGGGTGTTTTTGTCGCAGGCCTTGGCCACGGCGCCCAGATCCTCGGTATCGACAAATTTCGCCGACCAGCCGAACCGTTTGATCGTCTGGCTGAACTGGGTGATCGTCCCGCCGTAAAGTCTTGACGAGGCAACGATATTCTTGCCCGGACCCATCAGCGGAAAAAGAGCCATGATCTGTGCCGCATGCCCCGAGGAACAGCAGATCGCACCCGCGCCGCCTTCCAGCGCGCAGACCCGTTCAGCCAGCGCCGAGACGGTCGGGTTGGTCAGGCGCGAATAGATATAGCCGACCTCTTGCAGGTTAAAGAGCCGCGCCGCGTGATCGGCATCTTTGAACACATAGGC
>CAZKJZ010000175.1:0-4660 GCA_964553145.1 uncultured Frigidibacter sp. | reverse complement strand
AGATCGACAATGGCGCGGGTCAGCGCGGGCTGGTCGATGCTGGTCATCGCCGACAGGCGGGCGCTGTAATTCACATAGCCGTCCATGCCGGTCAGATAGCGGAACCCGTCCATCACCGCATGTTCGGCGCCCAGCGTCCGTGTCGGCACGCGGATGCCCACATCGGGCGTCACCGTATCCTTCATCCCGTCCCAGTCGCTGGTGATGACCGGCAGGCCTGCCGCCATCGCCTCGATCGGCGCGAGGCCAAAGGTTTCCTGCACATTGTCGATCGGGAAAAGGAACATATCCGCCGCCGACAGGGCCGCCTGCCGTTCGGTCGCATCCGCGCCGTCCAGACGGCTATAGCCGACGCCGGGCATCAGCGCCGCAGCGCCCTGGTCGAATTCGGTATCCCCGGGCATCTTTTCAATGAACACGCCGCATATCACCAGATGCAGCCGCTGCCCCGGGCCAAGCTGCCGGGCCGCGGCCTCCATCGCCATATAGACCGGCAGCGGGTCGAATTTCACATTCGCATTCAGGCGGGCGATGATCGCGCACAGGATATCGCCCTCGCCCAACCCCAGCCTTTGGCGCAGGCTGGCACGCAGCGCCGGATCAGGGGCAAACTCGCCGGTGTGAATGCCCAAGGGAATGACCGGCGTCTGCGGGCGGGGCGGCACGGCGCCGAAGCGCGCGCGAAGATACTCGTCGATCATATCCATCTGCGTCAGGATCGAGGCCTGAACAGCATGCGACGTGCAGATCAGCCCATCCCATTCCTCGTGCGGGCTGACCCGCATCTCATGCACCGCCCGCATCACCGCCTGGGTGGCAGTCGTATGGGTCATGCCGCAGATCGAATAGAGGCCGGTGCCATAGGGCGCCCGCCGCCAGAGCTCGTCCGAGACGGTCGGGCTGGGATAGAAAAGCGTGCCGACCGGCGCATAGGACAAGGGCCGATAGCGCGAGACGCAGCGCATCCGGCCGCCTGGACGCCATTCGGCGCGGATCCGGTCCAGCAGCGCCATGTCGGCATCACCGCCGGTGACCAGAACCACCTCGTCCGCCTCTGCATGGCGCAGAAGGCCGCGCAACATCGAGGCACCGGCGACCCGGCGGCCGTTGATACCCTTCTGTTCGGGCTGATAGCCGTCGACCGAATACCAGATCGCGGCGTTTCTGTCGGGGTCGGGGCTCATCTCTGCTCCATCCACAGCCAGGGGGTCGGGCCGCCGCGCCATTCCCACAGCGCGATCAGCCGGTCGAGGTCGCTCAACTCCTCCATCCAGTCCGGCAGGGCGCCGGCGTCCAGCTGCCGGTCCAGCCGGGTGATCCGATGGGTAGCGGCGAACCGGTCGACCAACCGGTCGGTCAGGCCGGGGCGAACCAGATCGTGGACTTCGACCAGAATGTCCACCGCCCCAAGCCCGGGGGCGGCGACAGGGTCAAGCAGCGCCTCCTCGGCGCCCTCGATATCGCACAGAACCAGCGTCGGCGCCCGGGCGCAAAGGGCGAAGCCCGCAGGATCGAACGTGCCGCCGACCGTAACCCGGTCCGCCACGCCATTGGCAACGGCCAGGGCCCGGCAGCGGTCGCGGGCGGCGGGGTCCGTGTCGTGGGCATAGACATGCGTGTCCGGCATGCGCAGGGCCAGCCCCACGGCATAATAGCCCTCGGCCGCACCAATATCGATGATCTGGGGATAGGCGCGGGCGATGATCTGGTCGATGACCGGATGCAGCGACGCCTCGTAACAGCCGATCAGTCGGGCAGGACCCGACCCTTCGCTGGCGCCGACCGCATAGTCCATGCCGCGAAACGGCCCGGACAGAACCCGGGTTCCCGACCGGGCACGCAGCGTATTGTCGACAAGATGCGCCCGCCATTTCGCCAGCCGTCGCAGCGCCTGGGCCAGCCGGGCGGCATCCGGTTCGCCCGCCAGAAGCGCCTGCAGGTCGGCGGTGACCTTTCGTGTCAGGGGCGATGCCTGCCGTGCCATATCCTACCCGGAACCGGGCAGTGCCTGATCGCCCGCCCGGCCCCCGTGTTAGGACGCATTCGCGCCCCTGTCCACCGGCGCGCGCCTATTCGTCGTCCAGCGTCCGCAGGAAGGCGACGATGGCGGCCTCTTCCTTGTCGGTCAGCTTCAGGTCGCCCAATTCGTCATGATTGACAGTGGGCGGATATTCGGCGACTGGCCAGCATTTGGCGGCCAGCGCCTCTGCCTCTGACGCAAGGGGATCAGCGCAGGCAGGCAGGGTGTCGCGGGTGTTGTAGAAGTGAACAACCCCTTCGAGCGTCTTAAAATATCCGTTGTGCATATAGGCCTTGGCGGTGTCCGCCGTCGTCCGCTTGGACAGGTTGCGCAGCGTCGGCACCTGCTGGCGGGCCCAGTTTTCTTCGGCATAGGCGGCAAAGACCGGGTCGGTCTTAAGGTAACCGCCAAGACCCGGGTCGATCCAACCCTTGCCGTCCTTGTTCGCGGCCTGGGTATAGAACGGATTGTCGCGGTTCTTCGGCACGCCCAGATTGTCAAAGGTCCAGTCGGTCAGAACCGTGGGGCCGCCCATCGTGTTCGGCCCCAGCACATGGCAGGCGGCGCAATTGCCCTTGTCCTCGGCGGTGAAAAGGTCAAGGCCCAGCTTTTCCTCGTCCGAAAGCTCCCCCTTGCCCGCCAGCCACTTGTCGTAACGCGAGGAAAAGCGGTTGACCTCGGGCGAGCGTTCATAGGCGGCGACGGACAAGGCGATCTTGCCGAAAGCATCGTCAATGGCGGCGGCCAGATCTTCGTCCGCAATCTCGATCTTGGCGTCGGGATTGGCGCAGTCGGCAGCCAAAGTTTCTGGCAGGGTGATCGCCTCGATCTCCTTGCCCCAGACCGCGCCCAGGCTGACCGGATAGGCAGCCGGGTCCGCCGGATGCAGGACACGGTCAACGACACAGGCGGCATGGGGCAGCGCCTTTTCGGCGCCGTTCAGGAACGGGCCTTGTGCCTGATCGGCCACCGGCGTTCCCAGCTTGCTGCCCACGGCGCGGCCATCCAGGAAGTTGCCGCCGAAAAAGGTCACTTCGCCATCCTCGACCAGATGGCTGAGGACCGGGCTGAACGAAGCATAGGCCGCCGACGGCGGCTTGCGGTTGCCGAACCGTCCGGGCACGGCGCCCTCGATAACCGCCCCGGCTTCATTCAGATGGCCATGGGCGCTGGTGAAACCCATGCCCGGGTCGTGGCAAAAGGCGCAGGACTGGACGCCATTGGCCGATAGATTGCCGTCAAAGAAGATCGACTTGCCCAGTTGTTCAACCGGCGACAGGCCTTCGGCACCGGCGGGCAGGGCCAGCAGCACTGGCAGAAGGGTCAAAAGGCGTTTCATGGCGCACCCAATATCTGACAATTTTTATCGGCAATAACCCCCTACCGTGAAACTGGTCAACCGGGACTCACAGGGTTTCCGACTTTGGTAACCTTCCTGCAACAGACGGCGGAAAGGACCAAATAAACCGAAGTTATATGCGGTTTATATCAGATTTTTGGGAACAATGCCGCAAAAAACGGGCGACTGTTCAATTTTGCAGCGTAAGGTCGATGCCGCCCGGCTTATCCGGCAGACGGAACAAACCGCAAGGCCTGCCCGTTCATGCAGTAGCGCAAGCCCGTGGGTGCCGGTCCATCCTTGAATACATGACCCAGATGCCCGCCGCAACGGCGGCAATGCACCTCGGTCCGGCGGCCAAGCAGGCCCCAGTCGGCGCGGGTGCGCACCGCATCGGGCAACGGATCAAAGAAGGACGGCCATCCCGTGCCGCTGTCATATTTGGCCGATGAGGCATAAAGCGGCAGATCGCAGCCCGCGCAATGGAACTGCCCCGCGCGATGTTCGTTGTTCAAGGGGCTGGAAAAGGCAGGCTCGGTCGCCTCTTCCCGCAAAACCGCGAACCTTTCATCGCCCAGAAGCCGACGCCATTCCGCCTCGTCATGCGTGACCTCGAACGCCTCGCCCGCGCGAAGCCCCTGCCCCGGCAGGATCGCCAGCGCACAACCCAGTCTCAACATGCCCCGTCTGGTCATCATATCCTCCGTCCTTTCGCACAGGATCGCAGATTGCCGATCACGGCGGGGTAAAAGCTTGGTGTTTGGATTTCCCCTATACCGGATACAATTCCACCCGCACGCACGCCGCAAATGCCCGCGAAATGCCGCTGGCGGCCTTGCACCCCCCCGGCGAATGATCCACAACTTGCCCGTCAGCCGGAGAGCCCGGCAAAGCGACGGATTGGCGGAAAATATGTTGGATCAACAGGCAAAACCCACGGAAGATGTCTCGGTGCGCGAGGTCTTCGGCATTGACAGCGACATGAAGGTCAAGGGCTTTGCCGACCGCAGCGACCGCGTGCCCGAGGTGGATACGACCTACAAGTTCGATCCCGACACGACGCTGGCCATTCTTGCGGGCTTTGCCTACAACCGCCGCGTCATGATCCAGGGCTATCACGGCACCGGCAAATCGACCCATATCGAACAGGTGGCGGCGCGGCTGAACTGGCCCTGCGTGCGGGTCAACCTTGACAGCCACATCAGCCGCATCGATCTGATCGGCAAGGATGCGATCAAGCTGCGCGACGGCAAGCAGGTGACCGAGTTTCACGAAGGCATCCTGCCCTGGGCGCTGCGCAA
>CAZKJZ010000174.1:0-4685 GCA_964553145.1 uncultured Frigidibacter sp. | reverse complement strand
ATCAGGCAGGTCAGGCCGCTTGGCAGGGTGATGGTGATCGTCCAGGTGCCGGTGTCGGGGGCTGCGAACAGTTCCATTGTGCCGCGCGGGCCCGCCTGCCCCTGGGCGCGGCGCGTCTCGCCAAACCGGTCCTGCAGCGCCTCTACGACCGTCTGGCGTTCGGCGCAGCGGGTCGGGCCTTGGGCGCGGGCCTCGGCCCCGGCCAGGATCAGGGCGCCGAAGCCCAGGGACAAAGTGAAAAGTCGGGGATGCATGTCGGCCTCACGGGTCTGGGTGTTTGGCCAAAGGCTGGGGCGCGGGCAGCAATATCTGGTTAACGGATGGTGCGCCGCCTGATGTGTCGCCCGGCGCTGCGGCGCAGAAAACTCTTGCCTTGGCCCGCGCGGGATGATCCTTTGCGCAAGAAAATTGCGTTGAGGTCCCATGATTCCCTCATATCCTGACCAGGATCGCCCCTATCGTTCGGTCCTCTATATCCCCGGCGCCAACCGGCGGGCGCTGGAAAAGGCCGCGACGCTGGAGTGCGACGCCATCATCTTTGACCTTGAGGATGCTGTCGCCCCCGACGAAAAGCCCGCCGCCCGGGCGCTGGTGGCCGAGGTGCTGGCCACCACCGACTTCGGCCGCCGGGCGCGGATCGTGCGGATCAACGGGCTGGACAGCGACTGGGGGCGGCAGGATTGCGCCGGGCTGGCCGGTGTGCCGATGGACGGACTTCTGATCCCCAAGGTCTCGTCAGCCGCCGATGTTCAGGCGGTGGCGGCGCTGGTGCCGGATATGCCCCTGTGGGCGATGATGGAAACCGCGCTGGTGGCCTGGTCCGCGCCCGACATCGCCGCCCACCCGCGCATGGCGGGCCTTGTCATCGGCACCAACGACCTGGCCAAAGAGATCGGCGCCCGCTTTCGTCCCGATCGCCTGCCGCTGGTCACCGCGCTGTCTTTGTGCCTGATGGCGGGCAAGGCGCACGGGCGGATCGTCGTCGACGGGGTCTATAACGCCTTCAGGGATCAGGATGGCCTGCGGGCCGAATGTGAACAGGGCCGCGACATGGGCTTTGACGGCAAAACGCTGATCCATCCGGCGCAGATCGCCATCGCAAATCAGGTCTTTGCCCCGTCCGAGGCTGACATTGATCTGGCCCGCCGTCAGATCGCCGCCCATGCCCGGGCGGCGCAGGCAGGCAGCGGCGTGGCGGTGGTCGATGGACGGATTGTCGAGAATCTGCATGTCGCAACTGCGGAACGTGTCCTTGCCCGTGCAGCGGCGATTGCAGTGGGCTGAGAAACAGGTAATGTAATGGCGATTTACATGGAGGTGTCGCCGTGACGTTGCTGATTTCCGGACTGCTGCTGTGGTACCTGTCGCATCTTCTCAAGCGGCTGGCGCCCGGCGCGCGGGCGGCCATGGGCGAAAACCCCGGCAAGATGCTGGTCAGCCTCATGTCCTTTGCCTCGATCATCCTGATGGTCATGGGCTTTCGCCGGGCAGAGTTCGTGCCGCTTTATACGCCGCTGGCGGGCATGGGGCATCTGAACAACCTGTTGATGCTGATCGCTTTGTTTCTGTTCAGCCTGGTCCACTCGAAGGGACGCCTGAAGGCCCGCCTGCGTCACCCGATGCTGATGGGCACCATCCTCTGGGCGGTGGCGCATCTTCTGGTCAATGGCGATCTGGCCTCGGTCCTGCTGTTCGGCGGCATAGGTCTTTGGGCGGTTCTGTCGATCCTCTTGATCAACGCCCAAAGCGACTGGGCACGACCCGCGCCGGGGCCGATCCGGTCCGACATTATCGCGGGCGTCGTGGCGCTGGTTCTTTACGCCGCCATCACCGGCTTTCACATCTGGATGGGCCACAACCCGTTCCTGGGGACCTATGGATGAAACTTTACCGTTTTCTGTCGGATGACGACACATCGGTCTTTTGCCACCGGGTGACGGCGGCCCTGAACAGGGGCTGGGCGCTGCACGGGCCGCCGACCTATGCGTTCGATGCCGCGCGGGGCGTGATGCGCTGCGGGCAGGCGGTGGTGAAAGAGGTGCCGGGCGATTATTCCCCGGACCTGAAACTGGGGGATCTGTGATGAAAACCAATCCCGGCCGCTTTTTCGAAGACTACCGGCTGGGCGAAACCATAACCCATGCCGTGCCGCGCACCCTGTCCGGCGGGGAACGGGCGCTCTATCACGCGCTTTATCCCGCCCGGCACGCGCTTTATTCCTCGGATGCATTCGCGCGGGCCTGTGGCCTGCCTGCCGCCCCGCTCGATGACCTGATCGCCTTCCATACGGTCTTTGGCAAGACAGTGCCGGACATTTCGCTGAATGCGGTGGCGAACCTCGGTTATGCTCAGGGGCGCTGGCTGCTGCCGGTCTGGCCGGGCGATACGATCCGGTCAGAATCGACCGTCATCGGGCTGAAGGAAAATTCGAACGGCGCCTCGGGTGTGGTCTGGGTGCGCACGGTCGGTTTCAACCAGCAGGGTGCTGCGGTTCTGGACTATGTGCGCTGGGTAATGGTGCGCAAGCGTGACCGCACGGCGCCGGCACCTTTTCCGCATGTGCCGGACCTGGCCCATGTGGTCGATCCGGCGTCACTGGTGGTGCCAAGCAGGCTTGATTTTCGCACCTATGATTTCGCCCTGGCGGGCGAACCGCACCGCTGGGGCGACTATCAGATCGGCGAGCGGATCGACCATGTCGATGGCGTCACGGTCGAAGAGGCGGAACATATGCTGGCCACGCGCCTGTGGCAGAATACGGCCAAGGTCCATTTCGACCGTACCCAGCGCGAGGATGGCAGGCGGCTGATCTACGGCGGCCATGTCCTGTCGCTGGCCCGTGCCCTGTCGTTCAACGGGCTGGCCAATGCGCAGATGATCGTGGCGCTGAACGGCGGCACCCATGCCAACCCCTGTTTTGCCGGCGACACGGTGCGCGCCTGGTCCGAGGTTCTCGACCGCGCCGAAACCGCCGCACCGGGGGTTGGCGCCCTGCGCCTGCGGCTGGTCGCGGTGCGCGACGGGGCAGCACCCTTCGCCCTGCGGGGCGCCGATGGCAAGTATCACGCCGATGTCCTTCTGGACCTGGACTATTGGGCGCTGATGCCGCTTTAGGGCCGTCTTTGTGATCACCGGAAAAATTTCCGTGATCACAAAGCACACTTTTAGCGCTAGCAGTTGCTTCTGCGGCGCAGAAACTGCCTTCTGCGCGTGACAGGCGGCGAGAATCGTCTATTGAAGGGGGAATAACGACCCCGCCGCCCGGAAAACGGGCCAAGGCAAGGCACAGCAGAGGTTCCAATGGCGGACAGCACCAAGATCGTCAGGCCACTTTCGCCGCACCTGCAAATCTACCGGATGCAGATGACGGCGGTCAGTTCCATCTTTACCCGCATCACCGGCAACGGGCTGATCGTCGGGACCGTGCTGATCACCTGGTGGCTTCTGGCCGCCGCGACCGGGCCGGACTATTTCGCCTTTGTCGACCGTATCCTGCATTCCTGGCCGGGGCTGATCGTCCTGACCGGCTCGCTCTGGGCGGTCTGGTACCATTATCTGGCGGGGCTGCGTCACCTTTACTATGACGCGGGCAAGGGGCTGGATATTCCGACCGCCGAAAAGCTGGGCTGGGCCTGCTTCATCGGTGCGACCCTGCTGACCATCCTGACCTTTTTCCTGATCTGAGAGGGGTGGCCATGCGTTACCTGACCGACCGCAAGCGCGCCATGGGCAAGGGGGCCGCGCATACCGGCACCGAACATCACTGGTACATGCAGGCCTCGGCCGTGGGGCTGGCGGTGCTGGTGCCGGTCTTCGTCATCGCCATCGGCCGCGCGCTGAACCGGCCCTATGAAGATGTGCTGGCGTTTTTCGCCCGCCCGCATGTGGCGATCCTGACCGGGCTGACCCTGTTCGTCGGCATGCGCCATTTCGCCAAGGGTGCCTCGATGATGATCGAGGATTATGCCCATGGCACGATGCGCAAGGCGCTGATCATCACCGTCCTTTCCCTTTCGTACCTGATCACTGCGGCCGGGCTTTTCGCCCTGGCGCGCATCGCGCTTTGAGGCCGACCCATGACCGCCTATCCCTATGAAACGCATGAATATGACGTGGTCGTCGTCGGCGCCGGGGGCGCGGGCCTGCGGGCCACGCTCGGCATGGCCGAACAGGGGCTGCGCACCGCCTGTGTGACCAAGGTTTTCCCCACCCGCTCGCACACCGTGGCCGCACAGGGTGGCATTGCGGCAAGCCTCGGCAATATGGGCCCCGACAGCTGGCAATGGCACATGTACGATACGGTCAAGGGCAGCGACTGGCTGGGCGACATGGACGCCATGGAATATCTGGTGCGCGAGGCGCCGAAGGCCGTCTATGAGTTGGAACATTACGGCGTGCCGTTCAGCCGGACGGAAGAGGGCAAGATCTATCAGCGCCCCTTCGGCGGCCATACGACCGAATATGGCGAAGGCCCGCCCGTGCAGCGCACCTGTGCCGCCGCCGACCGGACAGGCCACGCGATCCTGCACACGCTTTACGGTCAAAGCCTGAAGAACAATGCCGAGTTCTTCATCGAATATTTCGCCATCGACCTGATCGTGACCGACGGCGCCTGCACCGGCGTCGTCTGCTGGAAGCTGGATGACGGCACGATCCATGTCTTCAGCGCCAAGATGGTGGTGCTG
>CAZKJZ010000173.1:2379-4706 GCA_964553145.1 uncultured Frigidibacter sp. | reverse complement strand
CAAGGTCCGCAAGCGCAACTTCCGCGCCCTGTGGATTCAGCGGATCAACGCCGCCGTCCGCGCCATCGACGACACGCTGACCTATTCGCGTTTCGTCAATGCGCTGGCCAAGGCCGGGATCGAGGTCGACCGCAAGGTTCTGGCCGATCTGGCCATCAGCGAACCGGCCGCCTTTGGCGCCATCGTTGAAAAGGCGAAAGCCGCGCTCTGATCGGGCGGCAGACGACCCTTCAGGCCCCGCTGGTTCTGCCAGCGGGGCCTTTCGTTTCTTGACCCCGGCCCCGCCTGCCGCCGATAGTGCGGCATGAGCATCCCTTGCCGCTATTTCACCGACTATCTGGCGCAGACCGACGCCCGGACCCTGCACAAGATGGCGCATTACCCGGCGATCTATGACCGGGTGCTTGCGCCCCTGCAGGGGCAGACCCTGTCCTTTCTGGAAATCGGCGTCTATCGCGGTGGCTCGGTCCGCATGTGGCGCGACTTTCTGGGGCAGGGCGCGCGCGTGACCTTTGCCGACATCGACCCCGCCTGCAAGGCGCTGGAACTGCCCGGCACAGAGATACGGATCGGCGACCAGTCCGACCCGGCCTTTCTGGCCGCGCTGGCCCGTGACCGGGGGCCGTTCGACCTGATCGTCGATGACGGCGGCCATCAGATGGCGCAGCAGATCACCAGTTTCACCCATCTCTGGCCGCATCTGGCCGACGGCGGGCTTTATGTGGTCGAAGATGTGCACACCAGCTATTGGCCCGGCTTCGGCGGCGGCCACCGCGCGCCCGGTAGCTTCATCGAACTGGCCAAGGGCCTGATCGACCATATGCACAGCTGGTATACCGAGGATGATGCGGGCTTTCCCCTGCATCCGATGGCGCGCGAACTGGGCGAGGTGCGGTTCTTCGACTCGCTCGTCATGATCCGCAAAGACATAAAGGACCCGCCGCGCTCGATCACCTCGCAGCACGGGCGGGTGACGCAGTCCAGCCGCATCCTGGAAATCCGCGGCCGACGGTCGGTGTTCTGAACGGACGCGCGGGGCTCTGCCCCGCACCCCGGGATATTTTCGGACAGAAAATGAGAGCGTGTATTTTCTGTCCTGAAATATCCTCGCCGAAGGCTGCCCCTCGCGGAACCGCGCGTGAGCGCGGGCCGCGAGGCTAAAGGAATGGCGCCCCGTCAGGGGCGCCGCTATTGATCTTGAAGCCGCGCCGCCCTTGCAATCATGCGGCCCTGTCGCTAGCACCGTCCGGCATCTGACGGAGGTTCTGATGGACGCGCTTGACCAGCTGAAGGCCGATTACCTGACCCGCATCGCCGGGGCCGCCGACGAGGCGGCGCTGGAGGATCTGCGCGTCGCCGCCCTGGGCAAAAAGGGCGAGATCAGCCTGAAGATGCGCGAACTGGGCCAGATGGCGCCCGAGGCGCGGCAGGCGGCGGGGGTGGCGCTGAACCTGTTGAAGGATGAAATCGACGCGGCCTTGCGTGCGCGGAAGTTCGGGCTGGCCGATGCGGCGCTGGACGAGCGGCTGCGCGCCGAATGGCTGGATGTCACCCTGCCGGGCCGTCCGCGCCGTCAGGGCACGATCCACCCGGTCAGTCAGGTGACCGAGGAAGTCACCGTCATTTTCGCCGACATGGGCTTTGCCGTCGCCGAAGGGCCGCAAATCGAAAGCGACTGGTTCAATTTCGATGCGCTGAACATTCCGCCCGAACATCCGGCGCGGCAGGAACATGACACGTTCTTCATGGCCCGGGCCGAAGGTGACTCGCGCCCGCCCCATGTGCTGCGCACCCACACCAGCCCCGTGCAGATCCGCGCCATGCAGACGCAAGGCGCGCCCATCCGCGTCATCGCGCCGGGCCGCGTTTACCGGATGGACATGGACCAGACCCACACGCCGATGTTCCATCAGGTCGAGGGGCTGGCGATTGACCGCGATATCAGCATGGCCAACCTGAAATGGGTGCTGGAGGAATTCTGCCGCGCCTATTTCGAGGTCGACCAGGTGGAACTGCGGTTCCGCGCCAGCCACTTTCCGTTTACCGAACCCTCGGCCGAGGTCGATATCCGCTGTTCCTGGGCGGGGGGCGTGCTGAAGGTGGGCGAGGGCGACAGCTGGCTGGAGATTCTGGGCAGCGGCATGGTCCACCCCAAGGTTCTGGCTGCGGCGGGGGTCGACCCCAGCGAGTGGCAGGGCTTTGCCTTTGGCATGGGCATCGACCGGATCGCCATGCTGAAATACGGCATCCCCGACCTGCGGGCCTTCTTTGAAAGCGACCTGCGCTGGCTGCGGCACTACGGGTTCAGCGCGCTGGACATGCCGACG
>CAZKJZ010000173.1:0-2279 GCA_964553145.1 uncultured Frigidibacter sp. | reverse complement strand
ATGAAATTCACCCTCTCCTGGCTGAAAGATCACCTCGATACCGGGGCCTCGCTTGACGAGATCACCTATGCCCTGACCGACCTGGGGCTGGAGGTGGAGGAGGTCGTCAACCCGGCCGCGCGGCTGGCGCCCTTTACGCTCGCCCAGGTGCTGCATGCCGAAAAGCACCCCGATGCCGACAAGCTGCGCGTCTGCCGGGTGATGACGGACGAGGGCGAAAAGCAGATCGTTTGCGGCGCGCCGAATGCGCGGGCGGGGATCACCGTCGTTCTGTGCAAGCCGGGCGATTATGTGCCGGGGATCGATGTCACGCTGGGCGTGGGCAAGATCCGGGGCGTGGAAAGCCATGGGATGATGGCCTCCGAACGCGAGTTGGAACTGAGCGACGAACATACCGGCATCATCGAACTGCCGTCGGGCGAGGTTGGCGAGCGGTTCACCGACTGGCTGGCCGCGAACCGGCCCGGTGCGGTCGACCCGATGATGCATATCAAGATCACGCCGAACCGCCCCGATGCCTTGGGCGTGCGCGGCGTTGCCCGCGATCTGGCGGCGCGGGGGCTGGGGCGGCTGAAGCCTCTGCCGCAGGACACCGTCACGGGCACGTTCGACAGCCCGGTCGGGGTGCAGATTGACCCGGCGCTGAAGGCCCGTGGTTGCCCGCTCTTTGCCGGGCGCACCATTCGCGGCGTGAAAAACGGCCCTTCGCCCGACTGGCTGCAGGCGCGGCTGAAGGCGATCGGGCTGCGTCCGATCTCGGCCCTGGTCGATATCACCAACTTCTTCACCTTTGCGCTCAATCGGCCGTTGCATGTGTTCGACGTGGCCAAGGTCAGGGGCGATCTGCGCATTCATCCGGCGGCGGGCGGCGAAGAGCTCTTGGCGCTGGACGGCAAGACCTATGCCTTGCGGTCGGGCATGATGCTGATTTCCGATGATCAGGGGCCGGAAAGTCTGGCCGGGATCATGGGGGGCGAGGCGTCTGGCTGCACCGAAGGCACCACCGATGTCTTTCTGGAAAGCGCCTATTGGGACCCGATCACCATCGCCGCTGCCGGCCGGGCGCTGCGCATCAATTCGGACGCGCGCTATCGGTTTGAGCGGGGCGTTGACCCGGCCTTTACCTTGCCGGGGCTGGATCTTGCGACCCGGATGATCATCGACCTCTGCGGGGGCGAGCCGTCGCATCTGGTCATGGATGGCGCTGTGCCAGACACGACCCGCGCCTATCGGCTGGACCCGGCACGGGTGATCAGCCTGGTGGGGATGGACATCCCCGAGGCCGAACAGCGCGCGACGCTGATGGCGCTGGGCTTTACGCTCGACGGCGACAGGGTCAGCCCGCCCAGCTGGCGCCCCGATGTTCTGGGCGACGCCGATCTGGTCGAGGAAGTGGCGCGCATCGCCTCGCTGACCAAGCTGCAGGGCAGGCCGCTGGCCCGCGCGCGCGCCGGGGTGCCGAAGCCGATCCTGACGCCGATGCAGGTGCGCGAGAAGACCGCGCGGCGGACGCTGGCGGCGCTTGGCTACAACGAATGCGTGACCTACAGTTTCATTGACGCGGCTTCGGCGGCGCTGTTCGGGGGCGGGGCCGATGCGGTCCGGATTGACAACCCGATCTCGTCCGAGATGACGCATATGCGGCCCGATCTGCTGCCCGGCCTATTGCAGGCCGCCGCGCGCAATCAGGCGCGGGGCTTCATGGATCTGGCCTTGTTCGAGGTGGGTCCGGCCTTTACCGGGGGCGAGCCGGGCGAACAGGTGCTGCAGGCGGCGGGCCTTCTGGTCGGCGCCGCTGCGGCGCGTGATCCGTACGGGTCGCGCCGCGCCGTCGATCTTTTCGATGCCAAGGCCGATGCCGAGGCGGTTCTGGCGGCCATCGGTGCCCCTGCCCGCGTCCAGATCGGGCGCAAGGCGGCGGGCTGGTGGCATCCGGGCCGGTCGGGGGTGGTGGCGCTGGGGCCGAACGTTCTGGCGACGTTCGGCGAGCTGCATCCCAAGGTGCTGAAGGCCATGGATGTGAAAGGCCCGGCGATGGCCTTTACCCTCCATCTGGCCGCCGTTCCCTTTGCCAAGGTGAAATCCGCGACCCGCCCGGCGCTGGATATCTCTGACCTGCAGGCGGTCGAGCGTGACTTTGCCTTTGTCGTCGACGCGGGGGTCGAGGCGCTGACCCTTGTCAATGCCGCGCAGGGCGCTGACAAGGCGCTGATCGAACGTGTGTCGGTCTTTGACCAGTTCACCGGCGACAAGGCCGAGGCGCAGATGGGCGCGGGCAA
>CAZKJZ010000172.1:0-4735 GCA_964553145.1 uncultured Frigidibacter sp. | reverse complement strand
GGCACATCCGCCATCCGCAGCACCGCACCCGTGCCCGAGGCGCGCAGGATCGCCAAAAGATGCCCCGCCAGACCAAAGCCGGTCACATCGGTCATCGCATGGGCGAGGGGCGCCATGAGCCGCGCCGCCGCGCCTTGCGGCCGGCACATGCTGGCCAGCGCCCCGGCCACCACCTGCGCCCTGGCCCGGCCCGCCATCTCGGCGGCCAGGATGACGCCGGTGCCGATCGGCTTGGTCAGGATCAGCCGGTCGCCCGCGCGGGCGCCCGCATGGGTCAGCGCCGGTCCATCGCAAAGGCCGGTGACGGTAAAGCCGATACTCAGTTCAGCGCCCTGGCTGGTATGGCCGCCGACAATGGCGGCGCCCTCGGCGGCAAAGACCTCGGTCGCCACTGCCATGATCTCGGCCAGCGTGCGGGATTGCAACCTGTCGGACAGCGGCGGCAGGATGATCTGCGCCAGCGCCGCCTGAGGCGCGGCCCCCATCGACCAGACATCGCCCAGGGCATGGATCGCGGTGATCCGCGCCATAAGGCAGGGGTCAAGCGTGAAGGCGCGCAGATGGTCGGTGGTCAGCACCTGCCGGGTGGCGCCCATCCGCAACACGGCGGCATCGTCGCCCGCGCCCGTCTCGATATCGGCGCGGGTGGGGGCGGGCAGATGGGCCAGCGCCTCTGCCAGTGTTGCCCCGCCAACCTTGGCCCCGCAGCCGCCGCACAGGGGTTTGTCACCCGTGTCGGGGCCAGCCGGTGCAGCCATGGCGGGCAGGTCCGCCAAGCGCGCGATAAAGGCCCGGTCAATCCGGTCTTTCCAGCGCCAGATTGCGGCGCCCTCGGCCGCAAGGCCACTTTTGTCGGCCACCGCCCGCCGCCCGCCGGTCGAGACCAGCTTCAGATAGTCCCCCTGGGGCCGGAAGTCCCGCAGCGCCCCGCCGGTCGCTGCTGCGCAAAGGTTGTGAAAAAGAACCGGTGCCGCCCGCACCGCAAAGACCCCGGCCTTGGGGCGCGGGGCATGGGTCAGATGTGCCACGTCGCCTGCGGCAAAGATCGCCGGATCGCTGTCGCTTTGCAGGGTCGGGCGTACGCGGACAAAGCCGCCCTCCAGCGCCAGCCCGCTGTCGGCCAGCCAGCCCGCCGCCGCCGCACCGGCCGCACCTATGGTCAGGGCGGCGGGCAGCAGACGGCCATCCGCCAGCCGGACGCCATCGGGCTGAACGGCCACGGCGGCTTGACCCGTGACAAGCGTGATCCCATCCCGCGCCAGCGCCGCCAACAACCGCCCGCGCGCGCGGCGCCCGACGGCGGCAAGCGGTGTCGCCGTCGCCTCGACCAGCGTGACCCGCGCACCCGCACCCAGCCGGTGGCGGGCGGCAAAGGCCAGCTCCACCCCGGCCAGCCCGGCACCGATCACCGCCACCTCGGGCGCCGCCTGACCCGCAGCGACCTTTGCGACAAACGCGCTCCAGCCTGCCGCAAACGCGCCCAAGGGCTTCGCAGGCAGACCGTGACCCGCAAACCCCGCGATGCAAGGCAGGTCCGAGGTCACGCCAATGTCGACCGACAAAAGGTCATAGCCGACCGGCCCGCGCCCCTCGACCTGCACCAGCCCGGCCGCGCGGTCGATGCCGGTTGCCCGCGCCAGGATCAGCCGCGCGCCCGCAAACCGCGCCAGCCGTACCAGATCGATCTCGGCTTCCTCCTGCCGGTAATGGCCCGCGACAAACCCGGGCAGCATCCCAGAATAGGCCGCCACCGGGTCGGGGTTGATCAGCGTCAGCCGCAGGCCGGGCGGGGGCGCCATGCCCCACATTCGCAGAACCAGGGCATGGGCATGGCCGCCGCCCAGAAGGACGATGTCGCGGCCAAGGGGCGGGGGCAGGTGCATCCAGATCTCCTTGCCCCCCGTCCTAGCCGAAGGGGACGGCCAAGGAAATTCCCAGCTTGGCCTTTCGCGGCCCCGCCCCCTCGGCTAAGCAGGCAATCAGAAACGGAGGGCGGCAATGCAGCGGGTCTATATCACCGGGGCGGCGGGGTTCATCGGCTATCATCTGGCCGATCTGTTGCTGGCGGGTGGCTATACCGTCCACGGGTTCGACGGCATGACCCCCTATTACGATCCCAAACTGAAAGAGGCGCGGCTCGCGGGCCTGACCGGGCGCGCCGGTTTCACCTTTACCCGTGGCATGCTGGAGGAACCGGGCCTGATCGCCCGCGACATGGCGGCCTTTGCCCCCGATGTCGTCGTGCATCTGGCCGCACAGGCCGGCGTTCGCTACAGCCTGGAAGCGCCGCGCAGCTATCTGACCGCCAATATCGAAGGCACCTTCAACGTGATGGAGGCGGCGCGCGACACCGGCGCCCGCCATCTGATGCTGGCCTCGACCTCGTCGGTCTTTGGCGCCAATACCCAGATGCCCTACCGCGAGACGGACAAGTGCGACACACAGGTCTCGCTTTATGCCGCAACCAAGAAGGCGACCGAAAGCCTGTCGCATTCCTGGGCGCATCTCTGGGGCCTGCCCACCACCTGCTTTCGCTTTTTCACCGTCTATGGCCCCTGGGGCCGCCCGGATATGGCGCCGTTCAAATTCACCCGCGCGATCCTGGCGGGCGAGCCGATCGACGTCTATGGCCAGGGGCAGATGTTCCGCGACTTTACCTATGTCACCGATCTGGTCCGCGCCATCCGCCTGTTGATGGATGCGGCCCCCGTCCGGCCCGACAGCGCGGATGCCATCCTGCCCGGCGACAGCCTGTCGCCCGTGGCGCCCTGGCGCGTCGTCAATATCGGCAATGGCGACAAGGTAGCGCTGGGCGACTTCATCGCCGCGATCGAGGCGGCGGCAGGTCGCCCGGCGATCCGCAATTACATGGAGATGCAAAAGGGCGACGTGGTCGCGACCTGGGCCGACACCAGCCTCTTGCAACGCCTGACCGGCTACCGCCCCGAAACCGGCATCCAGGACGGGATGGCCCGGTTCGTCACCTGGTATCGCGGCTATTACGGCGCCTAGGCCCCCTGTGGCCAAAAGGCCGGATTAGCCCTTGACGGGGTCCCCGGGCTGGCATACCTAGCCCGCCGAAGTGGCTAGGTAGCTCAGCTGGTTAGAGCGCGCGACTCATAATCGCGAGGTCGAGGGTTCGAGTCCCTCCCTCGCCACCACTTCACCCTCCAAAATCAGCCAATGACATCCGAAAAAGCCTTGTTTATAAGGGTTTTCAGGAAGTGGTTTGTCCGATGCGATCCAAGCACGTCCGCTGGAATACCCCCAAGTTGGGGGTAGCTTTGGGGGTATCCGGCAAACCCATAAAAAGGCGATACCCCCAGCATGCCCCTGAGCGATGCCACAATTCGAAGCCTCAAGCCGCGCGACAAGGCCTACAAGGTCGCTGACTTCGACGGGCTGTTCCTGCTGGTCAAGCCAACCGGGTCGCGCCTGTGGCATTTCAAGTACCGGATTGATGGCAAGGAAAAGCTGTTGGCGGTGGGGCCATACCCCGAGGTCAGCTTGGCACAGGCGAGGGCAGCGCGCGATGCGGCGCGGGCGCTGGTTGTGGCGGGCAAAGACCCCAGCCAAGCAAAGCAGGACCGCAAGCGCGAAGAGAAGGAATTGCGCGGTCTGACATTCGAAAGCCAGTCCCGCGCATATTTCGGAAAAACGGAAAAAGAGGGGCGCGCGGCGTCAACCCTCGCCAAGACCGAATGGCTATTGGACATGGCCGTTGCGGATTTCGGCAAAAAGCCCATGTCTGAAATCACGTCGCCGATGGTGCTACGCTGTCTGCGAAAGGTGGAAGCCAAGGGCAACTATGAGACCGCCAAGCGTTTGCGGGCCAAGATCAGCGCGGTTTTCAGCTATGCAATCGCCAATGGCACGGCCACGACCGACCCGACATATCCGCTGCGCGGCGCGCTGATCCGACCGACCGCAAAGCCAAGGGCCGCAATCACCGATCCGGCGGCGCTGGGCGGGCTGATGCGCGCCATAGACGGTTTCCACGGTCAGGCCGTCACGCGGATCGCGCTGCAACTTCTGGCGCTGCTGGTGCCACGTCCCGGCGAATTGCGTGCGGCGAAGTGGACCGAGTTTGATTTCAAGGAGGCGGTCTGGTCGATCCCTGCCGAACGCATGAAGATGCGACGCCCGCACAAGGTGCCGCTGTCGAAACAGGCCTTGGTCTGGTTGGGCGCGTTGAAGGAACTTACCGGGTCAGGTGACTTGGTGTTGCCATCGCTGGTGTCGTCTGCCCGCCCTATGAGCGAGAACACCCTGAACACGGCGCTGCGACGGATGGGCATCGGTGCCGACGAGATGACATCGCACGGGTTTCGCGCGACGTTTTCGACGCTGGCGAACGAAAGCGGCCTCTGGAACCCCGATGCGATTGAGCGGGCGCTGGCACATGTTGACGGGAATGACGTGCGGCGCGCCTATGCGCGTGGCGAGCATTGGGGCGAGCGGGTGAGGCTGGCGGAGTGGTGGGCTGGATTTTTGGACGACGTGCGGGCAGGGTAGGTCTTGGCGGTTGAACGAGGCCAAGAATGCCAGTGCTATCACCTGAAGACCGTTCCGCAATTGTCGAAAGGGCGATGCGGCGCAAATTCGGACACCTGCTGGAGTGGGTGCGCCCGACGTTGCTTCATACCTTTGGTCCGAATGACCTTGCAGCCGTCGAAAAACTGCTCTGCGCCCCAATCTTGGATCGCCGCCGGCTGGAGTTCTCCGGCTCTTGCTC
>CAZKJZ010000171.1:2784-4769 GCA_964553145.1 uncultured Frigidibacter sp. | reverse complement strand
TGCGCGTGAAAGCGCTTGCCCATCAGGCGGCCCTGCATGTCGGTCGCCACCACCAGAACCGTGTCGATCTCTCCGGCCTTGACCGCCTTTTTCAGCGCGTCGAACGTCAGATTACCAGCCATGTCACTCTCTCCTGTTCATCGGCGGGTGCCATCGTGGGCGGCCCGCTTTGTCTCTTATCATCGGGTCTTCGGAACGGGGGTGTTACGCCCCTCGGTCCCGGCCCCGCTGCAATTCACCCAGGGCCCGGCGCAGGACGGGCGCCAGCCGGTCGGCCATCTCTGCCTCGGCGCCGGGTGTGGCGATCAGATCGTTGCGCAGTTCCAGCATCACGTTCGGCAATCCGTAGGGCGTCGCCTGAAGCCGCAGGGTATGGGTCACGGAATCGGCGGCCGAATAGGGTTCGTTCAGTCTGGTATCGAGCTTGGTCAGCGCGCGCGCTGCGTCAACCACCAGATGCGCGAATGTGGGATCGGCATCATGGATCACCCCGAATTCCACCGCACGGGGCTGGCCGAAGTAGACCGGGGTAAAGGAATGGATCGTCACGATCACCGGCGGGCGGCCCTGCGCCATGCGCCGGGCGATTTCGGCCTGCAGCGTGGTATGAAAGGGCAGATAGATCGCCTCGGTCCGGGCCAGCCGTTCGCTCGGGTCAATCGCCGCATTGCCGGGAATGTCGTAAAGTTCGCTTTTCGCGGGCATGGCCCCCGCTGCTGTGGGCGGACGGTTCAGGTCATAGATCAGCCGCGAGACGGTGGCATGAACCAGCGGCCCGTCCAGCCGTGCAGACAGGCCGCGCGCCAGTCCCAGCGCACCGGGGTCCCAGGCGATATGGGCGCGCTGGGCGTCGGGCGACAGGCCCAGCGTTCCCCAGGGCGGCGGCAGGCGGTTCGAGGCATGTTCGCAGACGATCAGGACATCGCCCGCCCCTTCGCGGTTCTCGACCCGCGCCACCGGACCAATCTGGTTGAGCGCCGCGCACATCTTTGGCAATGTCCCCCCTGTCAGACAATGATACGGTCTGATTTCGCCCGGGCGCTGTCAATATCGTTGCGGGACAAAAATTTCTGTTACGATCGTTTCTTTGGGCAAAAGGGGCAGACGGTGGCCAAGGTCGTGCAGACCATCGAAGAACAGCTGAAGGCAGCCTTTGAACAGCTGACCCGCGCCGAACGGCAGCTGGCCAGCCATATCATGCGCAACTACCCTGTGGCCGCCCTTGGCTCGATCACCGCGCTGGCCAAGGGGGCGGACGTGTCGACGCCCACGGTGGTGCGGCTGGCGCAAAAGCTGGGCTACAGGGGCTATCCTGACTTTCAGTCGGTGGTCAGGGCCGAGGTCGAGGAGCGGCTGATGTCGCCCCTGACCAAATATGACCGCTGGGCCGAAGGTGCGCCGCAGACCCATATGCTGAACCGGTTCGCCGATGCGGTGGTGGGCAATCTGCAGGCGACGCTGGCGCAGGTCGATCAGGCTGCGTTCGACGCGATCGCCGCACTTCTGGCCGACCCGGACCGGCGCATCTTTGCCACCGGCGGGCGGATTTCCCATGCGCTGGCCGATTATTTCGTCTCGCATATGGCGCTGATCCGGTCCGGGGTTTCGCTGCTGACGGACCGGGGCAATGCGGTCATGCCGGCACTGGTCGACATGCGGGCGGGCGATGTGCTGCTGGTCCTGGATATCCGCCGCTATGAAAACAGCGTCCTGCAGCTGGTCGAACTGGCGGCCGGGCAGGGGGCCGAGGTGGTGCTGATCACCGATCAATGGATTTCCCCCGCGGCCGCCCATGCCCGCCATCGCCTGTCCGCCCATGTCGAGGCGCCGTCAGCCTGGGATTCGAACGTGGCGCTTTTGTTGCTGATCGAAACGCTGGTGGCCGCCGCTGAACATCTTTGCTGGGACGCCACCCAGGCGCGGATGCGGGGGCTAGAGGACCTTTACGCCCGTGCCCGCCTGTTCCGGCGCGGGAAATAGCCCGC
>CAZKJZ010000171.1:0-2684 GCA_964553145.1 uncultured Frigidibacter sp. | reverse complement strand
GCCCCAGTGATAGCCGCCAAGGCCGCCCGATTTCCGCAAGGCCCGGTGGCAGGGGATCAGAAAGCTGACCGGGTTGCGCCCCACGGCGGTGCCGACGGCCCGCACCGCCTGCGGGTGGCCGGTGACGCGGGCCAACTCGCTATAGGTCGTGACCTGGCCCGAGCGGATGCAAAGCAGCGCCTCCCACACCTTGATCTGAAAGGGGGCGCCGATCAGCAAAAGCCGCGCCTCGCCCTTCTGGGCAAAAGCGGCCTCGACCCAGCCGCGCAGCGGGTCGGGGTCCTGCAGGAACCGGGCCTGCGGCCAGCGCCCGGTCAGATCGGCATAGGCGGCGTCAAAACCGCACTCCTCGGCAAAGGCCAGACCGCAAAGGCCCCGGTCGGTGCCCATCGCCAGCACCTCGCCAAAGGGCGAGGGGAAACGCCCCCAGCGGATCACCAGCCCCGCGCCCGCGCGGGCATAGTCGCCGGGGCTCATCGCCTCCCAGCGCAGGAAAAGGTCATGCAGCCGCCCGCTGCCCGACAGGCCCGCCGCGTCGGCGGCATCCAGAATGGTGAACCGTTCGGCCAACAGGCGCCGCGCATGATCCAGCGTCAGATATTGCTGATAGCGCTTGGGCGACACGCCGACCCAGGCGGAAAAGACCCGCTGGAAATGCGCGGCACTCATCCCCAGCCGTGCGGCCAGCGCGTCCAGTGCCAGAGCCTGTCCGCCGGGTGCGTCAATCTCGGCCAAGGCGCGGGCGATCACGCGGTAATGATAGGCATCCGGGGGGCTTGCATCGTTCATGGCATCTCTCCTTGCCCGCCGATCCTAGGGCCTCGGCGCCGGTCCGGCGACCCGAATCCTGACAAAAAGGCCTAGCTGCGCCGAACCCGCTGGGTCTGGAGGCCAAGCCCGGCAATGGACAGGCGCATCACCTCGCCCCCTTGCAGAAAGCGCGGCGGCTTTTGCCCCATGCCCACACCGGGCGGCGTGCCGGTCGAAATCACATCGCCGGGCTTAAGCGACATGAACTGGCTGACATAGTGGATCAGGAACGGCACCCGATAGACCATGGTCGCGGTCGATCCGTCCTGCATCCGTGTCCCGTCCACCTCCAGCCACATGGACAGCCGGTCCACATCGCCCGCCTCGTCCGGTGTCACCAGCCAGGGGCCGATCGGGCCGAACGTGTCGCAACCCTTGCCCTTGTCCCATGTGCCGGACCGGTTGAGCTGATAGTCGCGTTCGCTGATGTCATTGACGATGCAATAGCCCGCGACATGCGACAGGGCGTCTGCCTCGGCAATATAGGTGCCGCCCTGCCCGATGACGACCGCGAGCTCGACTTCCCAATCGGTCTTGGCCGATCCGCGCGGGATATAGACCGGGTCATCGGGGCCGGAAATGGCCGATGTCCATTTGCCAAAGATCACCGGCTCGGGCGGTACGGCCAGACCGCTTTCGGCAGCATGATCGGCGTAATTGAGGCCGATGCAGATGAACTTGCCCACCTGCCCGACGCAGGGACCGAGCCGCAGGTCCTGCTGCGGCACGCCCGGCACCAGGGGCAGGGCAGCGGGGTCCAGCCCCGCCAGATGCGACAGGCTAGCGGGCAGCAGGGCGTCACCGGCCAGATCGCCGATCACGCCCGAGAGGTCGCGCACCCGGCCCTGACCATCCAGAAGCCCCGGCCGTTCCTGGCCCTTAGGCCCATAGCGCAGCAGTTTCATTTCGCCCCCCCTAAATCGTTACGCCGCCATCGACCAGCATCGCCTGACCCGTCACAAACCGCGCCTCGTCCGACAAAAGGTACACGACCATCGGCGCAATATCCGCAACCGTCGCCAGCCGCCCCATCGGCTGGCGGGCGATGAAATCCCGCTCGGCCTGCGCCGGGTCTGCCGCCGCCGCGATCCGCCCGCGCAAGGACGGCGTGTCGACCGTGCCGGGGCAAAGCGCATTGCAGCGCAGCCCCTGCCGCACATGATCGGCCGCAATCGCCTTGGTCAGGCCGATCACCCCGGCCTTGGTCGCGCCATAGACCGCCCGGTTCGGAAAGCCTTTGATCGAAGAGGCCATCGAGGCCATGTTCAGCACCGCCGCATCGCCGGTGTCCGCGGCCCGCGCCAGAAGGGCGGGCAGAAAGGCGCGGGTCATCCGGAACATCGAGGTCAGGTTCAGGTCCAGCGAAAAGTCCCAGTCCGCGTCCGAGGTTTCAAGAAGGCTGCCGTGATGGACATGACCCGCGCAATTGAAAAGCCCGTCGATCAGACCGACCCGCGCGGCAAACGCGGCCACCGCCCCGCCGTCGCGCACATCCAGCAGGGCAATCTCGATCCCCTGCGCTTCGTCCGGCAGGGTCGCCAGCGTCGCCTTGTTCACATCGGTCGCGATCACCCGCGCGCCCTCGCGTGCGCAGGCCGAAGCACTGGCCCGGCCAATGCCCTGACCCGCCGCCGTCACCACGATCGTCCGTCCGTCCAGCCGCATCCTGCCCCCCGCCGACATGGGCGGCAGGCTGCACCGAAAGACGGCCACAGGCAAGCGGGTCCCCTTTCACCTGTTTCCAAATATCCTCGCCGAAGGCCACCCTCGCGGCCCGCGCGTCCGCGCGGGCCGCGAGAGAAAGGGAATGGCACCCCGGAGGGGTGCCGCAATCGGATCAGCCCATTTCACTTGAAAGCCCGCGCCGGGGGCGG
>CAZKJZ010000170.1:2002-4773 GCA_964553145.1 uncultured Frigidibacter sp. | reverse complement strand
CCGCCTTAGACCCGCTGCCTTTCGGACTTGTCCCGCGCCAGCGCGCGCCTGACCCGCCGCCAGACACGGATCAGCGGCCAGCGCAGGATAGAGGCGCCTGCCGCCAGAACCGCCAGCCCCCAGACCGGCCCCAGGGTCAGCGTCACCCAGCCAAGGATAGGGATGCCGACGGCGATCAGACCATAGGCCACCCGCCAGTGATGATCGCGAGAGGGCATCAGGCCCAGAACGCAAGCGATGCAGACCCAGAGGCAGGCGGCAATCAGCGCAGCACTCATCGCGCGCCGCCGCCCGACCGACCAAGGGCCAGCCGCGCCATATGCCACAGGGGACGGCGGAACATCGACAGAAAGCCCGCCAGCCCCAGGACCGCCGCCCAAAACCCGTGCACATAACCGATCCAGATCAGCAGAACCGGCGCCAGAAGCAGCAAAACCAACCCCGGCAGCATCTGATAGCGCATCGGCAGCAGGGCAACGCAGGTCGCCGCCAGCGCCCAAAGACAGGCGGCGATCAGGGCGCCGCTCACGCCCCGGCCCCCGCCAGCCGCGCGGGCAGGCCGTTGGCCCAGGCCGAGATTGACCCCGCGCCCAGGCAGACGACCATATCACCCGGCCGCGCCTGTTCCCGGACCAGCCGGGCCAGATCGTCCTCGCCGGCGACCGCGCGGGCATGGCGATGGCCATGGGCGATCAGCCCGGCCACCAGATCGTCGCGGCTGGCACCGGGGATCGGTTCTTCGCCCGCCGCATAGACATCGGCGATGCCGACCACATCCGCCTCGTTGAAACAGGTGCAGAATTCCTCGAAGAGGTTCGACAGGCGGCTATAGCGGTGCGGCTGGTGAACGGCGATCACCCTGCCCTTGGTCGCCTGCCGCGCCGCGCGCAGCACGGCGGCGATTTCCACCGGATGATGGCCGTAATCGTCGATGACCGTCACCCCGCCCAGCACCTCGCCCACCTTGGTAAAGCGGCGGTTGACCCCGCCAAAGGCGGCAAGGGCCGCGCGGATCTCGTCCTTCTTCATGCCCAGATGCCGGGCCACGGCCACCGCCGCCAGCGCGTTCGAGACATTGTGATCGCCCGGCATCGGCAACATGCAGCCTTCAATTTTCGAACCTTCGCCCTCGCCCTGCAGCAGGATATCGAAATAGGCCTTGCCGTCTTCGAACCTCAGCCCCGTTGCCCGCACATCGGCCTGGGCATTGAAGCCAAAGGTCACGACCCGCCGGTCTGTGATGCGGCCGACCAGGGCCTGAACCTCGGGGTGATCGGTGCAGCAGACCGCCAGCCCGTAAAAGGGGATGTTCGACACAAAGTCGTAAAAGCCTTTGCGCAGGGCGTCGATCGTGCCCCAATGTTCCATATGTTCGGGGTCGATGTTGGTCACGATGGCAATCGTCGCGGGCAGGCGGTTGAACGACCCGTCGCTTTCGTCCGCCTCGACCACCATCCACTCGCCCGCCCCGGCACGGGCGTTCGAGCCATAGGCATGGATGATGCCGCCGTTGATGACCGTGGGGTCAAAGCCGCCCCTGTCCAGAAGGGTCGCCACCATGGTCGTCGTCGTCGTCTTGCCATGCGTCCCCGCCACGGCAACGTTCGAGCGCATCCGCATCAGTTCGGCGAGCATTTCGGCCCGCCGCACCACCGGCAGGCCGCGCCGCCGCGCTTCCTCCAGCTCGGGGTTGCCCTTCTTGATCGCGGACGAAATGACCACGACCTCGGCCAGCCCGATATTCTCGGCCCGCTGGCCTTCGAAAAACGCAGCGCCCAGCCCGACCAGCCGGTCGGTGATCTTCGACGCTTTCGCGTCCGACCCCTGCACGCGGTAGCCCTGGGTGATCAGCACCTCGGCAATCCCCGACATGCCGATGCCGCCGATCCCGACGAAATGGATGGGGCCAAGTTCCAGCGGCAGTTTGGTGGCGGCGTTCATGGGCGGGCCTTCCGCGACAGGGTTTCGACAAGCGCGACCAGACGGTCGGTCGCATCCGGCCGTCCCAGCGCGCGGGCGGCGGCGGCCATCGCCTCGGCCCGTGCAGGATCGGTCAGAACCGCGGCCATATGCTGGGCCAGCCCTGCGGCGTCAAGCTGCTTTTCCGGCAACAGCACGGCGGCCCCGGCCTGAACCAGCGCTGCGGCATTGGCGGTCTGATGGTCGGCCGTAGCAGCCGCGAACGGCACCAGCAGCGACGGCCGCCCGATCGCCGCTATGTCGGCGACGGACGAGGCGCCGGACCGCGAGATAACGAGCTGCGCCCCGGTCAGCCGCCGGGCGATGTCGGTGAAGAAGGGCTCGACCTCGGCCCCGATCCCTGCCTTGTCATAGCTGTCCACAGCGCGGGCGCGGTCTTCGTCCCGCGCCTGATGCGCCACCCGCAGGCGGGGGCGCAAGGGTTCGGGCAGGTGCGCCATCGCCTCGGGCACCACATCCGACAGGATGCGCGCGCCCTGGCTGCCGCCGATGACCAGCACCGACAGATCCTCTCCCTCGCCGGGAAAATGATAGGGTGCAGCGGCGGCGGCGACCCGCACGGCGGCGCGCACCGGATTGCCGGTATAGGTGCCCTCGACGCCCTCGGGCAGCGGCGTCGGCCAGGTGCCACAGGCGATCTGGTCGACCCGCGCGGCAAAAAGGCGATTGACCCGGCCCAGAACCCCGTTCTGTTCATGGATCATCCGGGGCAGGCCCAGAACCCAGGCCGCCGACAGGGCCGGAATGGTCGGATAGCCGCCAAAGCCCACCACCACCGCAGGCCGGTCGCG
>CAZKJZ010000170.1:0-1902 GCA_964553145.1 uncultured Frigidibacter sp. | reverse complement strand
GGCCGGGTCCGGGTCAGCGCCAAAAGCATGCCGACCGCGATGCCCGAGGCGATGACCGACGACCCGCCATAGCTGACAAACGGCAGCGTCATGCCCTTGGCCGGCAACAGCCGCACGGCCACCCCCATGTTGATCATCGCCTGAATGCCAAAGGCACAGGCCAGCCCCGACCCGGCCAGCCGGGTGAACGGATCACGTTCCCGCGTCAGCCGGTAAAGCGACCGGACCGTGATCGCAAGGTAAAGGGCGATGATGACCAGAACCAGGATCAGGCCGAATTCTTCGGCCGCGACGGCGATGATGAAATCGGTATGCGCATCCGGCAGCGTCCATTTCACCGTGCCTTCGCCAATGCCGACGCCGAAAAAGCCGCCCTCCTGAATGGCATTGGTCGCATAGCCGATCTGGGTGCGCGGATCGATGTCGGCCGACAGATAGCCGTTGATCCGCCGCGCGAAATGTTCGGACGCATTATAGGCCGCAAACCCGCCGCCCACCGCAATGCCGCCGATCCCGGCCAAAAGCAGAAAGGGCGCGCCGGCGATGAAATACATGATGCCCCAGGAAAACAGGATCAGACAGGCCTGCCCGAAATCGGGTTGCATCGCCAGCAAGAGAACGACCGCGAACATGATGCCGAAGGAATAGAGCCGCCCCGGCGGCCCGCCCAGATCCTGCGCGGCAGCCATCAGCCAGGCGCAAAGGATGACGAAACAGGGCTTCAGAAATTCCGACGGCTGAACCGAGGCAAAGCCCAGCGAATACCAGCGCACCGCCCCCTTGCCAAAGTCGGTGCCCAGGAACGGCAAGAGAAGCAGGGCCAGGAAGGCACCGGCAAAACCGACCGTCCCCATGCGCCGCACCATCTCGACCGGCATCATCGAGGTCAGAAGTGCCGCCACAATCGCCATGCCGCCGAAAAAGGCCTGACGGCTGACGTAATAGTAGGGCGGCAAACCGTTCTTTTCGGCCAGGGGAACCGAGGCGGCCAGGCCCAAAAGCAGCCCAAGACCGAAGAGCGTGATGACCAGACCCAGCGACCAGCGGTCAATCGTCCGCCACCAGCGTGGCAGAACAGGCTCACCCGCCCGCAGGGGCGCGGTGCCGAACACCATTTCCGTCATCAGACTGCTCTCTCACTGCCTCGCGCCCGGTTCTCCGGGTCTGTCCGCCAGTCTAGCGGATGGGGGGGCGCTTCGCCAGAAAAAATGATAGGGGACCGGTCGGCTGGCGGGACAGAGCGAAACGGTGCAGGCGCCCCGTGGCAGCCCTCGCTCAATCGCGCAGATCCGCCGCCCCTTTCATTGTGGCCCAAATATCCCGGGGGTGCGGGGGTGGAACCCCCGCTTCTTCCCTGAACACGGCCTGACCGGATGGCGTAGTGGGGAGAGACCCGGCAAAGACCGAAGATCTATTCCCCCTTCGGCGGGCCGAACCGTTCGATCATCCGGGCTTTGATCTGGTCGCGGGCACTGCGGTAGCCGGCCAGCTTGGCGTCCCGCGTCTCACCCATGCCGGTCGGGTCCATGATCGGCCAATATTCCACATCCAGATGGAAAAAGCGTGTGAATTCCAGGGCTTGCCTCTGGCTGGCCGGCGACAGGGCCACGACCAGATCAAAGCCCGCCAGATCATCGCCCCAGTCCTTCATTTCCTCGAACGACCGCGATCGGTGGCGCGCCAGTTCGATGCCGATTTCCTGGCAGACGGTAATGGCGAACCCGTCGATCTCCAGATCATTCTTCACGCCCGCCGACTGGACATAGGCAGCCCGGCCATAGAGCTTTTTCATCAGCCCTTCGGCCATGGGCGAGCGGACGGCATTGTGATCGCAGCAAAACAGAACGGCGCTGGGAAAGGGGCCAGTTGCCACGTCAGCCTCCGAAATGCAGGACACAGATC
>CAZKJZ010000169.1:0-4808 GCA_964553145.1 uncultured Frigidibacter sp. | reverse complement strand
CGCGCGCCCCTTTCGGGCGCGCGTTTCGTTTGGCGGGATGAGTGCTGTGAGACTCCCCCCCCGGACCAGCGCGCGCGCGGAATTTTCGAAAATTCCGCGCCAGAACCTTTGAAGGTTCTGGTCCGATTTCTTCGAAGAAATCGGTCCCCGGCGGCGGTTCAACAAAGCCTCATCCATATCCAGGCGGGCCGGTCAGAACATGTGGGAAAAGATCAGGCCAGGCAGAAGTTCGGCCGCGGCAATCAGTGCAATCGCCAGTCGCGCGCCCCGCGTCGAAAAGCGCCGCCACAGGATCAGTGCGCAGACCAGCGACAGGATCAGTTCGGCGGGGGCGATGATCCCGGCATGATAGGCGCGGTCCCAATAGCTGAAGGGGCTGTGAAAGACATGATCCGACAGCGGCCAGAGCTGGCGCCGCGCATCGTCGTGATGAAGGGCGAAATCCATTACCGCATGCAAGAGGCCCGATGCGGCAAAGACCGCCCAGCCGACCCGCCGCCAGACCAGCCTCGTTGCCAGAACCAGCGCGCCCCACAGGATCAGGCTGTGGTCAATGGCAAAGACCCGTTGCCAACTGTCCGAAAAGTACAGTTGGTCAAAGACCACTTCGGGCGCCAGACCCCGCACCCAGAGCGCCCAGCCCACCATCAGGCACATTGGCACATCGGGCACCAGCCCCCCCAGAAAGGCCGCCCACAAAAGCCGCGTGCCCCGTTCGGGCCGGGCAAAGGCGGCCGCACCGGTCAGAAGATGCGCTGGCGTATGCAACCGCTGTTCCCCCGCTCGCCGCTTGGGCTGTCGACAGGCGCATAGTGGCGCGCGCCCGCGCCATGCGCAAGCGGCGGGGTGTGCGGCAAGGGCGGCTGGCTATTCGGCGGCCATCGCGGGCATCAGCCCGCCAACCAGCGTGACGCAATCCATGCGGATCAGCTGATGCAGGTCATCCTCGTAGCGCGCGCCAAGGGTCGCACGCACATCGGCGGGATAAGCACCGACCGCCTGCACTTGCGGCTGGCGGGCGTGAAACTCGACCAGACGGTCGCGCTGACCGGGCTGAAGACGGGTGCCCTGGGCCAGGCAACGCTGCGCCATGGCCACGGCACTGGGGGTCACGCGTGGGCGGGGGCGCGGCATCACCGGCTGGCGCAGCACCAGCCCCGGCACCAGCTGCGACAAAAGCTGCGGCGGCGTCATCGGCTCGGCCAGAACCACCAGCTCGCCCACCTGCAGTTCCTCGCGCCAGATGCGGGCCAGATCGGCCCAGCCGCCCAGCATGGCGCCAAGGGGCGCCGCATATTCGGCAAAGGGCTCCATCCGCCGGTCCAGGGCCTGCATCATCCAGACGGAATGATAAAGCTGATCATAGGGCTGGATCGACATGACCAGCCGGTCGACCCGCTGGCCCAGCGCCCGCGCCAGCGTCCGGGCGCGCTGCCGGGCCTGGGCATGGAAACGCCCCGACAAAAGTTCCGGAACCGGGCCCGCCAGTTCGCAGGCACTGATCAGGAAGCGCGGCGACGGGCGACTACGGCCCGCATCCAGCCGTTCGCCCAGCCGTTCCGAGGCATTGGAAAATGCATCATCCTGCGCGGCGGGCGCGGGCATATAGGCGGCAATCGAATCCTCGCCCCCCGCCATCGGATCAAAGGCAAAAAGGTCAATCCCCGCCCGCCGCAGCCCGGCGCGGTTCGCCGCCAGGAAGACAACCGCATCCTCGGCCCCGGTCGGTACGCCGCCGGTGTGCAGATGGATCGATTCGGCGCGGTTTTTCATGCCCTTCCCTTTCCCCGTGGGATGGTTAACCATCCTTCGGGAATATGGCCTTCCTTTGACCAAATCAGGGCCAAGGGCACAAGTCAGGAAAACCCCAGTCGAAAGGGCGATGCAATTGGGCGACAGGCGCAGGATCATCATCGACACCGACCCCGGCCAGGACGATGCCGTGGCCATCCTGCTGGCGCTCGCCTCGCCGGAGCTGGAGGTTCTGGCCCTGACCACCGTGGCCGGAAATGTGCCGCTGCCCCTGACCACCCGCAATGCCCGCACCATCTGCGAACTGGCGGGCCGCCCCGATCTGGCAATCCATGCCGGCTGTGACCGGCCGCTGTCGCGCCCGCTGGTCACGGCCGAACATGTGCATGGCAAGACCGGCCTCGACGGCATCACCCTGCCCGAACCGGCCATGCCGCTGGCCCCCGGCCATGCCGTCGATGCCATCATCGACCTGCTGCGCGCCGCGCCCGCAGGCACGATCACCCTCTGCCCCCTTGGCCCCCTGACCAATATCGCCACCGCCTTTCAGAAGGCGCCCGACATCGTCGCCCGCGTGGCCGAGGTGGTGCTGATGGGCGGCGGCTATTTCGAGGGCGGCAACATCACCCCCGCCGCCGAATTCAACATCTATGTCGACCCCGAGGCGGCGGATATCGTCTTTCGGTCGGGCGTACCGCTGGTCATCATGCCGCTGGATGTGACGCACAAGGCCCTGACCTCGCGCGAGTGGGTCGAGGGGATGCGGGCACTGGGCACGCCGGTGGGCCGGGCGGTTGCCAGCTGGACCGACTTTTACGAACGGTTCGATACGGCAAAATACGGCAGCCTTGGCGCGCCGCTGCACGACCCCTGCGTCATCGCCTATCTTCTGAACCCCGGCCTCTTTCAGGGCCGCCATGTGCATGTCGCCGTCGAACTGACCGGCACCCACACTTTGGGCATGACGGTGGCCGACTGGTGGCGGGTAACCGGGCGCGAGGCGAACGCGCTGTTCATCGGCTCGGTCGACCGCGACGGGTTTTTCGAGCTGCTGACCGAGCGGCTGGCGCGGCTTTAGCTGCAAATTGCAAAACACGCCGGACGTGTTTGTCTAAAATTGCTTCGCTTTTAGGCGAAATGTGATAGAATTCTAAAATTGCAGCTTTTTGTAGTGGGGGCACTATCATGCGTATCCACAAGGGTGCTTTGTTTTTTCTGACGATTACTTTGCTTCCTGCTCCGCAGCAGGCCGCCGCACAGGACGGTTCGCTTTGCGTCACACAGACCATGGCCTGCCCCTCCAATCCGCCCGGCCCACCAGGCTCGCCCTGCGTCTGCTGGGACGGGTCTTACGGCACGCGGCAATAAGGCATTGGTGTCGTTAGGCCAAATTCAAGGCAGAGTGAATTCAACCCGTGCCTGACGGAGGGTATGACATGGCTGATCAGGATAATGGAAAGACTCTAAGTACAAAGATCGTCGACGAAACCACGAAGAAGATCATCGAAGAGTCAATGAAACTAATATCATACCTGCGCGTCGTGGGTAAGTCAGATGCTGACCTTATTGCGGCCTTCCGCAAAGTTGAAGCAGCCGCTGCTTCAACAAAAATCCCCGACGAGGACATACATGGGCTCGAGGACAAATTAAACAATGCAAGAAAAGGTCTGACCACAGAAGTTTGGGTAAGTGTAAAAAAGGGCTGGCTACCCGGAACACATACATGGAGTGAACGGGTTGCATCATCTGCAATACTTGGAATCGTCTTGCTACTTGCCTTGGCTACTGGAAAATTGACCTACATCCACAATTCTGCTGTGGCAATTGCCTCTGATCTCGAGGCTTTGTCCTCGCAGTCAACCGCGACCAATTATAGCAGGCTTCAACGGGAAATGGTACAGGCATGGTACCAGGCTGACAAGTCACTTTCCGAATTCAAGTCGAGAAGTGGAGCATCATTCGATGGCAGGTGCGACGCGGGTACCGAAACCGAAAAAGAAACATGCAAAAAAGACTTGAAAATTCCCCGCGCGGATGTCTCTCCAATCGAGACATTGGCCCTTCCGGCACAATTCGACCTGGCGCGAAATGTCTATTTTAATAATGAAGCCGAGATTGCCATCCTGTCCGCCAAGCTAAGGGTAGCAAGTGAGGGGGTAATTTATATTAACAGCTTACTGCCTCGCGCCAGACTTCACCGACCTCCTGTTAAAGATTCCGACGGCGACAACGCTGATAGCAAAGGATCTAAAGACGCACTGAATGAATCTAAGAAGACAACTCCCAACATATCACTTGATAAACCAGAAGTTGTGACTGGACTTTGTCAGGTTGCGATGTTATTTGTCCCTTGGGACACTTCATCGTATTGCCCAGACCTATTAACGAGTACTTCAATGAAGTCAAGCGTCCCAAACAACTCAGTAAATAGTATTAACGCATGCTATGATAGTAATTTAAACCGACCGATGCCCAGCGATAGCTCTGACACCAAGCAAACGCCATACGCGACTTCTATCGGCAAAGAACCAACAAACTTCTCGGATTACCTTCGGCAGATATTCTGGCTTAAAAATTACCTTGTTTGCCGCGACTTGATTACCCAGGATATTGGCATCGCCGCTACGCAGGCGAATCTCACCCAACTCAAGGCTTCGCTGACGCCTTTGGCAGTCTTAATTCTTCCGGCACTCTATGGCGCCATGGGGGGCGCAATGTACTTTCTGCGATCCCGGTTGGACAGTTACCTTCCCAATCCCAACTGGTCCAACGCGATCTTCCGGATTGTCTTCGGTGCGGTGATCGGCGTCGTCGTGGTTTGGTTCGCCACGCCGAACTCGGTGATCGAGCATCAACTTTCCAGCCTTGGACTCTCGCTGTTGGGGTTGGTGTTCATGTTGGGCTACGCTCAGGATCGGCTCTTCAACTTTCTTGAAACGTTGGCGCCATCCTTCCCGGCAAAGAAGCCCGAGGCGGAAACGACTTCGAAACCCACGTCCTGACCCCTTGGCCGGGTCTGCCGCCCGGCCAATCCGGTTTGCATCCCCTGCGGGTCG
>CAZKJZ010000168.1:0-4821 GCA_964553145.1 uncultured Frigidibacter sp. | reverse complement strand
ATCGGGCGAAGCGGGCGGACCAGGCGGGCAACAGGTCGCCGGGGTCGGGCCGGGCCAGATAGACCGCGCGGGCGATGGCGCGGGCAAGGCAGCAGGCGGCGGCATGGCCCAGGGCGTACTGGTCGGCGACCGGGTCGGTGAGGGGGCGGGCGCCGGTGGCGGCGGCAAAGACCAGATCGCCGTCCAGAAGCGTGTGGGCCGGAACCAGCGCCCGTGCCAGCCCGTCATGGGCAGCGATGGCCAGGCGCTGCGCCTCGGGCTTGGTCAGGGCGGCATCGGTCGCCACGATGGCGATGGTGGTTGCCTGTCCCGCCCGTTTGTCGGGCGTGGGCAGGGTGCCGGGGTGGTTGGGGTGGGCCGGTCCGAGGCCGCCGAATTCGGCGCCGAGTTCCCAGGGCGCGGCCCAGAAGCGGCCCTGATCGTCACCGATGGGCGAGCCGAGCGCATTGACGGCGGCCAGGGCACCGACGGTCACGCCATTGGGCAAAAGGGCCGAAGCCGAGCCAAGGCCGCCCTTGAGGCCGTGGCACAGCGCGCCGGTGCCCGCGCCCGCCGTGCCAAGGGCGAAGTGTGTGGCACGGGCCTGATAGGCGGCAAGGCCAAGGGCGGCATAGGGGTTGGCCGACCCGTCGCGGGTGCCGCCGTTCAAGAGGTCAAAGAGGATTGCGGCGGGCACGATCGGCACGCGGGCCGGGCCGACGGCAAAGCCGCGCCCGTCAGCGGCAAGGCCCTGCATCACGCCCGAAGCTGCATCCAGACCAAAGGCCGAACCGCCGGACAGGACCAGCGCGTCGACCTGGCCGACCAGCCGGTCGGGCGCCAGAAGGTCGGTCTCGCGCGTGCCCGGCGCGCCGCCCATGACATGGACGGCGGCGGTGAAGGGGCGGTCGGCGGTCAGGACGGTGACGCCGGTTCTGGCCCTGTGATCCTGCGCCTGGCCGACCAGCAGCCCCGCCACATCGGTGATCAGGTTCAGGGGGCCGGGGCGCATGTCCATGGGGCGCGGACCTAGACGGCGATATTGTCGATGAGCCGCACGCCCCCGAGCCAGGCTGCGGCAAAGAGGCGGGCGCCGGGGGCCGGGCCGGTCAGCGGCGCAAGCGTCAGCCCGTCGCGGAGGTCAAGATAGTCGATGTCGGAATAGCCCGCCTTCTGGATCGCGGCGCGGGCCGTGGCCAGCGCGGGCTCTGCCGCCTCGCCCGCCGCGATGGCGCGGGCGGCGGCGGTCATGGCGCGGTGAAGCGCGGGTGCGCCCAGCCGGTCAGCCGCCGACAGGCGCTGGTTGCGTGACGACAGCGCCAGCCCGTCGCGGTCGCGGACCGTGGCGCAGCCCTGAATGCGGACCGGGATGTTCAGGTCGCTGACCATCCGGCGGATGATCGCCAGTTGCTGCCAGTCCTTTTCGCCAAAGAAGGCCGTGTCGGCGCCGGTCATCATCAGAAGTTTCGACACGACCGTCGCCACCCCGTCGAAATGACCGGGCCGGTGGGCACCACAGAGCACATCCTGCAGGCCCGCGACCGTGACCGTCGTGGCAAATCCCGGCGGATAGACGGCGGTGGCCTCGGGGGCAAAAAGGACATCGACCCCTTCGGGCTGCAGAAGGGCGGCGTCGCTGTCCTCGGTCCTGGGGTATTTCGCCAGATCCTGGGGGTTGTTGAACTGGCGGGGATTGACGAAGAGCGTGACGATCACCCGGTCGCAGGCGGCGCGGGCGGCATGGACCAGGCTGATATGGCCGGCATGGAGGGCGCCCATGGTCGGCACGACGCCGACCGACTGGCCTGCCGCCTGCCAGTCGCGGACCCGGGCGCGAAGGGCCGAAAGATCGCGGATGGTACGCATCGCCTAGCCCCTGGCCTTTGGCGGATCGACGGCGAACACATGTTCGGGGCCGGGGAAGGTGCGGGCCCGCACTTCGTCCGCATAGGCGGCGATGGCGCGGTCGGCTTCGGCGCCAAGATCGGCATAGCGTTTGACGAAGCGCGGCTTGAAGGCGGTGAAGAGGCCGAGCATGTCGTCCGAGACCAGGACCTGGCCGTCGCAATCGACCCCGGCGCCGATGCCGATGGTCGGGACCGGAATGGCGCGGGTGATTTCGGCGGCAAGGGCGGCGGGCACCTTTTCGATGACGACGGCAAAGGCACCGGCATCGGCCACGGCAACCGCATCGGCGCGGACCCGGGCGGCATCGCTGCCCCGCCCCTGCACCGGATAGCCGCCCAGCGCATTGACCGATTGCGGGGTCAGGCCGATATGGGCCATGACCGGGATGCTGCGGTCCGACAGATAGCGGATCGTGTCAGCCATATGGGCGCCGCCTTCCAGCTTGACGGCCGTGGCGCCGGTGTCGCGCATCAGGCGGGCAGCGTTGCGGAACGCCTGTTCATGCCCTTCCTCATAGCTGCCAAAGGGCATGTCGATGATCATCATCGCCCGGTTCAGACCGCGCGCCACCGCCTGGCCATGCAGGATCATCATCTCCATCGTCGCCTGCAGGGTCGTCGGATGGCCGTGCAGCACCATGGCAACCGAATCGCCGACCAGAACCATGTCGCAATGCGGGTCGACAAGGCGCGCGACCGGGGTCGTATAGGCGGTCAGAACCACCAGCGGCGTGCCGCCCTTGCGGGCGCGCACCTCTGGCGGGCCGATGCGTTTGTCGATGCCCGTGGCGCTCATGTCCCGTCCTCCCGGTCCGGCGTCTGGGGGTAATCTAGCTGCAGCGCAGCACCAGCGCCAGTGGCGATGTGCGCGGCAGGTCGCGGGGTCAGTTCACCGTGACACTGACGGCAGCACTTTGGCCCAGGGCATCGACGACCGACAGGCGGTAAAAGCCCTTGCCGCCCAGAGCCAGCGGCACCTCTCGCCCCTGCTCTGCCATGGCGGCGGGGCGACCGTTCACCATCCACAGAAAGGGCGCGGTGCCGTCACGGACCTTGACCGTGACCTGCCCCCCCGGCGCCTCAAGCGCCGCGCCGTCGGGGGGGAAGGCGACCTTGGGGCCATGGGCTTCTGCCGCGGCAAAGACCGCACCGCGCGGGTGGAAATGGCGCAAGGGTTGCGGCAGGCGGGCGTTGGGCAGGATCAGCGTGGCAGGCGGCGGGGCGGGCAGCGGATCGAAGCGGGATTTGAGACGGCCGAACGCCTCGAACAGGACAGGCGCTGCCAGATCGCCGCCAAAGGCGCCGGGCACGGGCGTGCCATCGGCCCGGCCCATCCAGACGCCCACGACATGTGCGCCGTCATAGCCCACCGCCAGCGCGTCGCGGTGGCCATAGCTGGTGCCGGTCTTGTAGGCCAGCCGTCCGGGGGCGGCGCCGGGCGGGGGCGGCAGTTGCGACAGGATGTCGGTGACCAGCCAGGCGGCTTCGGGACCGAAGAGGCGCTGGGGCAGGTCCGCCGCCTGACCGGGCGTGACCGACAGGTGCACCGGGCGGCCAAGCCGCGCCAGGGCCGCATAGCTTTGCACCAGATCCTGCAAGGATATGCCAAGCCCGCCCAGCGCCACCGCCAGACCGGCGCGCCCGCCCGGCACCTCGGCCCGCGCGCCCGCCCGGCGCAGTGTGGCCAGAAGGTTCGCGGGGCCGATCGTATCGGTCAGGCTGATCACCGGGATGTTCAGCGATTCCTGCAAGGCCTGCCGCACCGGCAGGGTGCCGCGGAACCGGCGGTCGAAATTCTGCGGCTGATAGGTGCCAAAGGCGACGGGCTGGTCGTCGATCAGCGTTTCGGGATAGGCCAGACCCTGATCGAAGGCCAGGGCATAGACAAAGGGTTTCAGCGTCGAGCCCGGCGAGCGCAGGGCCTGGGTCATGTCGACAAAACCGCGCCGCCGACCGTCGCCCCAGGCGGCGCTGCCGACGCTGGCCAGGATGTCGCCAGACCGGTGATCGGCGACAAGGATGGCGATGGAAAGGCTGTCCCCCGCCCGCCCCGCTGCCGCCGTCGCCAGCCGTTCCAGCGCCGCCTGAAGGTCGCCGTCGATGGTGGTCAGGTGGATGCGCGTGGCAGGGTCGGCCAGCTGCAACCGTTCAGCCAAAAGGGCGGCATGGTCGGGAAAGGGGCGGCGCGCCGTCGGCACGGGTTCGGTTTCGGCGGCGGCGATGCGGTCGCTGTCCATCAGCCCTGCCGCCTGCATCCTCTCCAGCACCCGGGCGCGGGCCATGGCGGCAGCGCCGGGAAAGCGGTCGGGGCGGCGGGTTTCGGGGCTTTGCGGGATGGCGACCAGAAGGGCGGCCTCGGCAGGGGTCAGATGGCGGGGTTCCTTGCCGAAGTAGGCCAGGGAAGCGGCGCGGACGCCTTCGACATTGCCGCCATAGGGGGCGATGCGCAGGTAAAGCGCCAGGATCGCATCCTTGGACAGGTGGCGTTCCAGCGCCAGCGCCAGCCGCATCTGGCGCAGCTTGCCCTGCCAGCGCCCGGTGCCGCTGTCTTCCAGCAGACGCGCGACCTGCATGGTCAGGGTCGACCCGCCCGAGGTGACATGGCCGTTCAGCGCCGCCTGAAGGGCCGCGCGCGACAGGGCCATGGGGTCGATGCCGTTGTGGTCATAAAAGCGCCGGTCCTCGTAGGCCACCAGCATGTCGGTGAACATGGGATCGACCGCGCCCGGTTCCAGCCGCCAGCGGCCATCGGCGACGGTAAAGGCCCTGAGCAGGTCGCCGTCGCGGTCCCGCACCTCGACCGAGGTTTCGATGGCGAGGGGCGGCAGGAGGGTTGCCGCCACCCAGCGATCCAGAAGATCGCGCGCCAGGGCCAGCACGAACAAAGCCCCGGCCAGGGTGAAAAGGACCCGCGCGCGCATCAGAGGGCGGTCCG
>CAZKJZ010000167.1:0-4886 GCA_964553145.1 uncultured Frigidibacter sp. | reverse complement strand
CCCGCATCGGTTCCCCGCGCGCCCGGCACCTGAAAGCCCAACGCGGTCGCCTGCTGATTGGTCGCAGGCAGCGGGCTGCTGCACGAGGCATGGACCTCGCCCAAGGGCAGAGCGGCGGCCAGAGCGGCGATCGTTTCCGCGCTGATCCCCGCCCCCGGCATAACCGTAACGCCCGGCGCAGCGGCGGCCATGGCGCGCAACCGGTCCACCCCTTGCAGCGCGGTCACCGCCCCGCCCGACGACAGAACGCGACCGATCCCCAGCGCTGCACAGGCCCCCATCGCCTGAACCGGATCAGGTGCCAGATCAATGGCGCGGTGCAGGGTGATATCCAGCCCGCCCGCCGCCGCGACCAGCGCCGCCAGAACCGCGCTGTCCAACGTCCCGTCGGGGCGAGAGGCACCAATGACAACGCCCGACAGCCCGGCGGCGCGCGCGGCGACAATATCGTCCTGCATCAGGGCAACCTCGTCCGCCCGCCAGACAAAATCGCCCGCGCGGGGCCGGATCATCGCCATCACCGGCAGACCGCACCGGGCCGCCAGACCCATCAGCCCGCTGGGCGGCGTCAGCCCGCCCAGCGCCAACGCGCTGCACAGTTCGATCCGGTCCGCACCGCCCGCAACGGCGGCCTGCAGCCCCGCGGCATCGTCAACACAGACCTCCAGCAGGATACGGCCCATCCCCTCCCCCACAGGCTGCCGGTCAGGGCCGCCCATTGCTGATCGCACTAACGGTTTGAAACTTGCCCGACCGCCCGGATTGACATACGGGCAGAATTTCCGCGATGACTTCCAGGCAAAGCTGACAGTACGGACGCGATGTTCACAAGGCGCAAAATGGCCACCCCACGCGATCCCTGCCAAAATCCCTTCCTGCCCGGCGACACGGACCGCCGCGCCATCTGGGACATGCTGGTTCCCCGCGATATCGACGCCTTTCTGCAGGCCGACTGGTCGCAGGTCGCGGGCGATTTCATCGCCGAAGGCTTTACCGGGCTCAGCGGTCATTTTCAGCCGGACCCGCAGGGCTTTACCCTGGCCTTCCCGACGCTAAAGGCCTATCGCGACGAATGGCTGCGCCAGGCGCGGGACTTTGCCACGGCCCGCGACGCGGGTGCCTTTGCCGCTGATCCTCGCCAGGCGATCTTTGCCGCCACCCGGCTGGAAGAGGTCGAACTGGACGGCGACGCCGCGCTGGTGCGCAAGAAATTCGACGGCCATCTGCCCCGCACCAATGGCACGACCGACCGGCTGAACTGGCAAACGCTTTATATCTGCCGCAAGCAGGCGGGCCGGTGGAAGATCGCCGGTTTTGTCGGCTATCTGCCCCATGTCCGGGACTAGGCCATGACCCCGCCAAAGCGCATCTTCGTCGCGGCCATGGCAACCGAGAGCAACACATTCTCGCCCATCCCCATCGACCTGCGCGCCTTTGAAGCCTCGCTTTACGCGCCGCCGGGCCGGCATCCGGCGACGCCCACCCTCTGCACCGCGCCCCTGACCGTGGGGCGCGAGGTTTGTGCCCGGCGCGGCTGGGTGCTGATCGAAGGGACCGCCGCCTGGGCCGACCCCGCAGGGCTGGTGGCGCGCGAGACATTCGAAGGGCTGCGGGACGAGATCCTTGGCCAATTGCGCGCGGCGCTGCCGGTTGACGCCGTGGTGCTGGGCCTGCACGGGGCGATGGTGGCACAGGGCTGTCTGGACCCCGAGGGCGACCTTTTGGCGCGGGTGCGGGATATGGTCGGGCCGGATGTGCCGGTCTGCGCCGGGCTTGACCCCCATTCCCACCTGACCGCCAAACGGGTGGCGGCGGCGGATTTTTTCGTTGCCTTCAAGGAATTCCCCCATACCGACTTCGTCGACCGCGCCCGCGACCTGTGGCGCATCCTGGCCGACCGGCTTGATGGCCGCGTACGACCCGTCATGTCGGTCTGGGATTGCCGCATGATCGACGTCTTTCCCACCTCTCGCCAGCCGATGCGCGGCTTTGTCGACCGGATGATGGCGCTGGAACAGACGACGCCGGGCCTGTTGTCTCTGTCGGTGATCCATGGGTTCATGGCGGGCGACGTGCCCGAAATGGGCACCAAGGTTATCGCCGTGACCGACAATGACCCAGGCCTGGGCGCCGCCCTTGCCGAACGGCTGGGGCGCGAGCTTTTCGCCAATCGCGGCCAGCATATGGTGCCGCAGCTGGACGTTGAACAGGCCGTGGCGCAGGCCATGGCGGCGACGGCCCATCCCGTGGTGATCGCCGATGTCTGGGACAATCCGGGCGGCGGTACGGCGGGCGATGCGACGGTGATCCTGAAGGCGCTCATGGCGCATGGGGCGACAGGCGTGGCCGTCGGCACGATCTGGGACCCGGTCGCGGTGCAGCTGTGCTTTGCGGCGGGCGAAGGCGCGGTGATGCCCTTGCGCTTTGGCGCCAAGTCCGCGCCGCTGACCGGTGAGCCGTGCGATGCGCTGGTCAGGGTTCTGGCCCTGTCGGCGGACGCAGAGATGCGCTTTGGCGACAGTCTGGTGCCCTTTGGCCCGGCGGCGCGTCTGGCGATCCTGACGCCGGACGGCGGCGAAACGGGGATCGAGGTCATCCTGAACACGGTTCGCGCCCAGGGGTTCGACCCGTCGCTGTTCACCGCCCTTGGGCTGGACCCAAGGGCACAGCGGATTCTGGTGGTCAAATCCACCAACCACTTTCACGCGGCTTTTCAGCCCATCGCCGCCGAAATCCTCTATTGTTCGGCGGGCAGGCCCTATCCCAACGATCCGGCCACAACCCCCTATCGTCAGGTGCGCCGGGATATCTGGCCGCGCCTGGCCGACCCGTTCGAAGGAGCGTCATGACCTTTCCCTGGCCCGCCGTGGGGCAAGACCTGAGCGAGGTCACGACCCCGATGCCCGTCATCGACGAAGACCGGATGGAAACCAACATCGCCCGCGCGCAGACCTATATGGCCGCGCATGGGCTGGCCTTTCGCCCGCATGTCAAGACGCACAAGATCCCCGCCGTTGCACAGGCACAGATGGACGCCGGGGCGGTGGGCATCAATTGCCAGAAACTGACCGAGGCCGAGGTGTTTGCCGATGCCGGGTTTCAGGACATTCTGATCACCTACAACATTCTGGGCGCCCCGCGCCTGCAGCGGCTGGTGGCGCTGAACGACCGGGTTCGGCGGCTGACCGTCGTGGCCGACAGCGACAGGACCGTGGCCGGGCTGGCCGCAACCTTTGCCGGGCGGCGGGCCCTTGGCGTTCTGGTCGAATGCGACACGGGCGGCGGGCGGGTCGGGGTGCAGACGCCAAAGGCCGCGCTGGCGCTGGCCCTGACGATCTGCGCTGCCGCGCCCGCCCTGCGGTTCGAGGGGCTTTTGACCTATCCGGCCCCGGGGGGCGCCGAACGGACCCAGGCCTTCTTTGCCGCCACCATGGCGCTTCTGGCCGAACGGGGCATCGCCTGCCCCGTCCGCTCGAACGGCGGCAGTCCCGACCTGTGGCGGGCGCATCTGGTACCCTCGGCCACCGAACACCGCGCCGGAACCTATGTCTATAACGACCGGGCGATGCTGCGCGCCGGGGCCTGCGGGCCGGATGATCTGGCCATGCATGTGCTGGCCAGTGTCGTTTCGCGCCCAACGCCCACGCGCGCCATTCTGGACGTGGGGTCCAAGGCGCTGACCTCTGACCTGCTGGGCTTTACCGATTACGGAGAGATCGCGTCCCTGCCCGGGGCGCGCATCACCACCCTGTCCGAGGAACATGCCACCGTCGACCTTTCGGCCTGCACGGGGCCCCTGCCGCAGGTCGGTGACCGGCTGCGGGTGATCCCGAACCACACGTGCGTCGTGTCGAACCTTTTTGACCGCATGGTCTTTCACCGCAAGGGCACCGTGACCCGCGTCGAGCAGGTCGCCGCGCGCGGCATGGTCTGGTAGCCTTGGCGCCGCTACTCTATCGGTCGGCCCGCATCCCGACAGAAAGGACCCTGCGTGATCCTCTGCTTTGACATCGGCGGAACCGCGATCAAGGTCGCCCATGCCTATGCGGCGGACCGGGTCACGCCCATGGGTCGGGTGCCGACACCGGCCGACGACTATCCGGCCTTTCTGCAGGCCCTGCACCGCGCGATTGCCACGGCCCCCGAACCGCCCCGCGCGCTGGCCTTTTCCATCGCCGGGGCCATCGACCCGGACACGGGGCGCGCCAATGTCGCCAATATCCCCTGCCTGTCGGGCCGCAGACTGCAGGCCGACCTGCAGGCCGATCTGGCCCTGCCCGTGGTTCTGGCCAACGACGCCGACTGCTTTGCCCTGGCGGAGGCGACGATAGGCGCCGGGCGCGGGCATGAGGTGGTCTTCGGCATCATCCTCGGCACCGGGGTCGGCGGCGGCATCGTGGTCCGGGGGACGCTGATCAACGCCCATGGCGGCAGTGCCGGGGAATGGGGCCATGGCCCGGTGGCGCAACGGATCGTCGGCGACGTGACCCTGCCCGCCTTTCCTTGCGGCTGCGGTCAGGTCGGCTGCCTTGACGCCGTCTGTTCGGCGCGCGGGATGGAAAAGCTGCATCTTTACCTGCACGGCGAGCCACTAGACGCGCCTGCCATCGTGCTGGGTTGGGAAGAGGGCGCCGCCCTGCCCGGGCAGACCATTGCCCTGTGGCTGGCGCTGTTGTCCGGCCCGCTGGCGATGATCGGCAACCTTCTGGGCGCGGGCATCATCGCAGCAGGCGGCGGCCTTGCAAACTCGCGCCCGCTGATCGCCGCCCTGGACAAGGCGGTGCGGGCACAGATGCTGCGCCCCTTTGACCGCCCGCTGATCGTGCCCGCCGAATGTGCCATAGAACCCGGCCTTGTCGGCGCCGCAGTCCTTGGTCTGCAGCACC
>CAZKJZ010000166.1:0-4904 GCA_964553145.1 uncultured Frigidibacter sp. | reverse complement strand
GGGTCAGAGATAATCCTGCCGCTGAAGCCCGTACTTGGCCATCTTTTCGTTCAGCGTCCGGCGCGGCAGGCAAAGTTCGTCCATCACCGCGGTGATCGAACCCTTGTGGCGGCGCATCGTATTGTCGATCAACATCTTTTCAAAACTTTCAACATATTCCTTCAGCGGCTTGCCCTCGGTCGTGACCTGGGTGCTGGCCTCTTCATTGTCGGCCATCAGAAGCGAGGCGATCGACCCCGACCCGCGCCGGTTCTGCAGGACCGCGCGTTCGGCGACATTGATCAGCTGGCGGACATTGCCGGGCCAGGGCGCCTGCAGAAGCTGTGCTGCCTCTTGCGCCGTGACCTGCGGCGCGTCGCAGCCATATTCCTCGGCGAATTGTTCGGTCATGCGGGCGAAAAGGGTCAGGATATCCTCGCCCCGCGCCCTGAGGGGCGGCAGAACGATCTTGAGGGCCGACAGCCGGTAATAAAGATCGGGCCGCAGCGCCTGTTCGGCGGTCCGCCCCTGTTCGTGATCGTTGCAGATGCCGACGATCCGGGTTTCGGCCGGCGTGCCCTGATCGTTGATGAAGGTCAAAAGCCGCGCCTGCAGCGCATGGCTCAGCGCCTCGATATCCTCCAGCACCAGCGTCCCGCCCCGCGCCTCTTCGACAAGGGGCATCTGGCCGCCGTCCTCCATCGGGCCAAAGAGCCGCGTGGCCAGCATATCCTCGGTATAGGCAGCACAGCTGACCACAACGAACTTCTTGCCCGCGCGCGGCCCGACCGCATGCAGCGCATGGGCGACCAACGTCTTGCCGGTGCCGGTTTCGCCGTCGATCAGCACATGGCCGTCAGCCTGACCAAGGTCAAGGATATCCTCGCGCAGCCGGTCCATCGTCGGCGATCCGCCGATCAGCTTTTTCATGATGGTCGTGCCATCCGACAATTCCCGCCGGAGAGCCCGGTTGTCCAGCGTCATCCGGCGGCTCTGGCTGGCCTTTTTCGCCAGTTCGGTCATCCGGTCGGGATTGAACGGCTTTTCCAGAAAGTCAAAGGCGCCGACACGCATCGCCTCGACCGCCATCGGCACGTCGCCATGGCCGGTGATCATGATGACCGGCAGGCCGCTGTCCAGGCTCATCAGCTTTTTCAGAAAGGCCATGCCATCCATGCCGGGCATCTTGATATCCGACACGACAACGCCCGGATAATCGCCGCCGATCGTCTTCAGCGCCTCTTCGGCCGAGGGAAAGGTTTCGGTGTCGAACCCCGACAGCGCCAGCCACTGGCTGATCGACTGCCGCATATCCTGCTCATCATCGACAATCGCCACTTTCATCGCACGCGCCATGGTTCACTCCGCTGCTTTGGTCTTGTCATTCAGGACGGGCAGATGCACTTCAAAGACCGCCCCCCCGCCGCTTTGCCCATCCCTGGGCGCATTGCGGGCCGTCAGCCGGCCGCCCAGATCGTTGACGATCCCGGACGAGATGGCGAGGCCCAGCCCCACCCCGTCGCCCGGTTTCTTGGTCGTGTAGAAAGGTTCGAACAGATTATCGAGATCACTGATACCTGTACCATTGTCGCGGACCGACAGAACCGCCGTCTCGCCCGTGGTCAGCAAAAGGTCGATCTGCGGCTGGATCACATCCTTGGTCGCATCCAGCGCATTGCGCAACAGGTTGATGATCACCTGTTCCAGCCGGATACGGTCGGCCATCACCATGACCGGCAGGCGCGGCAGGGCGCGGGTGATCTTGACCGACCGGGTGCGCAGGGTCGGTTCCATCATCGACAGGGCGCCCGAGACGCAGCTGCGGATGTCGATCGGCTCGAATGCCTCGCCGCCCTTGCGCGCATAGCTTTTCAGCTGGCGGGTGATGGCGCCCATCCGTTCGATCAGATCGTCGATGCGCTGGAAGCTGGCCATCGCCTCGTCCGCGCGCTTGCGCTGCAGCAACAGCCGCGCGCCCGCCAGATAGGTCTTCATCGCCGCCAAAGGCTGGTTCAGCTCGTGGCTGACCGAGGCCGACATTTCGCCCAAGGCCGCCAGCTTTGACGATTGCGCCAGCGTCTGTTCGGCCACCGCCAGATCCTGCTGGGCCTTTTCGCGTTCGGCAATCTCGCGCTGGAGCCGCGCATTCAGCTGGCGCAGGTCCGCCGATTCCCGCCGGACATTGGCAGTTTCGACCAGCGCCCGGCGCGAGGTCCAGTAGAAGGACAGCGCCAACAGAAGGGCGATCCCCATGATCTCCAGCGCCAGAACCGCATTCACCCTCTCGCGGATCGAGGTGTAGCTGGTAAAGCTGAGAAGCTGCCAGCCGCGAAAGGGGATGCGGCTTTGGCTTTGCATCACGCCAACGCCCCGCACATAGGCGTCGGGCGACCGCGCCGCCCAGTCTGTCGTCAGCCGGATCGCCCGCTGGACCGCCGAGGGCACCGACCTGACCTGCAGCGCCTCGGATATGTCAAGGCCGCGCCACATCGGCTCGGTCGACAGGACGACCCGGCCCGCGCTGTCCAAAACCGCGACCGCCTCGGCCTCGCCCGCCCAGGCCTGTTCGAACTGCCCCAGATCGACGCCGACCATGATCACGCCGATGGTCCGCCCATCCTGCTGGACGGCGCGGGAAAAGATGAAATCCTTGCCCCCGCCCTGCCGGTCGATCACCGAAAAGACCGTCTCGCTGACCCGCTGCGGTTCGACGAACCCTTCGCTTTGCCCCAGCCGCGCGCCGATCCGGGTGCGGTTGGTGGCGGCGACGACCCGCCCTGTCATGTCCAGAAGCTGGATCGAGGCCGCGCCGATCTCTGCTTGCGCGCCGATCAGCCGTTGCGAGGTCAGGCTGAAACTGCGGTCAGCCAGCGCCGTGGCCAGATCGGGATCGCGCGCCAAGAGCAAGGGCACGACCGATGTGCGCTGAAGTTCCGACATCAGCTGCCCGGTATAAAGCGCCTGGCGCACCTCGGCCCGGTTGCGGGTGCTTTCGGTCATCTGCCGGGTCAGGATCAGGTTGGTGCCCCAGATGGCCAGAATCGCCAAAAGCGCAAAGCCCAGGAAAAACAGCCGCTGCCAGCCGCGCTGGCTGGTTGCGCCACCCGCCAGCGGCGGAACCTGCGGGGCAGGCGCCGGGGGGGCAAGCGGGGCTATGTCCTTGGCAATATCCATGGGCCAAAGTCTAGGCGCGGCGGCCCGGCGCCACAACCCATGGGCCCTAGGCCGCGACCAATGCGCCCGCGAGCGAGCGGAAAAGCACCGATCCGTCGGTGCCGCCCAGGGCCTTGTCCGCCGCCCGCTCGGGGTGCGGCATCATACCCAGAACCCGGCGGTTTTCCGACAGGACCCCGGCGATATCGGCCATCGCGCCATTCGGATTCTGCTGATAAGTCAGCGCGATCCGGTCTTCGGCCTTCAGCCGGGCCAGACCTTCGGCGTCGATCGTGTAATTGCCGTCATGATGGGCGACAGGGATGGTCGCACTGTCGCCCGCATTCCAGCCGCGGGTGAAGGCGCTGTCGGATGTGGCGACGCGCAGGGCGACGGGTTTGCAGACGAACTGCAGCGAGGCATTGCGCATCAGGGCGCCGGGCAGCATGCCCGTCTCGGTCAGGATCTGAAAGCCGTTGCAGATGCCCAGGGCATAGCCGCCACGCCCGACATGGGCCTTGACCGCCTGCATGATCGGCGACTGGGCGGCAATCGCGCCGCACCGCAGATAGTCGCCAAAGGAAAAGCCGCCCGGAACGCCCACCACATCGGTCCCGGCCGGCAGGTCGTGATCCTTGTGCCAGACGCGGGTGACATCGGCCCCCGCCTCTTTGAACGCCACCGCCAGATCGCGGTCGCAGTTCGATCCCGGGAAAGTGATGACGGCGACTTTCATGGGGCCACTCCTGATGATGGATGTCCGCCCTATAGCCCAAGGCCCCCGCCGCTTCCAGACCTTGCCTGCGGTGCGGGGCGTGAAAATCACGCCCCGTCCAGGCTCAGCGCCGTGTCCGCGCCCAGTGGTAAAGGCAGATCAGCTCATAGGCGACATGCGCCCCGGCGATCGCCGTGGCCCCGGTCGTGTCATAGGGGGGCGACACTTCGACCACGTCGCCACCAACCATGTTGATCCCGGCCAGATCGCGCAGGATCGCCGCCGCCTGCCAGCTGTGCAACCCGCCCCAGACCGGCGTGCCGGTGCCGGGCGCGTAGGCAGGGTCCAGCGCGTCTATGTCAAAGGTGACATAGGTGGGGTGGTCGCCGACAATCGACTTCACCCGGTCCACAACCCAGTCGCAGCCCCTCTCATGCAGGGTCCGCGCCTCGATCACATTCATGCCGAGATAATCCTCGGTCGTGGTGCGGATGCCAATCTGGACCGAGCGCGCCGGGTCCACCAGCCCGGTCTTCACCGCCTTGTACATCATCGTACCATGGTCGATGCGGGTCAGGTCGTCATCGGGCCAAAGGTCGGAATGGGCGTCGAAATGCACGACCGACAGGGGTCCGAATCTCTCGGCATAGGCCCGAAGGATCGGCAGGGTGATATAGTGATCGCCCCCCAGCACCACCGACCCCGCCCCCGCCGCCAGAATGGGGCGGATATGGCTGGTCAGCGCAGCCGGAAAATCGACCACCCGCGCATAGTCAAAGGCCAGATCGCCGTAGTCGATGACCGCCATGTCCTGCAGGGGATTGGTCGGCCAGCCATGCGGCGGGTCATAGGGCATCAGGCAGGACGCCTCGCGGATCGCCCGGGGGCCGAACCGGGCGCCGGCCCGATGGGTGACGGCCTGATCGAACGGCACGCCCGTCACCGCCAGATCGACGCCGGTCAGGTCTTTGGCATAGGTCCGGCGCAGAAAGCTGGTCGCGCCGCCAAAGGCATTTTCATAGGCAAGGCCAGTAAGGCCCTTGCGGGTGAACGCAGT
>CAZKJZ010000165.1:0-4906 GCA_964553145.1 uncultured Frigidibacter sp. | reverse complement strand
TCGATGAAATTGTCGGCCTGGCGGCGCAGTTCGTCGGCGATCATCGGCGGCTGCGACCGGATGGTCGAAACGACCGAGACGCGAACCCCTTGACGCTGCAGGCTTTCGACCAGGGCCCGGAAGTCGCCATCGCCCGAAAAGAGGACGATATGATCGACGCGCGAGGCCAGTTCCATCGCATCGACGGTCAGCTCGACTTCCATATTGCCCTTGACCTTACGGCGACCCTGGCTGTCGGTATATTCCCGCGCGGGCTTGGTCACCATGGTGAAGCCGTTGTAGTTCAGCCAGTCGACCAGCGGCCGGATCGGCGAATAATCGTCGTTTTCCAGAAGGGCCGTGTAGTAGAAGGCACGCAGAAGTTTCGACCGCCGTTCGAACTCCTGTCTCAGCAGTTTGTAGTCGATGTCGAAGCCCAATGCCTTGGCTGCGGCATAGAGATTCGATCCATCGATGAACAGCGCAAGCCGTTCGTCCTTGTAGAACATCAAAGTCCCTTTCAAGAATTCAGGTCTGTATCCGCGTTCCTTAACAGAACGCTTCCGTGAGTGCGGAGATCAGTCTACTACAAACTTTAACCAGTTACCTCAGAATTTCGACCTCTAAGCGTCTGCTACACGGAATGATATCTGCCCAAAAGGACAGGCGTATTTTGTTGGCCTTCGGGGCCAACAAGCCGTCGCATATTGGTGACCCTAAGGCAGCTATCTGCGCTGCCCTTGCGGCGCTTGCAAGCGATTCCGTTCATCTTTCGGCTGTAAGTCGTTTTTATCGTTCGCCAGCCTTTCCCGCCGGATCGGGGCCGGATTTTGTCAATGGGGCTGCCATATTGGAAACCCGGCTAGAGCCCAAGGTTCTGCTGAGTTTTGTTCACGAAGTGGAATCAAAATACGGCAGGACACGGGAATTAAGGTGGGAATCCAGAACAATAGATCTGGACCTGATCGGGGCGGACGATCTGGTACTGCCAGATCCGGCCACCGTACGCCAATGGATGGACCTGCCGCTGTCCGAACAGACCCGGCGCACGCCCGACGGCCTCTTGTTGCCGCATCCCAGGATGCAGGACCGCGCCTTCGTGCTGATTCCCCTTGCAGAAATTGCCGCCGGTTGGCGCCACCCCTTGACAGGGCGGACGGTCGCCCAGATGCTTGCCGCCCTGCCTGCGGCGGAAAAAGCCGCCGTTCAGCCGCTTTAGGCGGCCGGTGCTGGCTTTGCGCCCTTGTCATCATCCGGTGAACCGCCTAAATAGCGGCTTCCGGCTTTTCCAGACTGGATGGAGTTTCCGATGGCCCGCGTGACGGTCGAAGATTGCGTTGACAAGGTTCCGAACCGGTTCGAACTGGTGATGCTGGCTGCCCACCGCGCCCGCGAGATCGCCGCCGGGGCCGCACTGTCGATCGACCGCGACAATGACAAGAACCCGGTCGTTGCCCTGCGCGAGATTGCCGATGAAACCCAGCAGGCCGGTGATCTGCGCGAGCGGATGATCGAAAGCCATCAGACCCAGATCGAGGTCGATGAGCCCGAGGATGACGATATGGCGCTGTTGATGAGCGCCGAGATGGACCGCCCGGCGCAGGACGACATGTCCGAAGAAAAGCTGTTGCGGGCGCTGATGGAAGCGCAGGGCGAACTCTAAGCCCCCGGGGCCAACCAGCATGATCATCGATGTCGAGGATCTGATCGCGCTGGTTCGCAATTATAACCCCAAGACCAATGCTGATCTTATCCGCCGCGCCTATGACTATGGGCGGCGGATGCACGACGGGCAAAAGCGCCATTCGGGCGAGGATTATTTCACCCACCCGGTGGCCGTGGCCGCGATCCTGACCGAACAGCGACTGGATGATGCGTCGATCATCACCGCCCTTCTGCACGACACGATCGAAGATACCAAATCCACCTACTCTGACATTTCGGCGCAGTTCGGCGAGGAAGTGGCCGAACTGGTGGACGGCGTCACCAAGCTGACCAATCTGCAGCTGTCCTCGTCCGAGGCCAAGCAGTCCGAAAACTTCCGCAAACTCTTTATGGCCATGTCCAAGGACCTGCGGGTGATCCTGGTCAAGCTGGCCGACCGGCTGCACAATATGCGCACCATCAAGTCGCTGCACTATGAAAAGCAGGCGCGCAAGGCGCGCGAGACGATGGATATTTTTGCCCCCCTGGCCGGTCGCATGGGGATGCAATGGATGCGCGAGGAGTTGGAGGACCTGTCCTTCAAGGTTCTGAACCCCGAGGCGCGATCCTCGATCATCCGCCGCTTTATTGCCTTGCAGCGCGAGACGGGCGAGGTGATCCCGAAAATCACCGCAGACATCCGGCTGGAGCTGGAAAAGGCCGGGATCGAGGCGGATGTTTATGGTCGCGCCAAGAAACCCTATTCGATCTGGCGCAAGATGCAGGAAAAGCAGCTGGCTTTCTCGCGTCTGTCCGACATTTACGGGTTCCGCATCATCAGCAAGAACGATGCCGACTGTTACCGCATTCTGGGTGTGATCCATCAGCGCTGGTATGCGGTGCCGGGCCGGTTCAAGGATTACATCAGCCAGCCGAAATCGAACGGTTACCGGTCGATCCATACAACCGTATCGGGGCGCGACGGCAAACGGGTCGAGGTACAGATCAGAACCCGGCAGATGCACGAGGTGGCCGAGGCGGGCGTGGCTGCGCACTGGTCCTATCGGGACGGTATCCGCGCGCAAAACCCGTTCGCCGTCGATCCGGCACGCTGGGTGGCGCAGCTGACCGAGCGGTTTGATACGGGCGACGATCAGGAAGATTTCCTGGAAAACGTCAAGCTTGAGATGTATTCCGACCAGGTCTTCTGTTTCACCCCCAAGGGCGAGGTGGTGCAGCTGCCCAAGGGTGCCACGCCGATTGACTTCGCCTATGCCATCCATACCCGGATCGGCAATGCCTGTGTGGGTGCCAAGGTCGACGGCATTCGCGTGCCGCTCTGGACCCGGCTGAAGAACGGCCAGTCGGTCGAGATCATCACTGCAGCGGGTCAGCGGCCGCAGGCGGCATGGGTCGATATTGTCGCAACCGGGCGGGCCAAGTCGGCGATCCGCCGGTCCTTGCGCGAGGAAAACCGCGAACGGTTCGTCAAGCTGGGCCACGAACTGGCGCGGGTGGCGTTCGAGCATGTGGGCAAAAAGGCCAGCGACAAGGCGCTGCGTACCGCCGCCCGGACCCTGGGGCTGGCCAACGAGACCGAGGTTCTGGCGCGCCTCGGCAGTGCCGAACTGACCGCGCACGAGGTGGTCGAAGCGATCTATCCTGATCTGGCCGCCGCTCAGGTCGCCGACGAGGTTGATCACAATCGCTCGGTCATCGGTCTTGCTGCCGATCAGTCGTTCCGCCGGGCCAATTGCTGCCAGCCGGTGCCGGGCGAACGGATCGTCGGGATTACTTATCGGGGGCAGGGGGTGGTCGTGCATGCCATTGACTGCCCGGCCCTTGCAGAATTCGAGGATCAGCCCCATCGCTGGGTCGATCTGCACTGGCATTCGGGCCGCCACGCGGCGGTCAATGCGGTCAGCCTCAACCTGACCATCGCCAATGGTGCCGGGGTCCTGGGCCGCATCTGCACGATCATCGGCGAGCAAAAGGCCAATATTTCCGATCTGACCTTTGTCGATCGCAAGCCGGATTTCTATCGTCTTATTCTTGAAGTCGAACTTCGGGATGCTGAACATCTGCATATGGTGCTGACAGCGCTTGAAGCGGAAAGCGATGTTGCCCATGTGGAACGGATAAGAGATTTGTCACGCAAGCCCTGATGCGGGGGAGAGTGTAATGGTTTTCAGGCGGCGCGACCGGCGCCCGGTGTTGCAGGCGCTGACCGAATTGATCCTGCCGCGGGGCGGCTGGGTCCGTGCCGTGCGCTATGTCTATCACCGCCTGCGCCGCTTGCCGGACCCGCCGCATCGGGTGGCGCGCGGCGTGTTCGTGGGTGTCCTGATCTCGTTCACGCCGTTTTTCGGCCTGCATTTTCTGGGTGCGGTCGGGCTGGCCTGGCTGGTGCGCGGCAATGTGCTGGCCGCGCTGCTGGCGACCTTTTTCGGCAATCCCGTCACCCTGCCGCTGATTGCGCTGGGGTCGGTTGAACTGGGCCATCTGATCATCGGCGGCCATTCCGGTTTTGGCTTTGACGAGATCGGCCAGTCCTTTGCCACAGCCTGGAGCACGTTGTGGCACAATTGCGTGGCGATCTTCACCCCCGCTACGGCCAGCTGGGGCGGGTTGTGGCAGTTCGTTCGGGATATCTTTCTGCCCTATGCCTTGGGCGGGGCGCTGCTGGGAACCCTGTTCGGCATCCTGTGTTATTATGCGACGCTGCCCGCCCTCAATGCCTATCAGCGGCTGCGTGACCGCCAGCGGCGCGAGCGGGCTGAACGGGCTGCCGAACGCCGCCGCAAGGCCGAAGACAAGGAACGGCGCCGCGCCGAACGGGCTGCGGCCGCTGGGGATCAGTGACGATGGCGGATCAAAGCAGGCTGCGCCTTGGCGTGAACATCGACCATGTCGCCACCGTCCGCAATGCGCGCGGATCGGCCTATCCCGACCCGGTCCGCGCCGCGCTGATGGCCGAGGCTGCGGGCGCTGACGGGATTACCGCCCACCTGCGCGAGGATCGTCGTCATATCCGCGACGAGGATATCACCGCGCTGGTGGCGGGGCTGACCCGGCCCCTGAACTTCGAATGCGCGGCCACCGACGAAATGCAGGCCATCGCCCTGCGCCACCGGCCCCATGCCATCTGCCTGGTGCCCGAAAAGCGGCAGGAACGCACGACCGAAGGCGGGTTGGATGTGGCCTCTGATCAGAACCGGCTGACCGGCTTTATCCAGCCCCTGCGCGAGGCGGGCATCCGCGTGTCGATGTTCATCGGCCATGA
>CAZKJZ010000164.1:0-4976 GCA_964553145.1 uncultured Frigidibacter sp. | reverse complement strand
GAGCGGACCAGCGCCAGCTCGTCCGAGCCTTGCAGGAACTTCTGCTTGAAGTCGGCGGTCAGCTGCCAGCCCAGCCCCTGATCGGCCGACAGGCGTTCCAGTTCCTCGACCAGAAGGCGCGAGCGCGCCTCCTCGGCCCGGCGCTGCATGCGGCCAAAGCGGATATGCGACAGGTTCTTGACCCATTCGAAATAGGACACGGTCACGCCGCCCGCGTTGGCATACATGTCGGGGATGATGACGACGCCCTTCTGCCGCAGGATCTCGTCGGCGCCAAAGGTCACGGGGCCGTTCGCCGCCTCCATGATCAGCTTGGTGCGGATACGGTCGGCATTGCCCTTGTGGATCACGCCTTCCATCGCGGCGGGCAGAAGGATGTCGCAGTCCTTCTCCAGGACGCTGGCGCCATCCTCGACCAGCGTGGCGCCGGCATAGCCCTTGATCGTGCCATGCTTGGCGATCCACTGGCGCACATCCTCGACCTTCAGCCCCTTGTCATCGACCAGCGCCCCGTCGCGTTCGATGATGGCGGTGATCAGGGCGCCGTCTTCCTCGGACAGGAACTTGGCGGCGTGATAGCCGACATTGCCCAGTCCCTGCACGACGATGCGCTTGCCCTCGATCCCGCCCGACAGGCCCGCCTTGGCCTTGTCCTCGGGGTAGCGGAAAAACTCGCGCAGCGCATATTGCACGCCCCGCCCGGTCGCCTCGACCCGGCCCTGAATACCGCCCGCATGCGGCGGCTTGCCGGTGACGCAGGCCTTGGCGTTCAGTTCAGTGGTGTTCATCCGCGCGAACTGGTCGGCGATCCAGGCCATTTCGCGTTCGCCCGTGCCCATGTCGGGCGCGGGCACGTTCTGGGCCGGATGGATCAGGTCGCGCTTGATCAGCTCGTACGCAAAGCGGCGGGTGATCTGTTCCAGCTCGTGCGCGTCCCATTCGCGGGGGTCGATGCACAAGCCGCCTTTCGATCCGCCGAACGGCGTTTCGACCAGCGCGCATTTGTAGGTCATCAGCGCTGCCAGCGCCTCGACCTCGTCCTGATTGACCGACAGGGCAAAGCGGATACCGCCCTTGACCGGTTCCATATGTTCGGAATGAACCGAGCGATAGCCGGTGAAGGTCTGGATGCGGCCCCGCAGCCGCACGCCGAACCGCACCGTGTAGGTCGAGTTGCAGACGCGGATCTTCTCCTCCAGCCCCGGTGGCAGGTCCAGAAGGGCCGCCGCACGGTTGAACATCAGATCGACAGACTGGCGAAAACTCGGTTCGTTGGCGGGGCTGGACATTGGCTCTCCCAAGGTTGGACCCGTGCGGAGACGGGCCGGAACAGTCTGCGGCCTGCAGATGAACCCTTGGTTAGCGAAAGCGCCGAGTCGCACAAGCTTTTTGATGAAAATTTAGGCGATTTATGAAGCCGTTCCGATTCGTTCGCCCCTCGGGCATGAGCAGTCGGCCCCTTAACCCTGATCGGCAGCATCGTCTCGCAATCAGAAACGAAACAGCCCATATCGGCGGGCCGTTTCGCGAAACTCTGCCGTCCGCCCGCTAACCTCGCGCTTTGCCTCAATTTTGCCGCAAGTCGCACCGTAGTTTCGCCCGATGACGTGGGGATAACGATCGGGCGCATCCATCTATTTTGTCGGATGCAGCGTATATTTCGAAAGGGTGCAGAATGTTGGGGACTGATGTGACGCGGGATGAAAACCGCATGACCGCCCATAACCGCGGCCTTATGGCCCGCCTGTCGCGCTTTCGCCGCGAAGAGGACGGCTCGCTGCTGATCTTCGGGCTTTTCTGTTTCGTCTGCATGCTGTTTCTGGCCGGGGTCGCCCTGGACCTGATGCGGTTCGAGGACCGACGCACCGTGCAACAAAACACGATCGATCGCGCCATCCTGGCCGCCGCGGACCTGGATCAGAAAGACAATTGCAGCGACGTCGTCAAAGATTACTTCAAGAAGGCCGGTCTGACCACGCCCAAGGACAGCGACATCAAATGCAACCAGGGTACGTTGGGTGAATGGCGCACGGCCCAGGCCTGCAGCGTCGAACAGATGCCGACCTGGTTCATGACGGCCTGGAACATCAAGACCATGCAGACCCCCGCCTGCGGCACCGCCGAAGAACGCGCGGGCAATGTGGAAATTTCGCTGGTCCTTGACGTTTCCGGCTCGATGGACAGCAACAACCGCCTGATCAACCTGAAACCCGCCGCCAAGGCCTTTATCGACCAGATGTTCGACACGGTCGAGGATGACCATCTGTCGATCAACCTGATCACCTATTCGACGCAGGCCGCCGCCGGACCCGATCTGTATAAATACTTTTACACAACGGGCGAGCATTCATCGTCGACCTGCCTTGACTTTGCGACGCCGGACTATGCGTCAGCCGCCATGCGCGTCAAGGCGACGCCGGTTGGCAGCCCGCCCTTGCCGGTGGAAGTCCCCTACAAACAGACCGGCTATTTCGAACCGTTCCACACGACGATGAACACGTCCGGCAGCTTTGATGAAAACAACTGGCTGACCGAATGCCCGTCCGACACCAAGGAGCCCTGGCGCAAGACCCTGGCCTTCTCTGGCGACCGGTCGGCGCTGAAATCCCGCATCGACTCGCTGGTGGCTTCGGGCAACACCTCGATCGACATCGGCATGAAATGGGGGGCCGGCCTGCTTGACCCAGGGATGAACAGTGTCGTGCGTGCACTGAACGCCGAGGGCAAAGTGCAGTCAGAATTCACAAGCCGTCCCTACGCCTACACGGATGCCGAAGTGCTGAAGGTGATCGTTCTGATGACCGATGGCGAAAACACCACCGAATATCGGCTGAAGACCGCATTTGACGGCAACGGCACCGACAATACGGTTGACCCGACCGACAAGCGCCTGTGGGTCAACTCCAGCGCAGCTTACGCCAGCGTCACCGACCTGCGGAAATATTCCTTCTATGATGCCAACCACAGCGGCAACAAATACTTCCGCTTTGTCGACAACACCTGGCAGTCGCAGCCCTGGGGTTATAACCAGTCGGATATTTCCGGCACGGATTATACCACCCAGATGGAATGGCCGGATGTCTGGAAGGTGATGTCGGTGGGCTATTTTGCAGACAATGTGATCTGCAAGGCCTATGGCACCAACAGCTACGGCGGTTATTCATCCTCTGCCTGCCAGACAGAGCGCGACAAATGGCGCGTCAGTGCCAGCAACCCCATGACCCTGTCCAAGATCGCCTATACGACCAAAGACACCAATACGCTGTCGGCCTGTACTGCGGCCAAGGCACAGGGCGTGATGGTCTTTACGATCGGGTTCGAAGCACCGACGAACGGGCAAACGCTTCTGAAGTCCTGCGCCTCGTCGCCCGCTCACTTCTATTCGGTCGCAGGGCTGAACATCCAGACGGCGTTCAAGTCGATCGCCCAGTCGATCAACAAGCTGCGCTTGACGCACTAAGGGGGGCCAGTCCATGCGACGTTTCAGAAACTGGCTCCGGCGGACGGCGCGTTCCGAGGATGGTACGGCGACACTCCCGTTCGTCATCTTCCTGCCGTTCTTCCTGACCATGATCGTATCATCCGTCGAGCTGGGCATGTACATGGTGCGCAGCGTGATGCTGGAACGCGGCCTGGACATGGCGGTGCGCGAACTGAGGCTGGGCAACTGGAAAAATCCGGATGCGGATGGTCTGCGCAAGCGTATATGCAACAACGCGCTTATTATGCAGAATTGCGCCCAAAACCTGCTGATCGAGCAGCGTGTCGTGTCCAAGACGACCTGGGAACCGCTGAGCAGCGGCCCGACCTGTATCGACCACTCGTCGCTGGCGATGGCGCCGGCAGACCATTTCGAGGCCGGTGTCAGCAACGACATCATGCTGCTGCGCGTCTGTCTGAAAGTGAACCCTGTTTTCACAACCCGCCCCTTCGGGCTGAAAATGGGGGCGATTGACGGCGCAGGCCAATATGCGCTGGTTTCGGTCGCCGCCTTTGTCAACGAACCACGTCTGGGGGGAAGCTGACCCATGTCCGTCATGAAACGCCTCAAACTTCGCGCCCTGCGGTTCAGCAAGGATGATCGCGGCGCGATGCCCATCGAAGGGGCCATGGCCTCGATCTTCCTGACCTGGTGGTATGTGGCTTCGGTCCAGTTCTTTGATGCCTACAAGCAAAAGAACGTCAACCAGAAGGCCGCCTATGCGGTTGCCGACCTGCTGTCGCGGGAAACCGGGTCCGTGCCCGGCAATCCGAACAGCCGGGTCATCGACATGACCTATATGCAGGGCCTCGCCCGGGTCTTCGACTATATGAGCTTTGCGCGCCAACCGACCTGGCTGCGGGTGACCAGCGTCTATTGGGACGGCACACAGAACCGCTATGAAGTCGCCTGGTCGGTCACCAGCGGCACCGGCCACGGCGCCATGAACGACGCCAAGCTGGCTCAGGTCAAGGACAAGATCCCCAACCTGCGGGTTGGCGACACGATCATCCTGATGGAAACCTTCTCGGCCTATGAGCCGATGTTCAACCTGTCGATGCCGTCGCTTGGCGGTGGACCGGACGCAAAGCTTGAGGCCCGCTGGGATCATAACTTCATCACCACCCGCCCCCGCTTTGCCTCGTGCATCCCCTGGGAAGATCAGGGCTGCGGCGATGACGGCACCGGCGCGGGCGGCGGCGTTGGCGACGATGTGCCGATCATCGAACCGGACGATCCGCCGATCCCCTGATCCTTGCAGGAGTGGCGAGCGGGGCTGCGAACCGGTCGCCTGACCCTTGTACCTGACCACCGGGACGGCCTATCCTGGCGGGGCATGTCGGTCTGTGGGTGATGAAGAGCGTCCCGAACATCTGCCTGGTCCTGGTGCTGGCACTGTTTGCCTGCGCGCCGATACCTGCGCCCATGCGCCAGCTGCCGCCCGCGCCGGTTGCGGGCGCCTGGCCGCAGCTTCTGCCGCAAGAGGCCTTTGGTC
>CAZKJZ010000163.1:0-4982 GCA_964553145.1 uncultured Frigidibacter sp. | reverse complement strand
TCCAGTCACCCGCGACCGGATGGACATGGCTGTCGATCAGCCCCGGCGCCAGAACTGTACCATGGGCGTCGATCCGCGTGGTGGCGCCTTCGATATCCAGATCCTTTTCGCGCCCGATGGCGGTGATGCGCCCGTCGACCGCGACCAAAGTATCAACCTCCAGAATCGGGCGGTCTATATCGCCCGAGAGGCAGAGGCCGACATTGCGGATCACCAGTTTCTGGCCGCCGGTCGCGGGGGTCGCTGCATCATGGGCCATGCCTGATCCGCCTTGCTGTGGGTCAGGATCAGAATAGACCGCCACCGCCCCGCGGCAAGCCCCCTGATCCGATTGTGGCGCCCCTGCCGGGGCGCCATTCCTTTTGTCTCGCGGCCCCGTGCTTCGCACGGCTCCGCTCGGGCTGCCTCCGGCGGGGATATTTGGACCACAATGAATATACGGCTTTCATTGTGGTCCAAATATCCCGGGGGGGGCGCCGCAGGCGCCGGGGGCAGAGCCCCCTTGCCGCCCCTGTCCCCATCCTTATGCTCGGCCCATGAGCACCCTGCCCCCGCCCTTTGACCGCTGGTTCGTCGCCCGTGGCTGGGATCTGCATCCGCATCAGGCGGCCCTCTTGACCCGGGCGGCAGAGCCTGCGCTGTTGCTTCTGGCACCGACCGGCGGCGGCAAGACGCTGGCGGGCTTCCTGCCGACCCTTGCCGAACTGGCCGACGGCGCACATCAGGGCCTCCATACGCTTTATATCTCGCCCCTGAAGGCCCTCGCTGCCGATATCCGTCGCAACCTGATGCGCCCGGTCGAGGAGATGGGTCTGCCGATCCGGGTCGAGGACCGGACCGGCGACACCAGCCATGCCCGCCGCCTGCGCCAGCGCGCCGATCCGCCGCATATCCTTCTGACCACGCCGGAAAGCCTGGCGCTCTTGCTGTCCTATCCCGACGCGGGGCGGATGTTCGCGGGCCTGAGCCGCGTGGTCGTGGACGAGGTCCATGCCCTGGCCGAATCGAAGCGCGGCGATCAGCTGATGCTGTGTCTGGCGCGCCTGCAGGCGCTGGCCCCCGGCCTGCGCCGTGTCGGCCTGTCGGCGACGGTCGAGGACCCTGCCGCCATCGCCCGCTTTCTGGCCCCCCACCCCGCCCCTTGCGCGATTGTCGAAGGGGCGCCGGGGCCAGAGCCGGATATCGCCATGCTGGTCACCGATGAGCCGCCGCCCTGGTCGGGGGGCGGCGGGCGCTATGCGATCCCGGCGATCCTGGCCGAGGTTCGCCGCCATCGCACGACGCTGATCTTTCACAATACCCGCGCGCAGGCGGAACTGTTCTTTCGCGACCTTTGGCTGGCCAATGAAGACGGCCTGCCCGTGGCCATCCACCACGGGTCCCTGGCGCGCGAACAGCGCCAGAGGGTCGAAGCGGCGATGGTCGCGGGCGCGCTGCGCGCCATCGTCTGCACCGGCTCGCTGGACCTTGGGATCGACTGGGGCGATGTCGATCTGGTCATTCAGGTCGGCGCGCCCAAGAACGTCAAACGGCTGGTGCAGCGGATCGGGCGGGCGAACCATCGCTATAACGCGCCCTCGAAGGCGCTTCTGGTTCCCGCCAACCGCTGGGAGGTGGTCGAATGTCTCGCGGCGCTGGGGGCCGTGCGTGCCCGCGATCTGGACGGCGATCCGCGTGGCCCGGGGCCGCGCGATGTGCTGTGCCAGCATCTGCTGATCGCGGCCTGTTCGGCGCCCTTTGCGGCGGATGCGCTTTATGACGAGGTGCGGGGGGCCGGACCCTATGCCGATCTGCCGCGCGCTGATTTCGACGCCTGCCTGAATTTCTGCGCAACCGGCGGCTATGCGCTGAAAGCCTATGACAAATGGCAGCGGCTGGTCGAACGCGGCGGCCTGTGGCAGTTGCGCGACCCCAGATCGGCGCAGGCGATCCGCATGAATGTGGGCACCATCACCCAATCCGAACTTCTGAAGGTCCAGCTGAAATCCCGCTTTGGCGGCAAGGCCCTGGGCGAGGTCGAAGAGGATTTCGCGGCCTCGCTGACCCCCGGCGACACGTTCCTGATCGGCGGCGAGGTGGTGCGCTATGAGGGCCTGCGCGAACTGACGGTCGAGGTCAGCCGCGAACCGGGGCGGGCGCCCAAGGTTGCGGTCTTTTCGGGCACGAAATTTTCCACCTCGACCCAGCTTTGCGACCGGATGCTGGCGATCCTGGCCGAGCCGCGCTGGCCCGACCTGCCCGCGCACACCGCCGACTGGCTGGCGCTGCAGCGCGAAGTCTCGGCCCTGCCGCGCGCGGGCGAATTGCTGGTCGAAAGCTTCCCCGATCAGGGGCGCGAATATCTGAGCATCTACGGCTTTGCCGGGCGGAATGCGCAGCAGACGCTGGGTCTTTTGCTGACCAAAAGGATGGAAGAGGCGGGGCTGCATCCCCTGGGCTTTGTCGCGACCGATTATGCGACGCTGATCTCTGGCCTTGATCCTGTCATGGATGCAGCACCTCTCTTTGATCTGCAGCACCTGCGCGCCGGGTTGGAGGAATGGCTGGCGGGCAATGCGGTGATGAAGCGCACATTCCGCAATGTCGCCCTGGTTGCGGGGCTGATCGAGCGTAACCATCCCGGCCAGCGGAAGTCGGGGCGGCAGGCGACCTTTTCGACCGATATCCTCTATGACACCTTGCGCAAGTACGACCCCGGCCATCTGATGTTGCAGGTCACGCGGGACGAGGCCATGCGGGGCATGGTCGATTTTTCGCGGATCGAGGCGCTGGTGGCGCGGGTCGGCCCCCATATCCGCACCCTGCGGCTGCCGAGAGTGACGCCCCTGGCCGCGCCGATGTTTTTCGAGATCGGCAAGGTGCCGGTTCAGGGCGCTGCACGCGAGCGATTGATGGAGGCCGAGGCGGCGCGGCTGATGGCCGAAGCCGGGTTGGCGGGGGTCGGCGGGGGGGGGTCGGCACGGGGGGCTGACGGCCCCCCGAGGGCCGATTGCATCGGCCCTTCCCCCCGTGGATATATGGACCACAATGAAAGCCGGGGCCAAGGGATATGAGTTTGATCTGTGTGGTGCGGCGCTGGTCGCGCTGCCGACCGGCGCGCTCTGGTGGCCGGACCAGCAGGCCTTGGTCGTGGCGGACCTGCATCTGGGCCGCTCGGCCAGGATCGCCCGGCTGGGGGGTGGGCTGATCCCGCCTTATGAGACGGCGGATACGCTGGCGCGGCTCGATGCCGATCTGGGGGCGACGGGGGCGCGTCTGGTCATCTGCCTGGGCGACACGTTCGACGATCTGGCGGCCGCCGACCTGCCCGAGGCCGAAGGCCTGTGGCTGGCGCGGATGATGGCCGGGCGGCGCTGGGTCTGGATCGAAGGGAACCATGATCCGGGGCCGGTGGCGCTGGGGGGCGAGCATCGGCGCGACCTGGGGCTGGGGCCCCTGACCTTTCGCCATATCGCGCGGGCGGGTGCGGTGGGCGAACTGTCCGGCCACTACCACCCGAAAGTCCGGCTGGCGGGCCAGTCGCGGCCCGCCTTTCTGACCGATGACCGGCGGGCGATCCTGCCCGCCTATGGCACCTATACCGGGGGGATGGAGGCGGGGCACAGGAACCTGCGCCCGCTGTTCGGGGCGCAAGCGCTGGCGATCCTGACCGGCAAGGTGCTGCTGCCCGTGCCGTTCTGACGGCGGATCAGGCCGTCAGCCCCTTGGGTTCGGGCAGGTTGTTGGCGCGGGCGGCGGCGGTCAACGTATTGGCCAGAAGGCAGGCGATGGTCATCGGGCCAACGCCGCCGGGAACCGGGGTGATGGCGCCTGCGACGGCCGCGGCGCTGTCATACTGGACATCGCCGACCAGCCGCGCCTTGCCGTCCCGTTCGATCCGGTTGATGCCCACATCGATCACGGTGGCACCAGGTTTCACATAATCGCCGGTGATCATCTCGGGCCGGCCCACGGCGGCCACCAGAATGTCGGCACCGCGGCAAACGGCGGGCAGGTCCCTGGTGCGGCTGTGCGCGATGGTCACGGTGCAGCTGTCGCCCAGAAGCAGTTGCGCCATCGGCTTGCCGACGATGTTCGACCGGCCGACGACCACGGCATTCATGCCCGCAAGCGATCCATGGTGATCGCGCAGCATCATCAGGCAACCGAGCGGCGTGCAAGGCACCATCGACTTTTGCCCTGTGCCAAGAAGGCCGACATTCGAAATATGGAACCCGTCCACATCCTTGGCCGGGTCGATGGCATTGATCACCAGATCAGAGTTCAGATGCGACGGCAGCGGCAGCTGCACCAGAATGCCATGCACTTTCGCATCGGCATTCAGCGACTGGATCAGCGCCAGCAGGTCCGCCTCGGACGTATCGGCGGGCAGTTTATGTTCATAGGAATTCATGCCGACCTCGACCGTCGACTTGCCCTTGGACGCCACATAGACGCTGGAGGCCGGGTCTTCGCCCACCAGAACCACGGCCAGGCCGGGGGTCAGGCCATGTTCGGCCTTCAGCCGCGCCACATCCTCGGCCACCTGGCCCCTGACCCTGGCCGCAAAGGCCTTGCCGTCAATCACCTTGGCCGTCATTCGTCCGCTTCCTTCCCCAGAACCTTTTCCTCGCGCGCGATCGACCAGTCGATCAGCTGGCGCCACATCTGTTCGGCCAGCCGGGCGTCCAGCCCCTGCGCCACCGCCGCCACCTTGACCCGGGCCACCACCTCTTCGACACGGGCGTCGATGCGGGCGGGCAGGCTGAGCGGCCCTTTGAGTTCCGCCGCCCGGTCGATATAGGCCACCCGCCGCGCCAGAAGCGCCACAAGTTCAGCGTCGACCGCGTCGATCCCGGAACGGACCTCGACCATGTCGGCGCAGTCGCGGGGGGCCTTGGGCGGCAGGGTCATGTCAGTCTCCGTCGGATCGGGGCGGGCACGTCATAGCGCGCCCTGCCCCGGCCCACAACGGACGAGATGTCTCAGAACAGCCCCTCGAC
>CAZKJZ010000162.1:0-5052 GCA_964553145.1 uncultured Frigidibacter sp. | reverse complement strand
TCCAGAAGCTTGTCGCGCTGATCCTCGCGCTTGGCCAGCCGCAGCGTGCCGACGGCAGACCGCAGCGACGCAAGCGGGTTCTTGATCTCGTGTGCCACATCGGCGGCGAACTGTTCGTTGCCCTCGATCCGTTCGTAAAGGGCTGCCACCATGCCGCGCATGGCGCCAGAGAGCCGCCCGATTTCGTCGGGACGTGCCGTCAGGTCGGGAATGCGCACCCGATTGGGCGACATCTTGCGGGCATTCTTGTCACGGCCAAGTTCGGCTGCGGCGGCGAGGTCCGACAGCGGGTTGGCGATGGTCGAGGCAAGGACCAGGCTCAGCCCGATCGACACGATGATCGCCACGACGAACATCTGCAGGACCTGTTCGCGTTCGACCCGGACCAGCCGGTCGATCTCGCCCGCGCGCGAGGTGACGGCGGCGGCGCCCACCACCTTGCCGTCCTGGCGGATCGGGGTGACGACGGTAAAGGTCGCGTCGCCCGCCGCATCACGCCCAGTATGGACCTGCGTCTTGCCGGTCAGCGCGCCTGCGACCAGCCCCTTGGCCATATCCTCGGGGCGGATCGTCATGTCTGGGGCGGGGCGCGCGGCCAAGAGGCGAGCAATCCCGTCCCAGACGCGGTTCAGGACATCGGTGATGATGGTCGACCGTTTATCCTGCTGCAAACCCGTCACCTTTTCCGGCGCCTGCCGGGGCATGCCGACGCTGGAGCTGACCAGTTGCCCGGCCTGATCATAGATCAGAAGTTCCGCGCCCTGCGACAATTCCAGCCCCGAGGTGGTCTTGACCACGTCAAGGCCCTGACCTGCCGCAAAATCGACCGGCCCCTTGCCGTCGATCTGCGCCTCGAACACATCGGCGATCAGCTGCGCTTCGGAGACAAGGCCGCTTTCGCGCTGCAGGACCAGCGAATTGCGGAACGGGTTCAGGTACAGAACCCCGGCCACCAGCACGATCATCGCCATCAGGTTGAAAGTGATGATCTTGCGCGCCAGGGGCGAACGGTTCAGCGAAACGAAACTGCGCTGCTCGCGCCCCGCCCGCAGTTCGGAATCGACCGTGCCTTCGGGCGCGACCCAGTCTTCACCCAGAACGACATTACCGCGATGATGACGCTTGCCGCGCACCTTGAACCCCGAGGCTGCGCTCATTCTTCGTTGTAGCGATAACCGATACCATAAAGCGTCTCGATCGCGCCGAAATCATCGTCGACCATCCGCATCTTCTTGCGCAAGCGCTTGATGTGACTGTCGATCGTGCGGTCATCGACATAGACCTGATCGTCATAGGCCACATCCATCAGCTGATCGCGGCTTTTGACAAAGCCCGGGCGCTGGGCCAGGGCCTGCAACAGCAGGAATTCGGTGACGGTCAGGGCGACATCCTTGCCCTTCCAGCTGACCGAATGGCGCAACGGGTCCATGGTCAGGTTGCCGCGCGTCATGATCTTGGTTTCTTCGGTCGTCGCGACCTCGCCCGTCGCGATGGCCTCCTGGCGGCGCAGAAGGGCGCGGATACGTTCGACCAGCAGTCGCTGGCTGAAGGGCTTCTTGACGTAATCGTCCGCCCCCATGCGCAGACCCAGAACCTCGTCGATCTCGTCATCCTTAGAGGTCAGGAAAATGACCGGCATCGAGGTTTTCTGCCGCAGGCGCTGCAACAGGTCCATCCCGTCCATGCGGGGCATCTTGATGTCCAGGACCGCCATGTCGGGCATGCGCTTGTTGAACGCATCCAGTGCGGACTGTCCGTCATTGTAGGTTTCGACCTCGAAGCCTTCGGCCTCAAGCGTCATCGACACGGATGTCAGGATATTCCTGTCATCATCCACCAGCGCGATCCGCGACATCATCCGGTTCCTATCTGCTCTGCCTTGTTTTGGCAGCAGTTTCATTATTTCGGGCCGGGGAATCAACTGGTAACTGCGAATCACCGCAGCGGTAGGCCCCTCCAGCCATGCGATTGTTCGCGGGGCTTGCCGAATTGCCGCAGTCCTTGTCGCTATTCCGACAACAATGCCGCATCAAAAAAAATGGTTGCGCTAACGTTGCGACTGTTGGCGCTAACAGGAAGAAATCCTTCTGGTTCAATGTGATAGGCTTCTGTTAGTCAAAGGTGTGAACCGTTCGCAGTGCGATATCCCGCAGGATCGGGAGGCGGCGGACGGGTCGGTGACCCCAATCGCCGCATGCGCGGCTGCAGGAGCAAGCGAATGATGACAGGACGCGTGAACCCCGCCCAACGGCTTCAGGACCAGGGAATTCCGGGGCTCGGTCATGTCTATTACAACCTGGGCGAGCCTGCGCTGGTCGAAGCGGCGCTGAAACGGTCGGAAGGAACGCTGGGGCGCGGCGGCGCATTGCTGGTGTCGACCGGCAAGCACACCGGCCGGTCGCCCAAGGACAAATTCGTGGTCCGCACACCGTCGGTCGAAGACACGATCTGGTGGGACAACAATGCGCCGATGGATGCGGCGGCCTTTGACCGGCTGCATCAGGACATGCTGGCCCATATGCAGGGCCGCGACTATTTCGTGCAGGACCTCTTTGCCGGCGCCGATGCCGACCATCGTCTGGATGTGCGGGTGGTGACCGAACTTGCGTGGCATGGCCTTTTCATCCGCCATCTGCTGCGCCGCCCGACAGCGGCGGAACTGGACGAATTCAGCCCCGAATTCACCATTCTGAACTGCCCGTCCTTCCAGGTCGACCCTGCCCGGCACGGCTGCCGGACCGAAACGGTGATTGCGCTGAATTTCGACAAGAAGCTGATCCTGATCGCCAACACCGCCTATGCCGGCGAAAACAAGAAGGCGGTCTTCACCCTTTTGAACTATATCCTGCCGGGCAAGGGCGTCATGGCCATGCATTGTTCGGCCAACCATGCGATCGGCAATCCCGACGATACGGCGATTTTCTTCGGCCTTTCCGGCACCGGCAAGACCACCCTGTCGGCCGATCCGTCCCGGACGCTGATCGGGGATGACGAACATGGCTGGTCGGGCAAGGGTACCTTCAATTTCGAAGGCGGCTGCTATGCCAAGACCATCAACCTGTCGGCCGAGGCAGAGCCCGAAATCTACGCCACGACCCACCGCTTTGCCTCGGTCGTCGAAAACATGGTGTTCGACCCCGAAACGCTGGAACTGGATTTCGACGACGACAGCCTGACCGCCAACACCCGCGTCGCCTATCCGCTGGACGCGATCTCGAATGCCTCGCCCACCTCTCTCGGCGGTCATCCGAAGAATGTGATCATGCTGACCTGCGATGCGTTCGGTGTTCTGCCCCCCATCGCCCGGCTGACGCCCGCGCAGGCCATGTATCACTTCCTGTCAGGCTTCACGTCCAAGGTTGCGGGCACCGAACGCGGCGTGACCGAACCGCAGCCGACCTTTTCAACCTGCTTCGGCGCCCCCTTCATGCCGCGCCGCCCAGAGGTGTATGGCAAGCTTTTGCAGGATCAGATTGCGCTTCATGGTGCCGATTGCTGGCTGGTGAATACCGGATGGACCGGCGGCGCCTATGGCACCGGCAAGCGCATGCCGATCAGGGCGACGCGGGCGCTGTTGACTGCGGCGCTGGACGGGTCGCTGAACGGGGTGAAGTTCCGCAAGGACCCGAACTTTGGTTTTGAAGTGCCCGTGGCGGTGCCCGGCGTCGATGAGGCGCTGCTGGACCCGCGCCGCACCTGGGCCGACCCTGCCGCCTATGACGCGCAGGCGCGCAAGCTGGTGAACATGTTCGTCGGCAATTTTGCGCAATATGTGCCCCACATCGACGCGGGCGTTAAGGCAGCGGCGATCGGCTGACAGGCGCGGAAGCGGGGGTTTCACACCCCCGCACCCCCGTGGGATATTTGCGAACAGATGAAGGGCAGGGCTGGAGTCCTGCCCGTTTTGTTGGCTGGTTGGATATTTTAGGTCGCCGGACGATTGTAGTTTGAATTATTATTGCGCTGCAATTGCAAAGAGGCTATCAGAATGCGGATGCAGAAAAAGGAGCCCGCCATGCCGCATGATGGAGCGACGCCTGCCGCATCGCCGGTGCTGGCCGATCTTCTGGGCCTGACATCCGACGTGCTGCCGGTGCTGGACCGGCTGCTGGACCAGGCCCGCGGGTCGGTGCGGGGGCAGGTCAGTCACGAGGGGCGGGTCTCGGCCCTGGCGCTGGAGGAACATCAGTTCGCCGCCCATGCCCTGTCGTGGCTGGCAACCTATGTCGAGGCCTTGCGGCAGATGCAGGGCTGGGCTGCGCGGCTGGATCAGCAGGGCCGCTTTGGCCTGACCGAGGCGCTGATCCTGCAGATCGCTTTCGGCGAATATCTGGCCCAGATCGCTGGCGGCATCCCGATGAGCCAGGGCGAGATGGCGCGCCTGTCCGACCTGGGTCTGGACTGGCAGCCCGACGGGGCGGCAGCGGCTTTGATTGCGGGCGGCAACAGCCCGGGCGCGCGCACTGCCTTGGTCGGCCTGATGCGGGCCGCACAGGGCGCCGCGACCTTTGGCGCCAGCGGGCTGGACGAAGAACTGGAGATGATCCGGGACCAGTTCCGCCGCTTTGCGGACGAACAGGTCGTGCCCCATGCCCATGGCTGGCATTTGCGCGACGAGCTGATCCCGATAGAGGTGATCCGCGCGCTGGCCGATCTTGGCGTCTTTGGCCTGACCATCCCCGAGGAACACGGCGGCCTCGGCCTGTCCAAAGCCTCGATGGTCGTGGTCAGCGAGGAATTGTCGCGCGGCTATATCGGCGTCGGCAGTCTGGGCACCCGCAGCGAGATTGCCGCCGAACTGATCCTCTGCGGCGGGACCGAGGCGCAAAAGGCCCATTGGCTGCCGAAACTGGCCAGCGGAGAGATCCTGCCCACCGCCGTCTTTACCGAACCGAACACCGGGTCGGACCTTGGCAGCCTGCGCACCCGCGCGGTGCGGGACGGGGCCGACTGGCTGGTGACGGGCAACAAGACCTGGATCACCCATGCGGCACGCACCCATGTGATGACCCTTTTGGCGCGGACCGACCCCGACACGACCGACTGGCGGGG
>CAZKJZ010000161.1:0-5097 GCA_964553145.1 uncultured Frigidibacter sp. | reverse complement strand
ACCAGCGCTGTTCCGCCGCAGTTGACCCATTGCCCGGCCCGTCCTATCAGCGGACCCATGCGCAGAATGACCCTGACCAGCGGGCTAGAAGCGGTGACCATCAGCCTTTGCCTGATGGCCATGCTGGTCTGGTCCGTCCTGTCCCCCGGCCTGATGCCAACGCGGATGGCGGATGGCGGGGTGGTTCTGGCGCTCTGTTCAGGCGACGGGCCGGTCATGGTGACCGTGGGCGCCGACGGCGTGCCGGTTCCGGCCAAGGACGGCAAATCCGCGCTCGGCACCCATGATTGCAGCTTTGCCCAGACAGCCGCGCCCCTTCTGGCGCCTGCAGCCAGCCTGCCCTTGCCTGTGGCGCTGGCGGCACCCGGTGCGATCGACTGGCCGCGCGCCCTTGCCCCCCGCTCTGCCCCCCGCGCCCTGCGGCCCGATGTTCGGGGACCGCCCCTGACCCTGTGATCCAATCTGCATCGGGCCACGCCGGAAAGGCGTGCCTTTTCAATGGATTTCAGGAGCATTCCATGACCCCGACCGATCTTCCGGGCGCTGCGGCGTCCCCCGGCGCCACACGCGCCGACGCTTTGTATTTTGCTGTCTGGCGCTGGCACTTCTATGCTGGCCTTTATGTGATCCCCTTCCTGATGATGCTGGCCACCACCGGCGCGCTGATCATCTGGTTCACCGCGATCGCCCCCGAATATGGCGATCGGATCGCGGTCGTGCCGGATGGGCCGGTACTGACCATCGCCGACCAGATCGCCAGCGCCAGCGCCACCCATCCGGGCGCCAGCGTGGACAAGGTCATCACCGCCTATGACCAGACCACCCCCACCCTCCTTCGCCTTCAGACCGGCGATGGCGCCCTGATGCTGGCCGTCGATCCCTATCGCGGCACGATCCTGTCTGACCGGCCGGAAAGCGGCACCTGGAACGAATGGCTGACCCATCTGCATGGCGAGATCCTGCTGGGCACTGACGGCGGCTGGGGCGACCTTCTGGTCGAAGGTGCCGCCAGCCTGGGGCTGATGATGGTTGTCACAGGCCTTTATCTGGCCTGGCCACGGAACGGGCGCGGGGTTCGCGACATGCTGGTGCCGCGGCTGCCGGCGCGGGGCCGCGCCCTGTGGAAATCGCTGCATGTCGTGGCGGGGACCTGGATCTCGGGCCTGTTGACCCTGTTCCTGATCTCGGGCCTGGCCTGGGCGGGGATATGGGGCGGCAAATATGTACAGGCCTGGTCGACCTTTCCGGCGGAAAAGTGGGACAATGTGCCCCTGTCGGATGCACGCCACGCCAGCATGAACCATACGGCGCGCCCAGAGGTGCCATGGACGCTGGAAGGGACCCCCCTGCCCGAGAGCGGATCGCAGGTCGGGGTCGAGCTGATCCCCATGGCGGCGCCCAAGACCTTTGACAGCGTGATCGCTGGCGCGCGGGCCTTGGGGTTCACCGGCCGGGTTCAGGTGTCGGCGCCCACCGATGACAAGGGTGTCTGGACCCTGAGCCGGGATTCGATGAGCTATGACAGCACCAGCCCGACGGCGGACCGCACGGTTCATATCGATCAATATACCGGCAAGGTGCTGGCCGATGTGCGCTTTGCCGACTATCCGGCGGGCGGCAAGGCGATGGCCGTCGGCATCGCCTTTCACGAAGGGCAGATGGGCTGGTGGAACATCGCGCTGAACTGGACATTTTGCGCGCTGATCCTGCTGATCTGCATCAGCGGTCTGGTCTTGTGGTGGAAACGCCGCCCCGCTGGCGCTGCACGCCTGGCCGCCCCGCCCCGGCCCGCCGATGTGCCCCTGGCGCGCGGCGTGATGCTGATCGCACTGGCCCTGTCGATGGCCTTCCCGGTTCTGGGGCTGACGCTCGTGGCGGTGATGGTGGTGGACGGGCTGGCCCTGTGGCTGATGCCGCCTGTCCGGCGGCTCTGGGCCTGACCGAACGCAAGTGTGACGAGGGCGGCGGCTCAGCCGCCCTCGGCGCAGACACGGATACCCGCGCGCCGGACGCATCCCTGCTGGGTCAGTCCGATGGCAGGCTTGCCGCTGTCGGCAGGGGCTGCCTCGGCCTCTGCCCCAGCCTGGGGTGCCGGGTCCGAGGATTTTGAGAACATGCCCATCAGGCCGCCCAGAAGCCCGCCCGCTGGGCTGGCGGCAGCGGGAACCGGGGCGTCGTTGGCCTGCCTTTTCGGGTTCAGCGCCTGGCCTGCGGCAATCAACGCAGCTTCGGACGCGCGGCCTTTGCCGATCACGGCGGCGGATTCGGCGGCCACCAGCTGATCGGCCTTGGCCTGTTCATCCTCTGGCGCCAGCGCGGGGGCATTCTTGCCGACATTCGGCAGGGGTTCGGTCAGGATGGCATTCAGCCGGTCGAAATCAATCGCCGCCAGCAGCTCTTTTATGTCCTGATCCGCGGCGCGGGCACGCAGCGACAGGCGCAGGTCGGCCCCCATCTGGGCGGTGAAGATCCGCACGCTTGGCTCCTCGCCCGTCTCGGTCATACCACCGAACAGGCCCAGTTCGCGCCGGAAGGCGACACCCTGAACCACGGCGAACCCTTCCTTGCCCGACATCGCCTCGATATTGCCGTTGACCATGTTCATGGCCATGCCGCTGACCGGGTTCAGCCCGATGCCACCCGACGTGACCAGCGTCAGCCGCAAGGCGATCAGGCTGTCACCCTTTTGGTAGAAGCGGATTTCGTTTCTTTCCCGCTCTTCCCCGATCCTTGCGTCGGCTGCCAGAAGGGCCGACATGGTCCGCTCCTCGCGCAGTTCCTTGGGCAGGCTGGCTGCGGGGTCTTCGGTCGGAAAAAGCTGCGCGCGATCTTCGGGGTTCCATTCGCGCATCTCCCACCCGGCCAGGGTTTCGGGCAGGTGCTGGCGCATCGGCGCCTGACGCAATGCCGCACGCTCGGCGGCGGCGACCATCGTCTGGCGCTGCCACAGATAACGTTCCCCGATCGAGGAGACATAGGTACCAACGCCCATCGTCCCAAGCGCAAGCCCGGTCACGCGCGACTGGTTGACATAGTCGACACCCGCCACCGCGATACCGGCGATGGCGATGAAAGGCAGAAAGAACATCTTGGACATGGCACCCACCACCAGAACAATCTGGGGGTGAGATCCTACAGGATTCAGGCGACAATATGATCGCCGGGTGGAATGTTGCGGACGCCCCTACAGCATCCCCGGCACGACCTGATCCGGCGGGCGGTGGCCATCGGCAAAGGTCTTGATATTGATGATGACTTTCTCGCCCATCTCGATCCGCCCTTCCAGCGTGGCCGAGCCCATATGCGGCAGCAGGACCACGTTCGGCTGGGCGCGCAGGCGCGGGTTCACCTTGGTGCCCTGTTCATAGACATCCAGCCCCGCCCCCGCCAGTTCCCCGGACCGCAGGGCGCGCGTCAGGGCGTTTTCATCCACGACCTCGCCGCGCGAGGTATTGATCAGGATCGCGGTCGGTTTCATCAGCTTCAGCCGCCGCGCATTGATCTGATGAAAGGTCGAGGGCGTATGCGGGCAATTGACCGACACGACATCCATCCGCGCGACCATCTGGTCCAGGCTTTCCCACCAGGTGGCGCCCAGGTCGGCCTCGATCTCGGGGCGCAGGCGGCGGCGGTTGTGGTAATGGATCTGCATGCCGAACACCCGCGCCCGCCGCGCCACGGCCTGGCCGATGCGGCCCATGCCCAGGATGCCCAGCCGCCGCCCGCCCAGACGGCCACCCAGGAAGGCGGTCGGCGACCAGCCCTGCCAGTCGCCCGACTGCATCACCGCCAACCCTTCGGGGATGCGGCGGATGACGGCCAGCATCAGCGCAATGACCATGTCCGCCGTGTCCTCGGTCAGGACACCCGGCGTATTCGACACCAGAATGCCGCGCTGGCGGGCGGTCGAAATGTCGATATTGTCGACCCCCGCCCCATAGTTGGCGATCAGTTTCAGCCGGTCGCCCGCCTGCGCCAGCATGGCGGCATCGATATGGTCGGTGATCGTCGGCACCAGCACATCGGCGCGGCGCATGGCGTCGACCAGCTCGTCCCGCGTTAGCGGATGATCGCCATCGCTAAGCTCTACATCGAACAGGTCCTTCATGCGGCTTTCGACCGGCTCGGGCAGCCTGCGGGTGACCACCACTGTCAGTCGTTTCGATGTCATGATGCGGAGGCTCCTCTCTTCCACAATCGCGCGCCTGCTGGCAAAGTGCAGTGCAATCGAACGGGCGACAAGCCCGAAACGCAGATCGGACCGGGCGAACGGAATGAAACAGGCAAAAGTGACGGGTCTTTGCGGTGTGGCGCTGTTTGCCGCACTCCTTGCCGGGCCGGTGGCCACCCGGGCAGAGGAGGCAGCGGCAGGTACGACGGGCGCGCTTGGTCCGGTGACCAACCTGCCGATGCCGCGCTATGTCTCGCTGAAGACCGGCGAAGGCAATGTCCGGCGCGGCCCCAGCCTGGAACACCGGATCGACTGGGTTTTCCGCCATCGCGACTATCCTTTGCGGGTGACCGGCGAATTCGAACATTGGCGCCGGGTCGAGGATATGGAGGGGCAGGGGGGCTGGATCTATTACACGATGCTGTCAGGTGTGCGGACCTTGGTCGTGACCGAGCCCAAGACCGAACTGCACGCCAGCGCCGACAGCCGGTCGCAGGTGGTCGCCGTGGCAGCCGAAGGCGTCATCGGCGAACTGGGTGCCTGCACCCGCGACTGGTGCCAGATGTCCGCACAGGGCCAGGACGGGTGGGTCGAAAAAACCCGGGTCTGGGGCGTTGATCCGGACGAAATACGCGAGTAACCAGCCGACCCCAGACGGATCGGAGGCGGAATGAGCATCAGGCACACAACGGCAATGAACCTCTCGGCGGGCGCTGCCTCGGTTCTGGTGGCGCTGGCGCTGGTCGGGCTGAAGCTGTGGGCGCTGGGAACGACCCAATCGCTTTCGGTCGCGGCCTCGCTGGCCGACAGCGCGCTGGATCTGATGATGTCGCTGGGCGGGCTGATGGCGATCCTTTATGCGGCGCGCCCGGCGGACGAGGATCACGCCTTTGGCCATACGTCGGTCGAGGATCTGGCGGCGCTGG
>CAZKJZ010000160.1:0-5119 GCA_964553145.1 uncultured Frigidibacter sp. | reverse complement strand
GCCCCCAGCGGGTCCTCGTTCACCAGACCGGGGTTGTCGACGATCTTCTGGTTGACCTCGACCACCTCGCCATCGACCGGGGCCAGAATGTCGGAGGCGGCCTTGACGCTTTCGATCACCGCCGCCTCGTCACCCGTGGCCAGGACCGTCTCGACCGTCGGCAGTTCGACAAAGACCACGTCGCCCAGCTGTTCGGCGGCATGTTCGGTGATGCCCACGGTGACCAGGTCGCCATCGACGCGCAGCCATTCATGGTCTTCGGTATATTTGATCGTCATCGGAAAGCTCCCGTTCAGTCAGCGTTTGTAGGATGTGGGGTGGAAGGGCATCGGCGCAATCAGGGCTGGCAGGCGCTTGCCGCGCACATCGCCCCAGACCGTGGCGCCTTCGGCCAGATCGGCGGGCAGATAGGCCATCGCCATCGGCGCCTCGATCGAGGGGCCGAACCCGCCCGAAGTGACGGTGCCGATCGGGTCGCCGCCTTCGGCTGCCGCAAAGATCACCGTGCCCTCGCGCATCGGCGCGCGGCCCTCGGGGCAGAGGCCGACACGGCGACGGGCGGGGCCGCCGTCCAGCTCGCGCAGGATGCGCGCAGCACCGGGAAAGCCCCCTACCCGCGCGCCGCCGGTGCGGCGGACCTTCTGGATCGCCCAGGTCAGATTGCCCTCGACTGGGCTGGTGCCTTCATCGATGTCATGACCGTAAAGGCAGAGGCCCGCCTCCAGCCGCAGGCTGTCGCGCGCACCAAGGCCGATGGGCGCAACCCCGGGCCGCGCCAGCAGAGCGCGGGCGAAATCGACAGCCACGGTATCCGGCACCGAGATTTCAAACCCGTCTTCGCCCGTATAGCCTGACCGCGAGATCCAGAGATCGCCCCCACCCCAGGGCAGAACCGCCACATCCATGAACCGCATCGCCGCGACGCCCGGCGCCAATGCGGCCAGCGCCGCCTCGGCCCCCGGCCCCTGCAGGGCCAAAAGCGCGCGGTCCGTGACCGGCAGCACGTCGCAGGCATCCGACAGATGCGCCCGCATATGGGCGATATCCTGATCCTTGCAGGCGGCATTAACAACGACGAAAAGGTGGTCGCCCCGGTTGGCGACCATCAGATCGTCCAGAATGCCGCCCGCTTCATTGGTGAACATGCCATAACGCTGCCGCCCCTGCGCCAGCCCCGCCACATCCACGGGCACCAGCCGTTCCAGCGCCAAAGCCGCATCCTGACAAAGGCCCGACTTTGGCACCAGCATCACCTGGCCCATATGGCTGACGTCAAACAGACCCGCAGCCCCCCGCGTGTGCAGATGTTCCTTCAGAACGCCCATCGGATATTGGACAGGCATGTCATAGCCCGCGAACGGCACCATGCGGGCACCCAGTTCCAGATGCAGGTCATAAAAGACCGTGCGTTTCAGGTCGGCCATCGCCGCCCTCCCCTGTTCCCGCCGGTCGGATCGATCCGGCACCGTTTCCGGGACGGATTTCGCCGCCCCCCGCGATGCCCCCTCTGTCCCTTGCGCCTGAGATCGTTATCCCTTCGGCGCCCCGGATCACGTCCGGGGTCTCTCCAGAGTCCGTCGACAGGACGGTCCTTTAGCCTGAGAGTTTACCGGGGCGGTTGCTCCTTCGGCACCGGCGGGCGGGTGGCCCGGACGGCTTCTCCCGATCCTGTCGCGGTCTGGGTAGCCGACAGGGCCGGGCATGGCAAGGGAAAAGCAGCCCGGAAGCGACGCTTTGCCCGCCACCAGCGACGCCCTACACCTCGTCCCCCGCCAGCCCCCGCTCCAGCCCGCGGATATGACGGTTCAGAAGGGTCTGCGCCCGGGCGACATCCTTTTGGCGCAGCGCCGCGACGATCTGCCGGTGGGCCTGCCCCGATCCGGGCCGCCAGCCCTGCGCGCGGGCGGTGGCAAAGATGATGCGTGAATTGGCCAGCTGCAGGTCAGCCAGCATCGCCAAAAGGCGCGGCATCCGGCAGGGCGCGACCAGGCTGGCGTGAAAGGCGCGGTTCGCCGCCTCCCAGTCCGGCAGGGTCTGGGCGCGGTCGCCATCGGCGAGTGCAGCCTCGATCCGCTCGAACGCCGCAGCATTCAGGCGGGGCGCGGCATGGCCCAAGGCCAGACATTCCAGCGCCGCCCGAATCTCGACCGTCTCTTGCATACTGGCCGGGTCCAGCGGCGCCACCTGCACCCCCCGGCGCGGCACGCTGACCGCCAGCCCCCGCGCGCAAAGCATCGCCAGCGCCTCGCGCACCGGCACATGGCTGGCACCGAATTCCGCCGCCAGATGGTCCTGCCGCAGGGCGGCGCCCGGTTCCAGCCCCCCCGCAACGATCCGCTCGGCCAAATGGCCCGCAATCCGTTCTGCTGTCGTCTCGCCCATGACTATAGATTATCTATGATATTTGCGCGTGCATCACCTGCCCGGACCCGGTATCTAGCCAAAAAATAGGGACCTGACCAGATTATCTATAATCACCTGCCCTGACCGGAGTGCCGTGCCGATGAGCCTTGACGACAGACCCGCGCCCAGCCTGTCCTTCCGTCTGCCCGCCGATGCAGGCCCCGCAGGCGAACCGCCCGTCCAGCGATGGACGCTGGATCAGGCGCAGGCGCTTTATGACCTGCCGTTCAACGATCTTCTGTTCCGTGCGCAAACCGTTCACCGCGAAAATTTCGACGCCAACGAAATCCAGCTGTCGAAACTGCTGAGTATCAAGACCGGCGGCTGCCCCGAGGATTGCGGCTATTGCAGCCAGTCGTCCAGCGCCACATCCGGCCTGAAAGCGTCAAAGCTGATGGAGGTCGAGCGTGTGCTGGCCGAGGCGCGGAAGGCCAAGGAAGGCGGCGCCACCCGCTATTGCATGGGGGCCGCATGGCGCAGCCCCAAGGACCGCGACATGGACATGGTCGTGGCCATGATCCGTGGCGTGCGGGAATTGGGGCTGGAAACCTGCATGACGCTGGGCATGCTGACCCCCGAACAGGCCGGGACTTTGGCCGAGGCGGGGCTGGACTATTACAACCACAATACCGACACGTCGGAACGCTATTACAGCGAGATCATCACTACCCGCAGCTTTGCCGACCGGCTGCAGACGCTGGACAATGTCCGCATGGCCGGGATCAAGGTCTGTTCCGGCGGCATTCTGGGCATGGGCGAAAATGCCACGGACCGGGTCGACATGCTGGTGACGCTGGCCAACCTGCCGGTGCCGCCCGAAAGCGTGCCGATCAACATGCTGATCCCCGTGCCCGGCACGCGCCTGTCGAACGCCGAGCCGGTCGATCCGATCGAATTCGTGCGCGTCATCGCCCTGGCCCGCATCCTGATGCCCGCCGCCCATGTCCGCCTGTCGGCGGGGCGCAAGGATATGTCGGACGAATTGCAGGCGCTGTGTTTTCTGGCCGGGGCCAATTCGATCTTCATGGGCGACACGCTTCTGACTGCCGCCAATGCGGGCGACGACCGCGACATGCGGCTGATGGCGCGGCTTGGGCTCAGGGCCGAAGGCGGGGCCTGATGGCCGCCGACCTTGCCCGCTTTGCAGAAGCGCTGGAGCGGCTGGCGCATAAGGGCCGCCGCCGCCAGCTGATCGCCCGCGCGGGGCTTGATTTCAGCTCGAACGACTATCTGGGGCTGGCTGCCTCGCCTGAACTAGCGGCGGCGGTGATGGCGGCCCTGCAGCGCGGCGTGCAGGTCGGCGCCGGTGGTTCGCGCCTGTTGCGCGGCAATCATCCTGAACATGAGGCGCTGGAGGAACAGGCCGCCGCCTTTTTCGGCGCGCGCCGGGTTCTCTATATGGGGGCGGGCTTTGCCGCCAACCATGCGCTTTTTTCCACCCTGCCGGGGCGGGGCGATCTGGTGGTGCATGATGCGCTGATCCATGCCAGCGTCCATGCGGGCCTGCAGGGCAGCCGCGCCACGGTACGCGCCGCCGCCCATAATGACGCGACGGCGGTCGAGGACAGGGTCCGCGACTGGCGCGCGGGTGGCGGCAAAGGGCAGGTCTGGATCGCGGTCGAAAGCCTTTATTCCATGGACGGCGATCAGGCGCCCCTGGCCGATCTGGCCGCCATCGCCGACCGCCACGATGCCTTTCTGGTGGTCGACGAGGCCCATGCGACCGGCGTTCACGGGCCGGACGGTCGCGGGCTGGCGGCCGATACCAATGCGGGGCTGGAGGGGCGTGAGAATGTCATCATCCTGCATACCTGCGGCAAGGCGCTGGGGTCGGCGGGGGCGCTGGTCGCCGCCGATCCGGTGATCTGCGACATGCTGGTCAACCGGGCGCGGCCCTTCATCTATGCCACCGCCCCCTCGCCCCTTCAGGCCGCGACCGTGGCGGCGGCGCTCAGGATCCTTCACGATGACCCGGCGCGGCGCGACGCCCTCTGGTCGCGCATCGACCTGGCCAACCGGACATTGGCGGACGCCTTGGGCCAGCCGACCAGCGGCAGCCAGATCATCCCGATCCTGACCGGCGGCAACGACCGCACCGCCCGCATCGCCGCCCGCCTGCAGGCGCAGGGGTTCGACATCCGCGCCATCCGCCCGCCGACCGTGCCGGTGGGCAGCGCCCGCCTGCGCATCTCGGTCACGCTGAATGTCATGCCCGACGACATCACCCTTATGGCCTCCGCCACCGCCCGGGCGCTGGAGGAGGAGAGGCCATGACCCGTGGCATACCCCTTACCACAGCCCTGCGCCCGACTGCCGCCCATGGCACCAAGGCCCGTGACCTGCCCTCGCCCTCCCCCTTGTGGGGAGGGATGGGGTGGGGGGCACGCGCCCCCCGTTTGCCATCGCCCCCGCTTGGCGCTAGCATGCCGATGCCCGCTCGACGCTGGAACCCGTGCGTCGGTAAGATCGGTTCGTCGGAATGCTTCCCACCGATCCCGGGCGCCCTAGTCTTCCTCCGGCCTGATGCGAACAGGAATGTCTCCCTGTTCTGCAGCCGTGCCGCCGCCCCCCACCCCCATCCCCTCCCCACAAGGGGGAGGGGAGGCGCACCGCGCCCAGCCCTGCGGCCCGCCCCGGACTTGATCCGGGGCCTCTGCCCGACCACGAGGCCCCGGATCAAGTCCGGGGCGCGGCGGTGCGGCGGGCGCCGGTGCAG